>JBGVTF010000478.1:0-4959 GCA_041862415.1 Anaerolineae bacterium | reverse complement strand
AAAGCGAGGGAGGTTCACATGAGAATTGTGCTAGACGCGATGGGCGGCGACCACGCCCCAGAGGTGGCGGCAGAGGGCGGGGTGATGGCCGCCAGGGAGTACGGGATAGAGGTGGTGCTGGTGGGTCCCCAGGGGGTGGTGGAAGCTGAACTGGCCAAGCACGACACGGCCGGGCTGTCGCTACCCATCGTCCACGCCAGCCAGGTCATCGAGATGACCGACGAACCGTCCATGGCCGCCAGGAAGAAGAAGGACTCCTCTATGGTGGTGGGCATGAACTTGGTGAAGGACGGGGAGGCCGAGGCCTTTACCACCGCTGGCAATTCGGGCGGCGCGCTGGCGGCGGCTCTCTTCCACCTGGGCCGGATCAAAGGCATCAGACGTCCGGCCCTGTCCACTGTCTTCCCGACTCGGAAGGGCTTGTGCTTCATTTGTGATGTAGGAGCCAACACCGATTGCAGGTCCGTCTACCTGCTGCAATTTGGAATCATGGCCAGCGCCTACGCCGAACGGGTGCTGGGCATCCCCAACCCCAGGGTGGGCATCGTCTCCACGGGCGAGGAGGAGGGCAAGGGCAGCATTCTGGTCAAGGAAGCCTTCAAGCTGCTCAAGGAAAGTGACCTCAATTTCATCGGCAACGTGGAGGGCAAGGACATCCCCGCTGGCCTGGCCGACGTGGTGGTCACCGATGGCTTCAGTGGGAACGTCGTTATAAAACTGTCTGAGGGCGTGGCCAGCCTTCTGATGGAGGTCATGGAAGAGGAGATTAAGAAGAGGCCCACGGCCGTGCTCGGCGCGCTGCTGGCCAGGAGCGCTCTGCGGGAGGTGAAGAGCCGCCTGGACTACACCGAGTACGGCGGCGCGCCCCTGCTAGGAGTGGATGGAGTGGTCATCGTAGGCCATGGCCGCTCCAACGCCAAGGCCATCAAGAACATGGTCCGCGTGAGCAAAGAGGCTGTGGAAAAGGGTATGCTGGAAGCGATCAAGGAGGGGATAGCTGGGAGTGTGTAGCGGAAAGAGAGTAGCATGGCAAGACAGCGCAGCATGAGCGAAAGAGTTGTCGTCACGGGCATGGGGGCCATCACGCCTCTAGGTTTGACGGTAAAGGAAACGTGGGAGGGGTTGGTGGCCGGCAGGTCGGGGGTGGGTCCCGTCACCCAATTCGATGCCAGCTCCTTTCCCTCCCGTATCGCTGGCGAGGTAAAGGGCTTTGATCCCAAGCAGTACATCAACTTCAAAGAAGCGCGGCGTATGGCTCGCTGCTCGCAACTGGCCATTGCCACTGCCCAGGAGGCCCTGGCCGATGCCGGGCTGTCGCTGCCCTTCACCGATGAGGAGAGAGTGGGCGTTCTCCTCGGCAGCACCGTGGGTGGCCTTGACCAGTTTGAGCAAGGTCTGCGCACGCTGTGGGAGAGGGGGCTCTCGCGGGTCAGTCCCTTTACTGTCGCTTCGGGCGTGCCCAATATGCCGGCCCACCACGTCAGTTGGGCTTTCCAGGCCAGAGGCTACAATTCCACGGTCTCGACTGCTTGCGCCTCCGGCACCCAGGCTATTGGCGAGGCGGCCGAGGTCATCCGCCGTGGAGCAGCCGACGTCATCATCAGCGGCGGGGTGGAGGCTATTATCTGCGAGATGACTTTCGGTGGCTTTGCCGCCATGAGAGCAATATCCAGGCGTAACGAGGAACCGGAGAAGGCTTGCCGTCCTTTCGAGGCCCATCGAGATGGGTTTGTCATCGCCGAAGGATGTGCTGTGCTTATCCTGGAGCGTCTGGAGCAGGCTATGGGGCGGGGGGCTCGCATTTATGCCGAACTCCTGGGGTATGGCTGCTCATCGGATGCTTACCACATGGCCGCTCCAGATCCGGCGGGTGTCGGGCCGGTGCTGGCCATGCGTTGGGCTCTGGAGGATGCACAGGTGGATATAACTGAAATTGACTATATCAACGCTCACGGTCCTGGCACGCCTGTCGGTGACGCTGCTGAGACTCGGGCTATCAAGACGCTCTTCGGCGAGCGTGCCTACAAAGTGCCCGTCAGTTCCACCAAGTCTATGATCGGCCACACGCTGGGTGGGGCTGGGGCTATCGAAGCCCTGGCCTGCACCCTCACCATCCGGGACAACGTCATCCACCCCACTATCAACTACGAGACCCCCGATCCCGAGTGCGATCTGGACTATGTGCCCAACGTGGCCCGTTCCGCTCAGGTCAACGTCGTCCTTTCCAATTCTTTTGGTCTGGGAGGACAAAACGCCTGCCTGGTTCTGGGTAGGTTTGACCGATAAGTCTGTCGGGGAATTCACACATTCTCAATGAGGAGACGTGACACATGACAATCACCAAAGCCGTCATTGCTGCCGCCGGGCTGGGGACGCGCTTCCTGCCAGCTACCAAAGCTGTGCCCAAGGAGATGCTCCCTGTGCTGGATCGTCCCATCCTCCAACACGTCGTGGAAGAGGCCGTGGATTCGGGCATCACCGACATCATTCTGGTGATCCGGCGAGGCAGCCATGCCATCACTGACCATTTTGACTCGGTACCTGAACTGGAACAGACCCTGGAGGCGACGGGCAAATGGCACCACCTGGAGGAGGTCAGGCGTGTCTCGCAACTGGCCAACTTTGCCTTCGTCCGCCAGGGAACCGATCTGCCCTACGGCAACGGCAGTCCCCTGCTGGCGGCCAGCCCCTTCATCAGCAAAGACGAAATGTTCGTCTACATGTTTGGCGACGACGTCATTGATGCGAACCCACCTGGCGTGCGCCAGGTAATGGACGCCTATGAGCGCTACAAGCCTGCCGCGGCCATGGCCGCCTACGAAGTGCCCTGGGAGGAAACCCACCTCTATGGCTGCATCAAGCTCAAAGAGGGCACTGAGGTGCCCGAAATCGAAAATCTCATCGAGAAGCCAGAGCCTGGACAGGCCCCTTCCAATCTTATCCAGATAGGTAGGTTCGTCTTACCTTATGAAGTCATTGACATCCTTGACAAGCGGGAATTGGGCAAGGGGGGGGAGCTGTGGATGGCCGACGCCATGTTGACTCTTGCCCGGCGGAAGCGGGTCGTAGCTCAGCCCATCAAAGGGACCTGGTACACCACCGGCGACCCACTGCGCCTGTTGCAAACCTTCATCGCCCTGGCTCTCCAAGACAGCCACCTCGGTCCACCGCTCCGGGAGTATCTCAAGGGACTCGGACTGTAGCCAATGGAACTGATTGTCGAATGTTATTCGGGCCACACCTACGCCCAGGAACCACGCGCCTTCGTCTGGCGGGGCCGCCGCCACGTCGTCCAGAAGGTCGAGCGGGCCTGGCGTACACCTGAAGGGCCGCATTTTCGAGTGGTAGCAGATGATGGAGATCATTATGAGCTTGCCTATAAGGAGCAGGCCGATACCTGGTCTTTGATTCACGCACCTTGCGTTGAATAACATTTTCAGACATCTCCCCATTTAATGGTGAGATCAAAAAACAAAATTCTTTTAAGGAGGATCAACGATGATCATTGGTATTCCAAAAGAGGTAAAGGACAACGAGTATCGGGTCTCGCTCACGCCCGGTGGAGCGGAAACGCTAATCCAGGCTGGTCACACGGTTTTGGTACAGGCCGGCGCTGGCGAGGGCAGCGGCTTCCCAGATGAGGAGTACGCTGAGGCCGGAGCAGAGATCGTGAGCGATGCAGCGAAGACCTGGAACCAGGCCGAGATGGTGATGAAGGTCAAAGAGCCTCTATCCCAGGAATTCGAGTTCCTGCGCGAGGGTCTGCTCCTTTACACCTACTTGCACCTGGCGGCAGAGCCGGAGGTGACCAAACAGTTGCTTGAGCGCAAGGTCACCGCCATTGCTTACGAGACGGTCCAGTTGCCCAACGGTTCCCTCCCGCTGCTGACGCCCATGAGCGAGGTGGCCGGCAGGATGGCTGTGCAGGTTGCCGCTCATTACCTGGAGAAGATGAACGGGGGACGGGGCAAGTTGCTGGGCGCTGTGCCCGGTGTGCGACCGGCTGACGTGGTAATCATCGGCGGTGGAACGGTGGGCATCAACGCGGCCATGGTGGCTCTGGGCATGGGGGCCCATGTCACCATCATTGACATCAACGCCGACCGGCTGCGCTACCTCGACGAGGTCTTGCATGGGAGAAATCTCACCACCCTTAGCTCCAACCCTCGTAACATCGCTGATTCGGTGCGACACGCCGACGTGGCTATCGGCGGGGTGCTCGTGCCTGGAGCCAAGGCCCCGCACCTGGTGACCCGGGAGATGATCAAGACCATGAACCCAGGCAGCGTCATCGTGGACGTGGCCGTTGACCAGGGAGGGTGCATCGAGACCACCCGACCCACCAGCCACAGCGATCCCGTCTTCGTCCTGGACGGCGTTGTCCACTACTGCGTGACCAATATGCCTGGAGCGGTGCCACGGACTTCGACCTACGCCCTGAGCAACGCCACCTTGCCCTACGCTCTCAAGCTGGCCAACTTTGGCTTCGTCGAGGCGGTGAGGAGCGACAGCGCCTTGGCCAAAGGGGTAAACACCTACGATGGCCACCTTACCTGTGATGGGGTGGCCATTGCCCACGAGTTGGAGTGTCGACCGCTGGATGAATTGATCTAGCCGCACCCAGCATGGAGAATTGGCGGCAAGAGTTCAGGGGGTGAGCCAAACGTCGGTGGAGTAGCGCCGAAAGGGGCCTCTCGAGATCACTTTTGGCCCACCGAATCCGAATCACCTGTACCGCCTGTACCGCAATCACCACTGTTGCGGTGTAGGAGTGGTGCCACAGTGGTAGCCAGAAACCCGTCCTGGCAAGCCCTCAAAAGGCTCATGACCACGGCGTGTCAGACGCTAGGGTCATGAGCCTTGCTCTGTTAACCGGGATTTTGACACTCCCCTGTCTTTGTGGTATACTTTATGCCAATGGAATAGTTCGCGGCCGAGGTGCCCACTGCCCGGATGCTA
>JBGVTF010000477.1:0-24530 GCA_041862415.1 Anaerolineae bacterium | reverse complement strand
CGGTGATGTTGTTCTCATAGTCGGCCTGGGCCTGGGACTCCAGGAAGGTGGCCTCGACGCCCAACTGCTCCTGGGCGTCCTGCAAGCCCTTCCAGGTGTTCTCGTTAAAGCTGGCATCGTCAATGCCACCCACGTCCGAGACCATGCCCACCCTGAACTTGACCTCTGGTGGGGCCTCGGTCGGGGCGGGCGCTTCCGTCGGCGCCTCGGTTGGAGCGGGCGCTTCAGTTGGTGCAGGAGTTGGCCCGCAGGCCACTGCCACCATGGCCACGATGGTTACCAGGGCCAACATAACCCATAACTTGCTATTCATTTCTTTCCTCCTTACTTAGTCTTGACTAAATCTGGAACCATTGTGAACTCCTTCGGAAGATATGTCTTCGGCTATCACCTCCTCTCCATTGAGTACTCTCTCCCGATGGATTTGAAAGTTGCTCCAGGACAGGACAAAAAAGCTGCCGTCACTGGGCGATTGGGATTTTTATTATACCACACAAGTGGTTAGGGGAAAAGTTTACGGGCGTGACTCGTCTTCCATTTGTCCTTGTCCAGATGCCAACCTGTGGTAGTCGGCAAGCCAATCAGCCCATCTTTCCATCTTTGCCTGACTTTCCCTCTGGCTCTTCACTTGCGATAGGCGTGTACTCGCGAAAAGATCTCCTGTTAGAAACCCCGCTACACGCTCACTGTTCCCATTCCTCGGACGGGGACTTGCCGGGGATGTCGCCTTGGGCCACCATCTCCTGATAGACCGAAAACCAATCCCGCAGTTCCTGCTCGCGTCTCCGCCGCTCGCTCTGCCTCTCACTCTCTTCGAACTCATCCATCCGCCGGAAGATGTCGGCCTGCACCCCGGCGGGATCGGCAACCCATTCGAAGACAAAGTTGCCAGCCCGCCCGGCCGTCTCGATGATCACGGTGCCAATCTGGAAGATGTGGGCGATGACCCCCGGGATATCATAGGAGATGTTCTGGATCACGTCCAGGCTGCTTTCCCTCCGCGACTCACGCATAAACCAGGGGATCCGCTTGATGTCAATGATGCGATTGGAAGTCAGTATGTAAACGTCGTTGCTCCAGTCTTCCCACCGCCATAGGAACCAGAGAAGGAGGGGGAAGGACAGAAACAAATAGCTTCCAATAAAGGAAAGCAGGGTGGTTCGGCGCGGGAAAAGAAGCCCGAAGGCAAATACTACCCCGATACACACCAGCCATGCCAGAGGCATTGCCATTTGACTCCACCACAGAGATCCCCGCTGGCGGGCGCTGAGAGGGCCCTTCTTCTGCGTCTCTTCGGCAACTTGGTTCCGCCAACGCCGGATGCGAACCATCAGCCAGAATGCGTCGGCTACGGAAAGCAGGCCCGACATGACCACAAAGGGGGACACAGGGTAGGGAAGTGCATTGGGGGGGAGACGCCGGACGAAGATCATGGCCGCCAAGGTCAGGCCCAGGAAGAAGACAGGGAAAATGATACGCCGCACCAGGATAAACCAGTGCTTGCGCCAGGTGATGGTCCCCTTCTCTTCGATTCGCATGCGGGGCACGTGAGGACGGCGTAAAAAATCGAACAGCCGCATCTGGGCCAGCCCCCTGTAAAGGCCCGTTGTCTTGAGAAGCTCCAGGCCTCCCCCTTCCTGGCCGGATGGCGCAGCCTCTGAGGGTTGGGGAAGCGGGCTCTGCTCTGGTTTCTCTTCCGCCTCCTCTGCCCGTCTGAGCTGGCTGCGCAATGCAGTCCGGATCCGTTGTCTTTCCTCCGTGATCATCTCTTGCTTGGCGACGGTCATCATCTCAAAGAGCCGCTCCCTCACCCTGTTCGGGTCCGAAAGATATCGAAACACCACCTGTCCCGTCGCACCGGCGGTTTGCAGGATAACATCGCCAAAGCCGAGGAAGTGGGCCAGGATACCGGGGGTGACTACCGAAACGTCCTGAAGCCTGCCCAGAGGGGCCTCGTCGCGTCGCGTGGAGATCAGGGCGACCCTCTCCACATGGACGGCCCGTTTGTTGGTGACTACATAATAATCGTTTATCCAGTCGTACCAATTCCAAAGCAGCCAGGCCGCAAGCACTGTGACCACTACTAGCAATGGAGCCCACATGAGACCCAAAGTCAGCTCGATGCCCATGTCGAAAAGGCTGAGCGTCGTTGCTGTGCCCAGGAGGAGCAACAACAAGAGGCCGGGCACGAAAATCGAGCGGGCCAGTACAAACCAGTGTTTATGAGAAAAGCATGCCGTCACTTCGTCGGGGGATTGCCAGGGGAAGCGCTTGGCGCTCAGCCACTCACGCAACTCGGCCTCAACGCTAAGTATATCGCGCAGGTGCGGATACTTGCTGAGCAAGCGATCGAAATCCGCCTTCCTCAGGTAGAGGAGATGGGTATCCAGGGTGGCCTGCACCGTGGCATTCCGCGGCCGCCCGGTCAAAAGGGCCACCTCGCCGAAATACTGGCCGGGGCCCAGGTAGCTCAGCACGGCCTGGGGCGCTCCTGGCTCCGTGCGGCGCAGTACCACCACCTGGCCGCTGTCAACAATGTAGAAGGTGTCGTCGCGCTCTCCCTGGCGCACGATGGCGGCCCCCTTGGGGTAGTGAGTTTCGCTGACCAGGGGGACGATGCGTTGGATGTCTTCCTCGGACAGGGCGGCAAAGATAGGTGTGCTCTTCAGGCGGGCGACGATGTTCCCAGTCATATATGTCTCTCTGAGCAGATGGGAGGCGGAGCCCCCGCCTGGGGGTGTGGGAGTGTCTCCCACATAACATAAATTTCCCTGGGGGCGGTCAGCCCCCTACGACGCGATTTCATCACAGAAACTCTTTGACCTGCTGGGCCGCTGCGCGGCTCATCCCCGGCACAGCGGCCAGTTCCTCCAGGCTGGCCTGGCGGATGCCCTCGAGGGAGCCGAAACGCTTGAGGAGGGCCTGGCGACGCTTGGGGCCAATACCGGGTATTTCCTCCAAAGTTGAGGTCAAAGCCTTCTTTTCTCTCAAACGGCGGTGGTAGTGAAGGGCGAAGCGATGGGCCTCGTCGCGGATACGCTGCATCAGAAAAAGTCCCTGGGAGCCGCGAGGTAGCAGGATAGGCTGGGGTTGGCCGGGGACGAAGATTTCCTCTCGCTCTTTGGCCAAGCCCACCACAGGCACAGCTTCTCCCAAGCCGTATTCGTCCATCACCTCCAAAGCAGTGTTGAGTTGCCCCTTGCCCCCATCAACGACAACCAGGTCGGGCAGAATGGTCCAAGCTTCGTCGTGAGACTTCGTCGAGCTCAGTCGAACGGCTTTGTCTTTCATTAATGCTCCCTTCTCCTCTGTCTCCTCTGCCATTCTGCGGAATCTTCTTCTTAACACCTCTTGCATCATGGCATAGTCATCGGCCCCTTCGACGGTGCGGATTTTGAAGCGCCGATAATCGCTCTTCCTGGGCACTCCTTTGACAAAGACCACCATGCTGCCTGTGGCTGCCTTCCCCTGGATACTGGAGATGTCGTAGCACTCGATACGAGCTGGGGGTTGGGCCAGTTCCAGATGCTCCTGCAACTCTGCCAGAGCCTCCACACTTTTGCCCTCGTCGAGCAGCCATTGGGCCCGCAAGTGGGCCAGGGTCTCGGCTGCGTTCTCGGCCGCCATTTGGACCAGGTCCTTTTTCTGCCCCCGCTGGGGCACTTTCAGCGTCACCTTGGTGCCCCGTTTGCTCCTCAGCCAGGATTGGATGATCAGAGCCTCGTCAATCTCGCTTTGCAGAAGGACCTCGGATGGCACGTAGGCGGCTTTGTCGTAGAACTGCTTGACGAAAGAGGTCATGATCTGCCTGGCGTCCTCGTCGGCGGTGCCCTCCAGGACGAAGTACTCTCGCCCGATGAGCTTGCCCCGGCGGATAAAGAAGACCTGCACGCAGGCATCGCCATCCTGGCGGGCGAAGGCGATGACATCTTCATCGGCCAGAGCTGATGAGACGACCCTCTGGCGCTCGATGACTCGTCCCAGAGCGACGATCTGATCGCGCACGGCTGCGGCCCGTTCGAACTCCATCCTCTCCGAGGCGGCCATCATCTGAGTGCGTAAGTCGTCTATGATCTCCTCCGATTTGCCCTCCAGAAAGCGGCAGATTTGGCTCACCAGGACGCGGTACTCTTCCTGCGACACAGCTCCGATGCAAGGCCCTGGACAGCGACCGATGTGATAGTAGAGGCAGGCCCGTTTGTCCTGGCCCGTGATCTCCCGCTTGCAGGTCAGATAGGGGAAGATCTTGCGCAGCAGATCCAGAGTCTGGGAGACAGCCCAGGTAGCAGTAAAGGGGCCGTAGTATTTTGCGCTGTCGCTTTGCATCCGGCGGACAGTGTAGATGCGAGGATAGGGCTCCTGCCAGGTGATCTTGATGTAGGGATAGCGTTTGTCGTCCTTGAGCCTGACATTGTACCTGGGCTGGTATTTCTTGATCAGGTTGCACTCCAGAATGAGTGCCTCCAGTTCCGAAGCGGTGACGATGAAATCCAGGTCAGCGATGTCTTGCCTCAGGTAGTGTGTTTTGGGGGAGTGGTTGGCTGAGGCGTGGAAATAGGAGCGCACCCGGTTGCGCAAGTTTACCGCCTTGCCCACGTAGATGACCTTACCCTTCTCATCTTTCATCAAATAGACGCCGGGCTTGGCCGGGATAGATGACAACTGTTCTTTCAACTGCGAACGCCCCATGCTTAGATCCTCTTAACTTGCGCAGCAGGCTTCGTCGTGAGCGCCCCTCGGCCTGAGCTCGGGACGAAGGCTCAGCCTAACGGTCGGGGGGTGTGGGGAGTGTCCCTCCACAGTTCTCTTTTTCCTACATGGGATGGGGGATTGACCCACTGGACTGAGCCCTTCGACCACGCTCAGGACAGGCCTTGACGGAGGAGAAATGGGACGGCAACTCAATGGCCTAGAGTGTCAGCATCATCAGAATAGCAGATCCTCTCTCTTCCATGAAAGGCACAGAGAGTAGGGAACAGAGGCTGCAGCCACAGATGCCCAGCCAACCGAGAAGGACGGCCACGATTGCCAACAGGGCTAGACCCAGCCCTATGTATCCGAGCACCACACCCGTCGTAGCCAGGCCGCTCCCTTCCAGTTGTCCGGCGCTGCTGTTTATCTCGCTCTTGGCCATGTATCCAAGGATGACGGCCAGTACACTGCCCAGGGTGGGCAGCAGAGTGAGGCCCAGGATGCCGAATATCAGGCTGGCTATGGCCAATCCGCTTGTTGGTGCGGGGCGCACAGTTGCCTGTGCCAGGGGCCGGGGAGCGGGCGAAGTCAATGACGCACTGCACGACTGACAGATGGTGCTTCCCTCTGCGTTCTCAGTGCCGCAATTTGGACAGAGCATAGACACCTCCTTGGAAGCGAATGGGGTAGCACGCTTACATCGAAGAGTTTCCACAAGTACCTAGAACCTATTCGAAAAATCCGCTCCAGCCCACGTACCCCAGGGACGCCCGCCCTGAAGACGGGGCGGGGAGCACTTTTCGGATAAGCTCTTAGCTTGCTCAGGGGACGGGCGTCGTCTCCAATCCTTCAATGATATTGGAGAATACATTTCCGACCGATGGGCCGAGGAGGGTGGGGACGAGCCACACACCAAACACGCAACAGCAGCACAGCACGATTAGCACCACTACCACGACGATGATGATAATCAGGGCGGTATTGCTCTTCTTCTTCTCCGTCGGTTCTGCAAAATAGTCTTCTGTCACCTTCACTTCTCCTTTCTACTACGATGGTTTAGTTATTCCTCACCAACTGGCCTTTGCCTTGCGTCGTCTGTACCACAGCAGTCCAAGGAGGAAAGCCAGCACGAGCAGGAGCAGGATGAGGATGGGCACGAGGATGGCCAGCAGGGACGTGGCCAAAGAGAGAATGTCCTCGGCCAGGCTGACGACTGGGTTGAGGGTACCACCGGTGGTCCCGGTGACCACCGGCCGCACTGTGGCCTTGGCCGCGTGCACGCCGCCAGCCAAGATGAGGCCACAGATCATGGCCAGGACTGGATGGATGTCGGCAATGACATTAGAACTGGCGGCGAAGAGGATGGACCCGGCCACCGGCCGCACAAAGGTCTGGATGACGTCGTTGACGCTGTCCACGGCTGGAATCTTGTCAACGGTCATCTCAATGACCAGCAGGACGACCAGAACGCCGATGACCCACCAACTGGTCAGGACATCCCAAGGCTCGTTCACGGTGATCAAGTTAGGGAAAAAGCGGGCCGTCAGAGCCACGACCAGCAGGGGCAGGTAGGCGTTCAGACCCGCCGAGACAGAGAGCCCCAGGCTGGTAGCGATGTTAGAGAAAGCCTCGATCATTTTGCATCACCTCCTTTGACAGGATTAGTTCTCTTGGCTTTGGCTCCGGTTAATCTCATTATACCAGAGGTTTTGTCTCTTGGCAATACGCAAGGACATTCCGGGTTATGACAATTGTCGGCTCCTCGTGGCAAATCTGGTACAATATCAGGTGGGCAACAGTCCACAAAGGAGCCGACGCTGTCTATTGTACCTCTTTCCTATTTGCGCCATTTCTGGTATAATAATCCAGCGTGGTTACAATCGCTGCTCACCACTGGACGAAAAGAAAGCCAGATGGAGGTCAGTAGCGATTTGGACTAAACCTCTAGCAAGAAGGAGAACTCTAAAGAAAGAATGAGAAAAGCGATCAGCTTTTTCCTGGTGTTACTTGTGCTTGGATTTCCCGGATGGGGTTTGGATATTGAAGCCCAGGAGACTGTGGCGCAGATCTTCCTTTTTTATTCGGAAACTTGCCCTCACTGCGAGGACATCATCAACGATTTCCTGCCCGGCATTCAGGAGAAGTACGGTGATCAGTTGGAAGTCAAGCTCCTCGATATCTCCGAACAGGCCAATTTTGAGTTGGTGCTGGCACTGGAGGAGATATATGGAATACCCGAAGAAGAGGCGGGCATTCCTGAAATATTCATAGGCCATACCCCTCCCTTGATTGGTTCGTACGTCATTCGGGAGCAACTGGACGGGTTGATTCAAGAATACCTGGACGCGGGGGGTGTGGATTTTCCCTCACCAGAACAATTGGCCCCCCTGGTCACCCCTGTGCCGACTGCCACTCCCACTTCGACAGACGTCCCCCTTGGCGTGGTACGCATCCTCCTTTTCCATGCCCCGACCTGTCCCCATTGCGAGGTTATCATCAACGAATTCCTGCCCGGTATCCAGGAGAAGTACGGCGATCAGATTGAAATCAGGCTCCTCGACATTAGTGACCCCTATAACCATGGGTTGTTCGTCTCTTTGGAGGAGGCGGCCAAAATACCGCCGGAGAAACGTGGCATACCCATGATGTTCGTCGGGCATACGGTCATGGTGGGAGAACTCGGCATCAAGGATAATCTGGAGGAGGTGATTGACGGATACCTGGATGAAGGTGGCGCTGACTATCCTATCTCGGAAGAGTTGTTGGTCCCGCCTACCCCTGAGGTAACGGCCACTCCCCAGGCGGAGAATCGCCCTATACATATAGCCTACTTCTACGAGATTGGGTGTCAGGAGTGCGACCGCGTCACTTATGATCTCAACTATCTCCAGTCCAAATATCCCAATCTGGTGGTTGAAACCTTTGACGTCCAGAACGATGCCGCCCTGAGCGAGTGGCTGGGCGAGCAATACGGCGTGCCTGAAGAGGAGCGCCTGACGACCCCCAGTGTGTTTGTGGGACGGGACTACCTTCTCACCAGTGAGATCAGTGTCAAGAGCCTGGAAGCCCTCGTCAAGAAGTATAGTCAGACTGGCGCCGAGGCGATATGGGAGGACTTTGGAGAAGAAGAGGCCAGCGGAGCGAGAACCTCCCTCATCGAGAGACTTGGTTCCCCTGCTCTCCTCACCGTTCTAGGCACCGGCCTGGCCAACGGTCTCAACCCCTGTGCCCTAGCTACCATCGTCTTCTTTATTTCCTACCTGGCCTTCAGCGGGCGCAAGGGGCGTGAGATCCTCTTCGTAGGTGCGGCTTTCACCCTGGGTGTCTTCCTGACCTATCTGCTGGCAGGTTTTGGCCTCCTTCGGCTGCTGGAGCCTTTGGATGCCGTGAGGTCCGACTTGAGGAACTGGATCTCCGGTATTGGAGGCCTTTTGTGCCTGGTTCTGGCCTTTATCAGCTTCCGAGACTATTTTACGGCCCGACAGGGCCGGCCGGAAGACGTAAGCCTGCGTTTGCCCAGGCCCTTGCAGCGACAGGTACACCGTATCATCCGCGAGAGTTCTAACGTGCGCGCCTTCGTGCTGGTGGCCTTTGCCATTGGCTTTGTCATTTCCGTGATCCTGCTGACCTGCACCAGCCCGCTCTACGTAGGGGTCATGTTTCTCATACAAGATGTACCAGAGTTGAGGGCCAGTGCTTACCTCTACATATTGCTTTACAATCTGGCCTTTATCACGCCCTTGGTAGTCATTTTCCTGCTGGCCTACTTTGGCACCACATCGGAGCAATTGGCTCGTGTCATCGGCCGTCAAACGGGAACCATCAAGCTGCTGACGGCTAGCCTGTTTTTCGTGCTGGCAGGATGGTTGATCTACGGACTGATCTGACAACTGGGAGACGAATGACCCAGAAACTGTACCACGAAGATGCCTATCAACAAGAGTTCCAGGCTCAGGTCCTCGAAAGAGTCACTGTGGGCGATGGGGTGGGGCTGATTCTGGACAAGACCTGTTTCTATCCCACCTCCGGCGGCCAGCCCCACGATCAAGGCACCCTCAACGGCATCCCCGTCATTGATGTCTTCGAGCGGGAGGATGACGGGGCCGTGGTGCACATCGTGGGTGGCGAGGTGGCAGGGCCTGCCCTGAGCCGTTCGATTTCACTCAGGATAAACGGAGGGGAAACGGTCCATGGCCAGATTGACTGGGAACGCCGGTTTGATCACATGCAGCAGCACACCGGCCAACACATCCTCTCCCAGGCTTTCCTTCGGCTCTTGGGGGCTGAGACGGTGGGATTCCACCTGGGTGCCGAGGCCGCAACCATTGACGTGGACAAAGCCCCTCTGGAGGCTGCCCCGTTGGACGAAGTTGAAAACCTGGCCAATGCCGTCGTCTTCGCTGACCGTCCCGTGCGGACCTATTTCGTTGATCAAGACCGTAAGGAAGACCTGGCCCTGCGCAAGCAACCCGTGGTGCCAGGTCCCATCCGCATCATCGAGGTAGAGGGCTTTGACCTTTCGCCCTGCGGTGGTACCCACGTGAAAGCGGCCGGCGAAGTGGGCCCCATCGCAATCACCAAAAGCGAACGACGAGGCTCAGAAACCCGCGTCGAATTCCTTTGCGGGGGGCGAGCCCTGACCGACTACCGTCGCCACAGGCGCATCGTCGGCGAGTTGGCCAACCAGTTCAGCGTAGGGGATTGGGAACTGGTGGAGGCGGTCAACCGACTGGCCGAGGAGGCCAGACGCCATCGCAAAGAGCTGAATGTGGCCAAAGATCAGCTCCTGGACTACGAGGCAGCCAGGCTTTGGGCTGAGGCTGAGGAACGCGGTGGCCTGCGCATCGTGAGAGCCATCCTGTCCGAGGGCGATGGCGGAACCCTCAAGGGTTTGGTCCAGCGCCTGGCGAAGAAGGAAGCCTGTGTAGCCCTCCTGGGCTTGAAAGGCGACAGGCCCCAACTGGCCTTTGCCCGTTCAGCCGACTTACCATACGACATGAGTGCGCTCCTTAAGGGAGCCTGCCAGGTCATCGGTGGAAGCGGAGGCGGGCGCCCTGACATGGCTCAGGGCGGCGGTCCGGCAGGAGGCAGATTGGAAGAGGCCCTGGAGTTCGCTTTGGAAGCTTTAAGGGAGACATATCAGTAGATGCAACAAATCACTCAGGATGTTTACGCGGCAACGAACGTGCGGGGAGCTAATGTCGGTTTCGTGGTGACCGGCGAAGGCGTTGTGCTCATTGACAGCCCTATGATCCCCTCCGAGGCCCGCTGGTGGCGGGAGCAGATCGCTGAAATAACCGATCAAGAGATTATCTATTTGATAAATACCGACCATCACCGTGGTCACGTCTTGGGCAATCAGTATCTCACCACAGCGGTCATTGCCCATGAGTTGGGCTGGAAGGAGATGAAAAGCTACGGTGACTCCTTCCGGCAGCGCCTTATCAATCGGTTTGTCAAAGACAACAAGCCCGAAGTGGCTGCCGAGTTTGAGAACCTGAAGATCATTCTGCCCCGTGTCACCTTCACCAACAGGATGACCTTGTACAACGGAGGCAAAACTATCCGGCTGATCCACGTTGGAGGGCACACACCGGCCAGCAGCCTCGTTCATGTGGTCGAAGATGGCGTTCTGTTCACCGGCGATGTCGTAGTCAAAGGTAGACATCCCTTCATAGGACATGGCAACTCCAAAGACTGGCTGAACGCCCTGACTTTTATCAGACAGCTCAAAGTGAAAACCATAGTGCCTGGCCATGGAGAGATCTGTGACAGGGAAACCCTTGATATACTCTCCGACTACATCCGGCGGATGAGGGCGCAGGTGCGTAAACTCTACCGGGCCGGACGCAGTAAGACCGAGACGGGGAGCCGTGTAGACTTGTTCAACTTTTTCCCCGTACCGGACAGGGACAGGCAAAGGATTCGAAAGCGGTTCAAAGCCAGTGTTGGCCGGGTGTACGAAGAGGTGAAAGCCAGCTACGGGGCATCACCTGAGGCCAAAAAGAGGAAATAGGCACAACCTTAAAATGTTGTGAAAGCCATTGAAAAGGGAGACGTTTCGTAGTACAATTACAGTGTGAGAGCATACGGGGAGGGGAGGCAGATGGCGGCAGAGAAATTAGTCTGTTGGGCCATGATCCTACTTATATATAGAGATGCACAGGAGGGGGAGGCAGATGGCGGCAGAGAAAAGCATGGCCGAGGTAAAGGCGGTCAAGGACAAGTACCAGGCGGAACTTCTCAGGAAGGCAAACGTGGTCGGAGTAGCTGTCGGCTACAGGGAGAAAGATGGGCAGATGACCGATCAGGTCGCTTTGACGGTGATGGTGAAAAAGAAGGTGCCTCTGTCACAGTTGGATGCCAAGGACGTTATCCCGCCAGAGATAGAGGGTGTGATGATAGACGTGAAGGAGGTCGGGGAAATCCGGGCTCTGACTTAGTACTGAGCTTCAGGCGTTTTTCGACTATCTACCACTGTTGCACCACTCCTGCATCGCCTGTACTGCAATAGTGGTGCAACAGTAGTGATTGCGGTACGGGCATCGGCTGGCTCACGGCAGGTTGGAGGATAGTCGAACAGTTTATGAGGCGGAGTACCACCTGTACCGCAACAGCGGTGGATGACAATACCCAGGAAGGAGGGAATTCAGATGAATGTGGAACGAGCCAGACAGGTCAAACAGCAGTATGTCAACACTCTGCTCGCCAAGAGGAACGTAGTCGCCGTCGGCGTCGGCTACAAGGAAACCGGAGGGGTGGTGACCGATGAACCCAGTATCGTGGTTTCCGTAGAGAAGAAAATGCCCCTGGCCCAACTGGCAGAGACCGACATCGTGCCCCAGGCGGTTGATGAGGTGAAAACGGACGTCTTGGAGACGGGCCTCATCACAGCCTGGCAGGCTCCCACCCAACGATGGCGCCCTGCGCCGGGGGGAGTCTCCATTGGACATATCAACATCACGGCCGGGACCCTGGGCTGCCTGGTGTTGAAAGGGGGCGAGCTTTTCATCCTGAGCAACAATCACGTCTTGGCCGATACCAACCTAGGGAAGAAGGGCGACCCCATCATCCAACCAGGTAAATACGATGGAGGGACGCTGGCCGACCAAATCGCCACCCTGGAGGAGTACGTGCCCATTGATTTCGGGACCAGTCCCACCACGTGCCCAGCGGCCAAAGCTGTAGAGCAGCTTCTCAACGCCATAGCAGGTGGAATAGGCTCGAGTCACAGGATGGTGAGCTACCAAGAGTCCAAGGGGGAAAACCTGGTTGATGCAGCCCTGGCGCGGCCCCTCTCGTTGGACTTGGTGGGAAGACGCATCCTGAACATCGGAGTGCCCAAGGGTTCCAGAGAAGCCACCCTAGGCACGAATATCAAAAAGAGCGGGCGCACGACGGGCTTTACCACCGACCGCATCATCCAGATTGACGCCACGGTTCAGGTCAGCTATGGCAATGCTGGCGTGGCTACTTTCACCGATCAATTTGTGGCCGGGGCCATGAGCTCCGGAGGGGATTCGGGTTCGGCTGTTTTGGATGAAGAGGATTACGTGGTGGGCCTCCTCTTCGGCGGTTCCCCGAACACGACCATCATCACTCCCATCCAGTTCGTCCTCGATGCGCTGGGCATAACGATAGCCATCTAGCTGCAATCTCCCAAATGACAAGACCCCCGCAAGGGGGTCTTGTGCTATGGTTCAATCAGGTGGGCCAAAATGTTCGGGAAATAAAGGCCCTTCAACTTCCCATTGACATCCATTCTGAGGTGTGTTATGATAATAGTTGAATATGATGTCAGGAGGACAAGTTGGCCACATTGAAAGGTAGGATCATCAAAGAGGGCCGAGCACTAGGAACCGCCCTGGTCTCACCAGAGCCCATCGGCTTTCTGGGCGGCGTTGACCCTGAGACGGGCGTCGTGGTCGAAAAGGGGCATCCCCTGGAAGGGCAGAGCGTGGCCGGGCGGGTATTGGTCTTTCCCACGGGCAAGGGTAGCACCGTTGGTTCCTACACCCTCTATCGCCTGGCCAAGAAGGGCCTGGCCCCGGCAGCTATCATCAACGCCCAGAGCGAGCCGATAGTGGCCGTGGGGGCCATCATTTCTGACATCCCGATGGTAGATCGGGTAGACATCGGGCAAATCGCCACCGGAGACCCGGTCTCCATCGAGGGAGGAGTGATCAGGATTGGGTGAGCTTGTTTTCCTGAAGTTGGGTGGGTCGGTCATCACCGACAAAAACCGAGAGGCCACCGCCCGAGAGGACGTCATTCGCCGCGCTGGCCAAGAGATCAGCCGGGCCCTGAAAGCGGGACTTGATCTCAGCCTGGTGTTGGGCCATGGCAGCGGTTCCTTCGGTCATTTCGTGGCCAACAGGTACGGCTTGCGTGATGGCATTCGGGAAGGCCCTCAGGGTGAAGATAACTGGCGGGGCTATGCCGAGACAGCCGCTGCCGCTGCCCGTCTCAATCGCCTGGTGACCGACATTTGCCTGGCTGAGGGCCTGCCCATTCTCACTCTGCAACCTTCGGCCTCAGCCATTTGCCGGAGCGGAGAGCTCATTTCCATGGAAACCCGCCCGGCAGCGGAGGCCCTGTCCCACGGTCTTATCCCCCTGGTTTACGGCGATGTGGCTTTCGATGAGGTTTGGGGCTGCACCATCATCTCTACTGAACAAATCTTCGCCTGCCTGGCCTGTGAACTGAGGCCCAAGCGCATCATATTGGCAAGTATAGTCGAGGGCGTTTACGATAGCGACCCTCTCCAGAATCCGCAAGCGCGTCTCTTCCGGGAGATTGGACCGGGCAACATCGCCCAGGTAGAGCAGACATTGTCAGGCTCCCACGGCGTTGACGTGACGGGGGGGATGTTGACCAAAGTGCGGGAGATGTATGCCCTGGTTCGAAGCCAGTCCTCCCTCAGTGTGCATCTGATCTCAGGCCAGCGAGAGGGGCTGATTGAGGAAGCGCTGTTGGGCCGGGCCTTTGACGAGGGTACGCTTATCCGCTGACGGGGGACATGGGCACGTCGCTTCTAGATGATGGGCGACTCTACGACCGAGCCCGCGCGCTCATGCCTGACGGCTCTGTAGACCTTCCGCTCTTTGGGACCCTTTTATGGGCAAGCGTCGGAGTCGAGGCTTCGGCCTTGAGTTCAGCCGAACAGCTCGACCACCGGGCTTACAACTTGACATTGCTTTGTGGGGTGCCCCGCTTGCCATATTTGGCTTAAGGCAGTATAATTAAAGGCCCCTTTGAAAGCCCTTTGCCAATAAGGCCAAAGGGGTGGAAAGGAACAAGTTAATGTTAACAGCGATTTCTTTTGTAGTTGTCCTCAGCTTGCTGGTTTTTGTGCACGAACTGGGTCATTTTATCGTGGCCAAACGAGCTGGCGTGAAGGTCGAGGAGTTTGGCTTTGGTTATCCCTTGCCCAATGGTTTGCTCACCATCACCCTTTTCAGGCGCGGTGAGACGGTTTACACCCTTAACCCCATCCCCTTTGGCGGTTTCACGCGCATGGCAGGCGAGGAGGACCCAGATGCGGAACGCGGTCTGGCCAGCAAAAGCAAGCTGGCGCGCGTCGGCGTTTTATCGGCGGGCTCCGTGATGAACATTCTCTTGGGCATCGTTTTCCTTACCCTCTGTTTCATGTTGGGTTGGCCCGAACCCGTCGAGTTTGACAACGCCATCATTGAGAGTGTGGTCAGCGGCTCACCGGCGGAACAGGCTGGCCTGAAAGTAGGCGATATTGTTATCAGAGCCGACGATGAATACATTGAGAACCCTGATGAACTGGTGGCCTACACCCGTACCAAACTGAATCAGGAAATGCTCCTAGTGTTAAAGCGAGGTGGTAGAATACTCGAAGTCCGCGTGACTCCTCGTCTCGACTCAGAGGGCATCAGCCGCATCGGCGTGGCCATAATTCCTGCGGTGACTAAAATTGGCCTAAGAACCTATCCTCTTGGTGAAGCTATCCTGCGGAGCCTGGAACGGACGTTTGGCGTCATCGCATTTACCTTCTACATCCCTGTATTGGTGATTCGCGGTCTGCTCTCTATTGAGATGGCCAGACCCATCGGCCCCTACGGCATCGCCCAATTGGCCAGTCAGGCTGTCCAGCAGTCAGTGGAAACCGGTTGGTGGTTCCCTATCTTGAATCTGATAGCCCTGCTCAGCACCGGCCTGGCAGTGGCTAACCTGTTGCCCCTGCCGGGTCTGGACGGCGGCCGCATCCTCTTTGTCATAGTTGAGGCCATCCGTGGCAAGCGGATAGACCCCGAGAAGGAAGGAGCCGTCCACCTGATCGGCATTGCCTTCCTGGTGACCCTGTTGATATTTGTCACTTATCAGGACATCACCACACCCGTGTACACTGTAGATTGGACTAGCATGTTCTAACAGATGGCTTTACCTTACCGTTGAATCATCGCCTGGGCGGAACCCCGTGTCCGCCCTCGCTGTTTGTCCTGAGGATAGGAATGGACTGGAAAACCATACTTTCGACCTTTGGTCTGATCTTTCTGGCCGAGTTAGGCGATAAGACGCAGTTAGCCTGTATTGGCATGGCTTGCAGGGCTCGTTCGCCGTTGGCCGTCTTCCTGGGTGCGGTGGGAGCCCTGGCCGCTGTCACCCTCATAGGAGTGATTTTCGGCGAAGCTCTGGCCAATCTCGTCCCGGCGGCGTATATCCGGAAAGCATCTGGGGCCCTGTTCGTGGTCATTGGGGCCGCGATTCTGATATCTGGCTAAAGGCTACTCGCCAGCGCTCTGATGACGCCGGGGGAGCTAATGAGGAAGCTAAGGAAGGGGCTCTAGATGTCCCCAAGTGAGAAGCCACCAGCCCTGATTGACGGGGGAATGAACCGTTAATGAAGTGCAGAAGGTGTGGCCTCACGGTTCGCCCTGGGCTGACCACCTGCCCGGAATGTGGGGCCCGATTGCAGGTGAGGACGAAAAAGAGGCGCTGCTGGCAATGCGGCCAGCGAGCCAGTGCCATTCTCACCATCTGCCCCCACTGCGGTGCCGAAGTGAGGCACAGTGTATGGCCTCAGGTGCTGCTCCTGGTGGTCGTCCTGGCCGGCCTCGGTTTGGGCTTGGTGCTCACCCCTGTGGTCTCCCGTGGACTGAGTGAGGTGAGGCTTGCCTCCGGGGCGCTCCCTCGGGTGACGCTTCCGCCGGCGGACCTGCCGGGCCTCAGTTTTCTGATCCCGTCCCCTACCCCGACCAACACGCCTACAGCCACGCCTACCGTGACGCGCCGGCCGACCTATACTCCAACAGCTACGCGAACGGCCACACCTACGGCGACGACAACGCCCACACCTACCGAGATCGGGTCTCCCATCCCCGAGACGCCCACTCCTACGCCAACGCTGGCCCCCACGGCTACGCCAACCCTCGCCTTTGTCGCGCCTCGCTTGCTCGGGCCGGAAGATGGAACGGTGTTTGTCGGAGAGAACGAGAAGATAGTTTTGCGGTGGAAGTCGGTGGGTGCGCTGGCAGAAGACGAATGGTATTCGGTGAGCCTGCGTTATCTGCAGGAGGGTCAACTTCAGTATAGTGGCCATCGAGTGAAGGAGAACGAATGGGAATTGCCGGCCGAGTTCTTCTTCGCCAAAGCTGACCTACCCGAGCGAGCCTACCAGTGGGACGTCACCGTGATCCGGGTGCAATCGGGCCCTAAGGGGGAGACAGGCACTGTCATCAGCCCGAGGGGTGAATCCTGGATGTTTTACTGGAAGTGAATAAACATTTGACTTCTAACCGCAAATATGATATATTTTATTTGGGAAAGGGTTCCCACGGTCCAATACAGCAAAGCTGCAGCTTATGGCTCTGGTGGAAGGCCAGCTCTGAGCCCCAGAGTGGCCGGTGTCGGCGGACCACCACCGACTCGATGAGGTGACAAGATCAGCACCAGAACGCAACGTATTAACGAGAGTATCAGGGCCAAAAAAGTTCGGGTCATTGGTACAGAAGGTCAACAGTTGGGGATAATGCCCATCCGTGAAGCTCTGGCTGTTGCCCGGGAGCATGACCTAGATTTGGTCGAAGTTGCCCCCAACGCGGACCCTCCTGTCTGCCGTCTGCTGGACTATGGCAAATTCCTATACGAGCGCACCAAGAAGGAGAAGGAAGCCAGAAAAGCTCAGAAGTCAAAAGAGATCAAGGAAATCCGCCTGCGCCCCAAGACAGGAGAGCATGACGTAGCCCACAAGGTCCGTGATGCCCGGCGCTTCCTGGAAGAGGGTTGCAAAGTCAAGGTGCGGGTCCGTTTCCGGGGGCGGGAGATCACCCATCTTGAAGTGGCTCGTGACCTGTTGAAGCGGATCGCTGCCGATTTAGAGGATGTAGGCCTCGTCGAGCAACAACCCCGTCTGGAAGGACGTACTATGCTTATGGTCCTGAGCCCAAGCAGCAAGTAGCACCTGTACCGCAACAGTGGTAAAAGGTACTCGCCAGAGAACGGGGGACGGGGTCGTCCCCTAATTTGTTTGAACCATCTAACCCCAGTAAACTCAGGAGACAGAAAGTTGCCAAAGATTAAAACACACAAGGCCACAGCCAAGAGATTCAAATATAGCGGCAAGGGCAAACTCATGCGCACCAAGAGCGGCAAAAGCCATCTTCGCCGTAGGAAATCGAAGCGCGTGAAGCGTCTGTACGATGAAATGGTGAAGGTTGATACGCCCGCCGATGTCAAGCGGGTGCGCAAGCTAGCGCCGTACCTCAAATAGCGGAGTCGGCTGGCCGTCCGCCATGTGCCATCGTTCGACGGAAGCTCATGAACGTCTGCCATCTGCCAAGTCAATAGGAGGAGTTATACATTGCCTAGAGTAAAAGGAGGGCCGCGAGCCCGTCGCCGTCACAAGAAAGTCCTGAAGCTTACCAAAGGGCAGAGAGGAACCAAGCACGCCCTCTACCGCCGTGCCAACGAGGCCATGCTGAAATCGTTGTGGTATGCCTACCGCGATCGCCGCAATCGCAAGCGTGACTTCAGACGGCTCTGGATCACCCGTATCAATGCCGCAGCCAGGCTGAACGGGCTATCCTATAACCGCTTCATACATGGGCTTGGAAAAGCGGGAGTGGAGATTGACCGTAAGATTTTGGCCGAACTGGCCGTCAATGACGCTGAGGCCTTTGCCAGGCTGGCCGAAGTGGCCAAAGGAGCCCTTTAGAGGTCCAGTCATTACGCTCTTCCAGGAAATCATCGGAATGACGACCTGTCCCTGTTTTGTCGTTAAGACAGAATGGGGATTTATTATGCCCACGCCAAAGAGGTGATACCCTCTGCCAGCAACCATTACCAGCACCGCCAACAAAAAAGTGAAATACGTCCGCTCTCTCTACCGGCGGCGGGTTCGCCACAGAGAAAGACATTTCGTCATAGAGGGTCTGCGTCTGGTGGAGGAAGCGTTGAAGGCCGGGGTTGTTCCCGCCTTTGCCTTTTTCACCCCGGACTTGAGCGGTAGCCAGCGGGGCCGTGAGTTGCTGGCAGTGATAGAGGATCTGCCTGGTGAGTGCTTCGTCGTGACGGACAAGGTTATGAGGGCTCTCTCAGATACGGTTGCCCCTCAGGGCATCCTGGCCGTTGTGCCTTTTTTAGAATTGCCCCTTCCTGAGAACCCCTGGCTGGTCTTAGTGGTAGACAGAGTGCGCGACCCTGGCAATCTGGGCACCATCCTGCGCTCGGCTGAGGCGGCCGGGGCCGGCCAGGTGATCCTGACGCCGGCCACAGTGGACGTCTACAGCCCCAAGGTGGTGCGAGGGGCTATGGGCGCCCACTTTTACTTGCCGATAGCGACAGGGGTAAGCTGGTCAGAGATGGCGGAGGCTTTGGAAGACAGGCAAACTCTGTTAGCTGAGGTAAGGGGCGATAAGGCCTATTATGACGTGGATTGGACGAAGCCCTCGGCCCTGATCGTCGGTAGCGAGGCAGAGGGGGCCAGTCAAGAAGCGGAGAGGCTTGCCACCGAGCGGATCGTTATCCCTATGCAAGGCAAAGCTGAGTCGCTCAACGTCGCTGTAGCGGTCAGTGTTATCCTGTTCGAGGCGGCGCGACAGCGGGGATAAAACAGGATGGCAGAGGTGCTGGTTTCAGCGTGCGCCAAGAACCTCAACGGCCAGTTGGGCGTAGACCCGGGCGGCTTTGACGACGTCAGCCAGACGTATCTGATCGTCAACGGTATGGAGGTAGCGTTCCTCGCCAGGGCCAAAGCCCACTGTAGGGATACCGGCCACTCCCATGGTATAGACCCCGTCAGTGGAGAAATCCCATTTGCCTACCCTTGGTTTGTAGCCCAGAGTTTGCTTGACAGCCTTGGCTACAGTCTGCACCAGGGAGTGATCCTCAGCCATGGCCCAGGCTGGATAATATGCTTTACTTTGACACGGGTAACCGGTGTAGCTGGCAGCGCGATACTCTGCCACTTCCACCTTGGCTCTTACTCCTTCGCGGGCGATGATGCTTTGGATCTCGGCCAGAGCTTTGGCCTCCGTTTCCCCCATCGTAAGACGGCGGTCAATGTAGAAAGCGCATCTATAGGGGACGGCGTTGCGGCTGGCAGCTGTGCTCTCAATCTGGGTAATGGAGAGGCTACCCCGTCCCAGAAAAGCGTCGCTAGCCAGGCGGGGGGCCAGGAGTTCCACACCGAAGATCAGGCGAGCAGCGGCGTAAATAGCGTTCTCACCGCGTTCTGGAGCCGAAGCGTGACAGGAGCGACCTCGTGCCGTCACCTTCAGTTCTATGCGCCCCCGTTGACCACGGCTGATCTGCAAGTTTGTGGCCTCGCCCAAGATGACGAAATCGGGTCTCAGCCCTTCCTCCTCGACCAGAACCCGCATGGCCAATCCCTCGCAAGGTTCCTCTTGCACAACCCCGACCACGTAAAGGTCACCCTCAAGCTCGACACCGGCGTCCAATAGCGCCTTGACCCCGTAGACCATCGCTGCCAGGGGCCCTTTCATATCGCAGGCTCCTAAGCCATAGAGGACACCTTCTTCAATTTCAGCGCCGTAAGGGTCACGGGGCCACAAACCCGAGTCGGTCACGCCTACGGTGTCCATGTGGCCGTTATGGAGGAGCTTGGGGCCGCGGCCGGGGCCGATACGCCCGATCACGTTGCCGATGCGATCGGTGGTGACCTCAGCGAAGCCCACCCGTCGCATCTCCTCGGCCAGGCGCTGAGCCACCTGCCCCTCTTGGGTCGATGGGCTAGGGGTGCGGACTAAATCCTGAAGGAAGCCGATGAGAGCGTCACGGTCTTGGGAAGAGAGATTGAACATAGGAAAACTCCAAGGCTACTTACTGAGTCAATGAATTGGATGGGTGAACGGACTATCCGGCCGATTTCCGGCCATCAGTACGCGCCTTCGCCAAAGATGACCTTGGGAATGGTACGCAGGAAAATCTCGGTGTCCATGGCCGCTGACCAGTTTTCGATGTAGTAGATGTCCAAAAGAACCATCTCATCGAAGCTCAACTCGCTGCGGCCACTGACCTGCCACAGGCCCGTCATGCCGGGTGAGACCTCCAGACGTTTCTTGTGCCATTCTTCATAATGTTCCACTTCTGCGGGAACGGGGGGACGCGGGCCGACGAGGCTCATCTCACCTCGCAGCACGTTGTAGAGTTGGGGCAATTCATCTAGACTGGTGCGGCGCAGGAATCTGCCCGCTCTTGTACAGCGGGGGTCGTGGCGGATCTTGAAGATAGGTCCCTCTGCCTCATTCAGGTCGGTCAGTTGCTGCCGTTCGTCCTCAGCCCCTTCACACATGGAACGGAATTTGTACAAGACGAAATGACGTCCTCCTTTACCCACCCTGATTTGTCTGAACAGAACCGGGCCAGGTGAGTCCAGTTTGATAGCCAAAGCGATGAGAAGCGTCAAGGGCAAGGAAACGATCAATCCTACCAAAGCGACGGTGAAGTCAATGGCCCGCTTGGCGGCCAGCTTCCCACCGGTGATGGATATTTCCTTGACCCCAATCATAGGAACGCCGCCCAGGTCGTCAACGTCCATACGACTGAGACTCATCTGGAAGATGTCAGGCACGAGGCGCGCCCGCACCCCTTCTCGCTCACACTGGGTCATAATGCTGATGATCTTGCGATGGTACATCCAGGGCAAGGTGATGATGACCTCATCAATAGATTCATCCTGGGCGATGCGTGGCAGGTTGTCAATACTGCCCAGGCCCTTGAAGCGACCAATGTCCTTGTGTCCCTTCTCGGGGTTATCATCCACGAAGCCCACCACCTGGTAGCCCAAGCCGGGCTGAGCCACGATGTTGCGCATGATAGTGCGTCCCACCTCGCCAGCTCCTACAATGAGCGTCCGTACAACGCCGATACCCCGCTTACGCAGCTTCTGTAGGACGATACTTTTGACCAAACGGCTGAAGCCCAACAGGGCGACGATGAGGACCCCCGTGTAGCCGAAGAGGAGACGGGAGTAGACGAGAGGGCGATAGATGAAAGTGACCACGATCATGATGACGATGCCCGTGGTGGTCCCATTGAGGACCGAGTAAAACTCATCGAACCAGGAAGCTCCCCGGCGGTGGTCGTAGACTCCTTCCAGTTTATAGGCGATCAGCAGGAGAGCAGTCAACACCCCAGCAAAGGGTATGTAGGCACTGAAGGAAGCGTCAAAGGCGGGGTCCACGGCTCGGAACCATTGCAGGTCGTAACGCATCCAATAGGAGATGGCAAAAGCGACATTGATGAGGAGTATGTCAGCCAGCACCAGCCCCAGGGACAGCAACTGCTTGAATCGTTTGGACACCTTAATCCCCTCAGCGGCCTAGCGCACGCCGGTAAACCCCTACCGTTTCCCGCGCCGCCCTGGCCCAGGAAAAGCGACTGGCCCTGGCCAATCCCCGTTCCCGCATGGATTGACGCAATGCCTCATCGCAGAGCACCCGATTCATGGCCTCGGCCAATCCCTTACTATCCATAGGGTTAACTGTCAACCCGGCCTCACCGACCACTTCTGGAAGGGAAGAGACGTTGGAAGTGATCACCGGCGTTCCACAAGCCATGGCTTCCAGAGGCGGCAGTCCAAAGCCCTCGTAGAGAGACGGGTAGACGAAGAGTTCCGCAGCATTGTACCACAGAGGTAGCTCATCAGGGGGAATGTAGCCAGGGAACAGGACGTCATCCGTCAAGTTCAACTCCTCCACGCGGGCAAAGATCTCCTCGTAAAGCCAACCTCTGGCTCCGCCAATGACCAGTTTGACCTGCTCACCTCTCAAATGAGAATAGGCTTCGATAAGACGGGTCACGTTCTTCCGTGGCTCGATGGTACCTACAAAAAGTATGATCCGTTCCGGCAGGCCACGTTTCTGGCGGAAAGAGGCGATTTCCCTCTCAGGAAGAGGACGAAATGCCTTATCCACCCCACAATAAACTACGTCTACTTTCTCTGACGACACTCCTAACAAACGAACTGTGTCCCGTTTTGTGCTCTCCGAGATAGTGATAATACGCCTGGCCTTTCGAGCCGATGGGCGGGTGAGCAGAGTGAGATAAAGACGCTTTGAGTATTTAAAGCCCTGTGGAAAAATGATAAAGCTAAGGTCATAGATAGTGATGACCGAAGGGCAGGGAGATAATAAGGGCGTGACGAAAGCCAGGGAGTGAAGAAGATCCACCTTCTCCTCCCACAGAACGAAGGGTTGAACCCATTGCTCCCAGCCGATCCTCACCAGGGGCTGAGTGGTGGGCAGCCACGAGGTTCTCAAAGTCAGGCCTGAATTCGGCGGGAAGCTTCTATCGCTGAGGAAAACAGTATATTGGTTCTCTTGGTCTACGTGGGCCAAGTTGAGGAGCAGGTTATAAATATACCAATGGATCCCGGCGCCACGATAAGTTTGGGCCAGGGACAATAGATGTGCGTTGAGGCCGATATGCATGGGGTGCTGATCAGTATCGAGCGACTGGTGCTTTTTCCCATCCACGTTTTATATTATACCACATATCGGACACTACACAAATTTGTGGGTCAATTGCATCGGAAAGAGTGTAAGAGGACATCTGAGGGAAATCTCCTCCGGCTTTGGGCTTCTTGACAAAGGAACTTTTCAGATATATAATGGCCCGCATGATGAAAAGCACAAATGGCTAGTCCATGTAGGTCCAACCTCAGACCGTGACGATAGCGAATGTGCAAGGAGGTAGACAACGTGTATGAGATCCTAGCAAAAGAAGAACTGGGAACTATCAATAAGCTGATGGTGATTGATGCACCGCTGGTCGCCCGCAAAGCTCAGGCCGGCCAGTTCGTCATCTTGCGCGTGGTCGATGAGGGGGAACGCATTCCCCTGACCATCGCCGACTTTGACCACGAGAAGGGCACCATCACCCTCATTTTCCAGGAGGTAGGCAAGAGCACCATGCATCTGGGCCTTCTCGAGGTGGGCGATGAACTGGCCAGTGTCACCGGTCCCCTGGGGCGGCCCACGGAAATCGAGAACCATGGCACCGTCGTCTGTGTGGGCGGTGGCGTGGGTATTGCTCCTGTCTACCCCATCGCCCGTGCCCTGAAGGAGGCAGGCAACGAGGTCCTCTCCATCATCGGCGCTCGCACCAAGGACCTCCTCTTCTGGGAGGACAAGATGCGCTCCGTCAGCGATGAGCTCATCGTCTGCACCGACGACGGCTCTTGCGCCCGCAAGGCTCTGGTCACCGAGCCTCTCAAGGAGTTGTGTGAGGCCAGAAAGGATATCGCCTGCGTGTGGGGCATCGGACCGGCCATCATGATGAAATTCACCAGCCTGACTACCAAACCTTTCGGAGTGAAGACTATCGTCAGCCTCAACTCCATCATGGTTGACGGCACGGGCATGTGTGGGGCCTGCCGGGTCGAGGTGGGCGGCAAGACCAGGTTTGTCTGCGTGGATGGGCCAGAGTTCGACGGCCACGAGGTAGACTGGGACCTGCTGATGGCCCGCCAGCGCATCTACCTGACCGAGGAGAAAAGGGCTTTTGACGAGTTCAAATTAGAGTGCGAGTGCGACAGTGGCCTGTAGCCGCCGAAACGAGCACGCTTGGAGATAACTAAGGAGAGATCAATCCATGGCAGAAGCAAAGAAAAAGAAACCGAAGAGGGAAAAGATACCGCGCCAGGAGATACCACGACAGGCCCCCGAGGTGCGGCGGCGCAATTTTAATGAGGTGGCTCTGGGCTACACCTCGGAGCTCATGGCTCTGGAAGCCAAGCGCTGCTTACAGTGCAAGAAACCCAAATGTATAGAAGGATGCCCTGTGGAGGTTGACATACCGGCCTTTATCTTGAAGCTCCAGGAGGGGGACCTGGCTGGCGCAGCCGTGGCCCTCTATGCCGACAACAACCTACCGGCCATCTGCGGCCGCGTTTGCCCACAGGAAACCCAATGCGAGGCCGTCTGCGTGCTGGCCAGGAAGGAGGAACCGGTGGCCATCGGGCGTCTGGAGCGTTACGTGGCCGATTGGAAGATGAGCCAGCGCGGGGAGTTGGCGGACTATGTGGCCGATTGGCGCATCAGCCAAGACACCGAGGCGCCGGAAATGGGCCCTCCCAGCGGCAAGCGGGTGGTCGTGGTCGGTTCCGGGCCGGCCGGACTGACCTGCGCCGCCGACCGGGCCCGCTACGGACATCAGGTGACCATGTTCGAGGCCCTGCACGCGCCCGGTGGCGTGCTCATCTATGGCATCCCCGAGTTCCGTTTGCCCAAAGCCATTGTCCACGCCGAGGTAGAGTACGTCAAGAGCCTGGGGGTGGAGCTGATCCTCAACTGCGTCGTCGGCAAGACCCTGACCCTTGATGACCTGTTCGATGATGGCTACGAAGC
>JBGVTF010000476.1:0-2353 GCA_041862415.1 Anaerolineae bacterium | reverse complement strand
GATCATAAGGCACCTCCCTGATGAGAAGATGACCTACAGCGCCCCTGCGAGAACCTCTTGCATCTCGTCAGGGGTGAGCTTGATCGGGTTGCCTTGCATGGAGCTGGCAGCGGAGGCTTTTTCGATCAGCACCGGAAAGTCTGCTTGCGTCACCCCATAGGAGGCCAGCGAGGGAACCTGTAACGCCTGGCACAGTTCCTGCACCCAGGCAACGCCATCTTTGGCGGTACCCTTGTCGTTCCCGGTCAGGATATGGGCAATCTCATCATAGCGCCGCAGAGATTCGCTCCCTGGGGACCTTTCCTGCAGGGCTCGCACGTTGACCGCCATCACGTGGGGCAAGAGACGCGCACACATAGCGCCGTGGGGACCGGGGAACATGCCCCCAAGCGGCCCGGCAAGACCGTGCACCGCTCCTAGCTTGGCATTGGCCAACGCCAGCCCACCGAAAAGACTGGTCAGCGCCATGTCCTCACGGGCTACCGCATCGTCGCCCTGTTCGTAGGCCCGGCGCAGTGAACGGGCGGCGCGACCCATCCCCTCGCGGCATAATGCGTCCGTCATCGGGTTAGCCCGGTTCGAGACGTAGGGTTCCATGACTTGTGTAAGAGCATCCAAACCGGTGCTGGCCGTGACTTCCGGTGGCAGACTGTGGGTGAGTTTGGGGTCAATCAGCGCCAGACGCGGCAGCATCAACGGGCTGCGCAGGCTGACTTTGACGCGGTGTTCAGGCGAGGCCAGCACTGCGTTGCGGGTCACCTCGGCGCCAGTGCCAGCCGTCGTCGGGATGGCGACGTAGGGCGCTGCAGGCTGGCTGAGCGGCTGCCCCTGGCCGATGACTTCGAGATAGTCGAGGGGATCGCCATCGTTGGTCAGCAGGGCGGCGATGGCCTTGCCGGTGTCCAGGGCGCTCCCGCCGCCAAAGCCTATGACCAGGTCGCAATCCGACTCTCGCGCACGTTGGGTGCCGAGACGAACCACCTCGGTGGTCGGCTCACCGGCTACGGTGAAGGTAACGGTCCTAATCCCCTGCGCGGCTAAGGCATCGAGCAGCGGCGCGGCGCGCGCAGGCTTGTCCTGAGCTCGTCGAAGGGCGGTGCGACCCGTCACCACCAGGGCGCGGTTCCCCATTTCTGCCGCCAGTGGCCCGACCTCGCGCAGCGTGCCTGCCCCGAAGATAATGCGTGTGGCAGTAGCAAACTCGAAGCGCATCCGCTTAGCCCCAACCTTGGTCATCGGGAAAGACGTTGGCGTACTTGACACTGCTGCGCGGTTCGGCCATCATCTCAGCCACCGTGTCACGCCAGGTCTGGTAGTGGGCCGTTTCTTTGTGTTTGGCGGGATCATCCGGCGTCCGGTAGACCTCGACCAACACAAAGCGAGTCGGATCATCCAACTGCTGGATCACATCAAAGCGCGCGATCCCAGGTTCCTGCACGCTATTGCGGGCGTTCTCCAGCGTCGCCTCGTGAAAGGCTTCAACAAATTCGGGCTTGACGTGAACGTGCACATGGACGATCAACATTTTGGTCACTCCTTTCTTCTCATTGCAGGTAATGAACGAGAGTGTCAACAGAACACACATTGTGACGGACGATTATCAGATCAAGACCGCTCCGTGCTGATGTCTTCTCTTTCCCGGCGCCGTTGGCGCAGAACAGGAATAGCACACAGCTTCTCAGACGGCAGTTCATCCCAATAGATCCCGGCTGGCTGGCCGTAGCGCTGCCCGGTGGCGATCACCTCCTGGGGAGTCGCGATATAGTCCAGGGCCACATCGTGGCGGGTCATGGGAATCGGCTGCTCGATGACCTGCAACGCATGGACGGTGGTCACCACCGGAGTGGTTTCACCGATCAGTCCGGCCTGGCGGGCCAGGGCGAACTCCAAGTCAGAGTAGCCGCCCCCTTTGCCCAGACGAGCGCCATCCCGCGTCACGGCCACTGAACCGGCGACCACCAGGTCAATCGGCAGCATCTCCTCCAGCCGCAAAGGGTGGCCGTAGCGAAAGGCGCCGCGGATCGTGGCCGCCTTGCTCAGGACTTCGGCGAGCTCGGTCGAGCCGCCGTCCCCCAGCTTGCGCCGCAGGCGAGCCGGGTCCAGTTCGATGAAGGGCCGGGCATCGCGCAGCCTGGGCACAGCCATGTAAACTACCTTGCCCTCTCGCAGAGCTCGCAAGCGCACCGGCCGCTGAGGGCTGTCGGGATTACATTTGATCGCCCGTGCTGCCCGCCAGAGTGGCAGACTTGCCAGCCGCCGTGCCGCCTCCTCGGCACCGTCAAAGTTTGGGATGCGGCCCTGCGCACCAGGGAAGCGGGCTACACCTTCCCTCTCCAACAGGTCCCAGATCCAC
>JBGVTF010000475.1:0-3377 GCA_041862415.1 Anaerolineae bacterium | reverse complement strand
GCCCCCACCGTCTTCCACAGGATTTTGAGGTCCAAGAGCAGAGAGTAGTTGCGGATGTAGAACAGGTCATACCGGGTGTTGAGATGCATGGGCAAGTCGCTGCGGCCACTGACTTGCCACCAGCCGGTGATGCCCGGCGGCACGGCCAGGCGTCTGCGCTGCAAGGGTTGGTACTGCTCTACGATGAAGACTTGCTCCGGTCGTGGGCCGACCAGGCTCATCTTACCCTTGAGGACGTTGAACAATTGCGGCAACTCATCCAGGCTGGTGCGGCGCAAAATGCGTCCCACCCGCGTGACCCGGGGATCATCCCTGACTTTGTATACGGTCTCGCCGTCCTCTCTTCTGACAGCCACAGCGCATTGAGCTTCCTCCGCACCACAGACCATGGTCCTGAACTTGTACATCCAGAAGAGTTGGCCGTTTTCCCCCACCCGCTGCTGCTTGAAAATCACTGGTCCCGGCGAGTCCAGCTTGATGGACAGGGCGATGAGCAGTATGAAAGGCCAGGCAAACAGCAGGCCCACTGTGCTGACCACGACGTCAAAGGTGCGTTTCGCCAGCCGATCCAGGCCATCAATGACCGGTTCGCGCACTCCAATGAGGGGAATGCCGGCCAGGCTCTCTACGCTGGAGCGGAGGACGGCCAGCTTCAGGAAGTCGGGCACGATGCGTATCCGCACGGGCAGCTCTTGCAGTTCATAGACCACCTGCTCAACCGTCTGGTAAGCAGCCGAAGGCAAAGCAATGATGACTTCATCAATGTCGTGCCGGGTGACGATCTCGACGATGTCAGCGACCTTGCCCAGGATGGGAAGGTCCGGGGCTTCTTCGTCGTCTACAAAGCCCTGCCAGGTGAAACCCAGGCCCAGGTGAGAATCTATGGCTCCGGCGACGGTCGCTCCCATCTCGTTAGCGCCCACGATGAGCACCCGACTGAGGTAGCGGCCCCGAGCCTGTAACGCGAGCAAAACCCCACCGACCAGCAGGCGCAGACTGGCCAGGAAGGCCAGGTCCAGGATAAAGAAGTAGAAAACCATAAGGCGAGAAACGTCACGGAACGACAGGTAGAGCGATCCGGCGAAGACGAAGACGGTCGTCGGCACGGCCACCATCAGCGTCTTTAGCTCCTCGCGGAGACTAGGAGCGCGTTTGACGTCGTAGACGCCCAGGGCTCGAAAGAGGAGAGGCCAGATCAGAGCTACCAACAGGTAGATGTAAGGGTTAAGGAAAGACTTGGTAGGATCAATCGCCTTGCCCAGGGGGATGGAGCGTCGCACCACATCGCTTAGATAGAGAGCAACCTGGGTCAGGAGCAGGTCTACCACAAATAGTAGGACGATAATGCCTTCAAATTTCCGTAACATGGCTTCACTCGCGGCTCAAAGGTTCTGTCTTCACAAAATATCACTCTTTATTATTATACACACACATTACAGCCACGTCAATGAGAAGATAGTACCACAATGTGTAGCAACGGTGTAGTAATGGTGTAAAATCAGTGGAGGTAGCCCTATGCAGGGGCTCGCTCTCTCAACCTTTAGATACGTTCGAGGGAATAGACTCACCTGTGGGGCTGAAGGCCCGGAAGGGCCAAGCCGAGTATGATGGCGCCCCAGGTGGCCAGGCTGATGGCGAGGCCCAGTTTGAAGGATAGGGGATCGTACTGGAAAAGCACGGTGTGCTGCCCCGATTCCAGGGGCACCGCTCGAAAGGCATAGTTGGCCCTCAGGATTTCCTTCTCCTCCCCGTCAACGTAGGCCCGCCAACCGGGGTAGTAGGTGTCGCTGAGGACTAGATAGCCATCCCGATCCAGGGTGATCTCTATTTCGACTGCGTTTGGACTGTATTCAAGGGACAAAGGGATAAGGGATATGGGGGGATAAGAGAGGAGCTCCCGGCTTGGGGCCGATCTCAGCAGCACAGTGCGGCGGGGATCGAAGGACTGACTTAGAAGTTCGGCCAGCAATTCCTCGTCATCGGATATCACCCGGGCCTGAGAGACGACGTACGCTCTGGGCAGGGCGTCACCGTTGCCGTAAATCCGTACGCCGTCAGCGAAGACAAGGTTCAAATTTGGAATCTGCCCATAATCGAGGATATATTTCACGTTCATCAGGCTCAAAAGGCGTAGGGCAACAGGTAGGCGGTCTTTATCAACGGTCCGCCCCAGCTTGGGGTCAATCTGTTGGGGCAGTCCCTTGTCTATCTCTTGCATCAGCCTCTGGTAGTGACCAACTACGAGAGGGTCGAAGTTGTTGGTGCTGAAAAGCCCTTGGCCTATTGCCAGGTTGGGCGTCAATGTCTCCCGCAATCCCATGAGCCAATCAACATCATCGGGTCCGAAATTATCGAACAGCAGATATTTCTTAAACTTCAGGTCATAATCAGACCCCGAGAAGGTGAATATTCGATGATCCTCATCTTCTCTCTTGAGAAAGGCCCCGCTGACGGTGGAAAGCTCGTAGAGGCGTGGCTCTGTAGTTGGGTTGAGGGCGTGGCCAAAGATGATAAGGTCGGCTGCGATGAAGGCGATGACAAGGGTCTGCCAGAGTACAAGGGGAGAGACGCTGAGGCGGTATGGGAGCTTTATCAAGGGCTTCGTCCCTCTGGATCGGAACTCTGCCCTCCGCCGATAGATTAGCAAGAGCGAAGCGATGGCGAGCAGAACAGCGAACCTAGCCAAAGCTGACACAAAGGTCAGTTTCACCGGGGGTAATGGCAGCAACCGAATGGCTGCGGTGGCCAGGAGAATGGCCAGGCCAATAACGACACCATAGCCGCTGACCCGCTCCAGCCTGCGGGAAGGCCCTATGAGATCGGCGCCCAGGCCGGCTAGAGTTGCCATCCCCAGAGTGTAGAGATACAGGAAGCGGGCTGGAGCCTGGAAGAAGCCAAAGCCTGGCACCCAACGGAACACCAGAGGGTAGAGAGGCAGGTTTTTGCCCATGGCCAGCAAGAGGGAAAGAAAGCAAAGGAGAGAAAAGAAGGGGATAAGGGACAAGGGATAAGGGATAGGGAATGTCCTTCGCCCTCTTTTCTGTCTAAGATAGATTGAGATTGCGATCAGGGCCAGGAGCAGAGGCAGAACGCCGACGTAGCCACAGTCTTCCCAGTAGTTAGCGTAGCCCCAATAGTCTCCCTTGGCGGGGTTGCCGAAGAAGTCGGGGGCAAAGAGGGTGAAGAGACGCCAGGGCCAAAAGGAGTAGGTCATGGCGAACTCGTACTCCGCGCCACTCTGACGTTGGGAGAGAAGGGCCAATTCGGCTGTGGGCAGCAGTTGCACGGCGGCCACACCCAGTCCCACCAGCATGGCCAGGGCTAGCAGTAGCCAGGCTCTCATGGCCAAGCGGAGGACGCAGGACCGGCTGTGTATC
>JBGVTF010000474.1:0-3267 GCA_041862415.1 Anaerolineae bacterium | reverse complement strand
GAGCGCGGCTGCGGACATCGCGGATCTGTTTGGGGAGTAATTTGCACCGCGTGGGACTCCCAATCGCTGCCCCGTTTGCAGACGTTTACGCATATAGTAAGATTATGCGGAAATAATTTCATATATTCACTGGTTGGGCGGCGCGCAGCCGCTTGGTACATCTGGAAGCTAGTGAAATGTCAATTGACAGGCCCAACAACTGCTTATATATCCTACGCGGGGGTATATGATGATTCCTTACGTTGGAAACGCTCTCTACTGCTTTGCTGACTCGACTTCGATGCTTTTGGCTAGCATAGGAGAAAACATCTCTCGTTCACGAATTGAAGTGCTCACTGGTGTCGGACTTGGGGCATTCTGGATGGAAAACGCAAAACTGATTTTCTTCAGTAACACACCACCTGATATCGGGGTCAGCGAAGCGCTGAAGCTTCTTGGGTTCGAGTGCACGGAGAAGTCAAGGCCAGAAGCAGAGCCAGCCCCCCTCGAGGAATTGAGAACTGACCTGACCAAATCTCCAGCCGTGCTTGGGCCACTCGACATGGGCTATCTCAGCTACTTCCCGTGGAGTGAGCCTGGCGTTGACCACTTTGTCATGGCATACGCTATGGATGAGGATGAAATACACCTCCACGATCCGGCCGGCTTTCCCCACGTCTCACTGCCACTAGATCAACTAGAACGAGCCTGGAAAGCGGAGCGTATTGGGTACCGGCGTGACTACTATCGGTACTGGACCTTGCCAAAGCGCGTTCACCATCCAACGGAAGGAGAGATTTACGGCCGAGCTCTACAATACTTCAGGTCTGGCTATCAATACGCAGATGACCTGGCGGCTCGTGAGAGCTGGACCACCGGTCATGAAGCAATTCTCACTTGTGCAGACCACGTGCGAGGAGGGGAAGTTTCTCCACCAGAGGTAGGGCACATGGTAGGCTTTGCGTTCAAACTAGGTGCCACGCGGGCACTTGACTTTGCTACCTTCTTTGGCTTCCGTGATGCTGAGTTGGCCACTTTGAAGCGTAGGCAGGCCAAACTGTTTGGTAGATGCCACACACTTGCCGTGCGCAAGGAGTGGTCTTCCCTTGCTGATATCCTTCAAGAACTGGCTGGTGTTGAAGAAGAGTTCCGTGTCTCTCTGTTCGCTTGTTGAAAATCGTCGGCGCCGCCCAACCACTCGTTGGAGCTGACGTGGCTATCGAGGAGCTTTGCGGAGTTGGTTGAGCCTTCTGAGGAATCAGTGGGCGAGTGGGTGACTGCCTGGGCCGCCACGCAGCTCAACTCGAGATCGTTAGCCAGAGCCTGCCCCTAGTCTCTACAATCAGCATCACTACTTCAGCCATCTCCATTGCCTCCCCTCCTCAGTCCTCATAATTCCGCTTATCCGTACTGCCCCCAGGAGCCTCGCCCCAGGTGGAGCGGGGCTTCTTCTGCAAAATACCACCACACTCCAGCATATTGCACAAACACAGGTCGAGTCCTGTTCCCGCAGGCTTGCATTGCCTGGCCCTCTGTGATACAATCCTCCGTAAGGCGCACGCTCCCATCAAGCTGGTCGTCGAGGAAGGGCAAAGTGACCGCGCGAAGATGCATAGACTTGAACGGCCCTGATTGGCAATTCGGCTGTGTTCCGCAGATATCGGTTGACTGTGAAAATGCCAACGACTGCAACCAGGTGACCGAGTGGCTGCCGGCCACGGTGCCGGGCAACGTGCGCGCTGACCTCCTGGCCCTGGGCCGCATCAGCGACCCTTTCCATGGCCTGAACAACGAGGACAGCCAGTGGGTGGACGAATGGGACTGGTGGTACAGGAAAGCCCTCTCTCTACAGTTGGATGAAGGGGAACGGGCTTTTCTCGTCTTTGAGGGCATTGATTACATCTCGGCCGTCCACCTCAATGGGGTAGAGCTGGGCCGTCACGAGGGCATGTTCTCTCGGCAAGTCTATGAGATTACCGACCTGATAAAGCAGGAAAAGGAGATGGGGGGACACCCCCCAAACCCCCCGGCAGGGGAGCCCCCCTGCACCCCCAATGGGGTCGAGCTCGGTCGTCACGAGGGCATGTTCTCTCGGCAGGTCCATGAGATCACCGACTTGATAAGGCGTAAAGGGGAAGCGGGGGGACACCCCCCAGACCCCCCGGCAGAGGAGCCCCCCTGCACACCCAACGACGTTGTAGCGGTTCGCATCTGGGGCTCGGCTGCCTTGCCCACGACCCAGTTGACCGCGTGGGAAAAAGCCTGGGACTGGATGATCGGCGCCCTGCTGCCAAAATCCGAAGCCTTTCCCGACCGCATCCGCACCCTCAAATGCCAGATGGGTTTCGGCTGGGACTTTAGCCCACGCCTGCGCACGATGGGCATCTGGGATGACGTCTACCTGGTCGTGACGCGCGCTGTGTTCGTTAGAGATGTCTTTGTCCGATGTAGGGTACAAGGGATAAGGGATAAGGGACAAGGGACGGAATCAGCCAAGGTGCACCTGCGCCTGGAGCTTGACGCGGATAGGGAGCAGGCAGCCAGGGCCCAGGTCACGGTCAGGGGGAAGAACTTTGCGGCTGATGAACGGCACTTTGATTTCGACCTGGCTCTGAGCAAAGGCCGGCAGGTCAAAGAGCTTGAGCTGTCCATTGAAAACCCTCGCCTCTGGCAGCCCTGGGAGCGCGGCTTCCCCCACCTCTACGAGGTCAAGGTAGACGTCTACCTCTCACCCTCCTTGGTCCTCTCAGATTCCTTGACCACTACCTTTGGCCTCCGCACCATCGAACTTGCTCATGAAAGAGCAACTTCCGCTCCCGCCGGATTGCAAATCCGGCGGTCCGACGGCTGGATTACAAATCCAGCCAGAGCAAACCGGAGCAGTGCCCCATCGGACGCTCCCCCCTGGACCTTTGTCATCAACGGCCAAGCCTTGTTCATCCGCGGGGCTAACTGGGTGCCAGTGGACGCTCTGCCAGGGAGAGCAAGACAGGAGGACTATGCTCACCTCCTCGGCCTGGCCAAAGAGGCGGGCATCAACATGCTGCGCGTCTGGGGCGGCGGGCTGCGGGAGAAGCGAGCCTTCTACGACCTCTGTGACGAGTTGGGTCTTCTGGTCTGGCAGGAATTCCCCTTCGCCTGCGTCTTCTTCGGCCACTTTCCCCGGCACGAGTCCTTCCTGAGCCTGGCGCGTCAGGAATGTACGGCCATCGTGCGACAACTGCGGAACCATCCCACTCTGGCCCTGTGGTGTGGGGGCAACGAGTACAGCCCCAGGCGCAACCGAAA
>JBGVTF010000473.1:0-44501 GCA_041862415.1 Anaerolineae bacterium | reverse complement strand
CATCCAGGCAGCCCTTGAGCTAGGGCGACGTCTGATGATAGCAACCCCCGAAGAGCGCCCCCAGGTCAAATCTCCTGCCGACGCCGCCAACCTGCTGATGCTGGAAATGAGCCTTCTGGAGCAGGAGCACCTGCGCACCATCCTGCTGGATAGCAAGAACCGCGTCCTGGCCACGCCCACCATCTACGTCGGCAACCTCAACACCAGCGTCCTGCGGGTGGGCGAACTCTTCCGCGAGGCCATCAAGCTGAACTGCGCAGCCCTCATCGTCGTCCACAACCACCCCTCCGGCGACCCGACCCCCTCGCCCGAAGACGTCAAGGTGACCGAGTTGGTCGTGCAAGCAGGCCAACTGCTGGATATCGAGGTGCTGGACCATCTGATCATCGGCCAGCAAAGGTACGTGAGCTTGAAAGAACGCGGGCTGGGATTCTGAGCTAGTGTCCACCCGTCAAGGGCACAAAGATGACACCGGTGACGTTTTTGGAGACGACTTCGTCGCCCTGCCTGGTGATCTGCCAGAGGGTCTGGTAACTGCCAGGGGGACCAACGGGGATGACCAGACGCCCGCCGTCGGCCAGTTGTTCCACCAGGGGCTGCGGCACGTGGTCGGGGGCGCAGGTGACAATGATGGCGTCGTAAGGGGCGTGCTCCTCCCAACCGTAATAACCATCGGCCTGTTTGACCTTGACGTTGGCGTAGCCCAGCCTCTTCAGCTTCTCTTCCGACTCCTCCGCCAGTTCCTTGATGATCTCAACAGTGTAGACTTGATCGGTCAGTTCGGCCAGGACCGCAGCCTGATAGCCTGAGCCGGTGCCGATTTCTAACACTTTCTCGCCGTGTTTCAACTTCAGGAGCTGGGTCATCAAGGCCACGATGTAGGGCTGGGAAATGGTCTGACCATAGCCGATGGGCAGGGGATGATCCTCATAGGCCTGGTTCAAATATTCTTCGGGCACGAATTCGTGGCGTGGCACCTTTTCCATCACGGCCAGGACTTTTTCATCGGCGATGTCCCTCAGGCGCATCGTATCTCTCACCATCTTCCTCCTCACCTCACTGTAGGGGTCGACCGTCGCCGTTGGCGGCGCTTCAAGGGTGGGCATTTCTTCTGTCGGGACAATTCTTGCCGTTGGAGTTGGGGTTTTAGCTGGTGCGCAGCTCACGAGGGCGAGTATCACCAGCAGTATGGCTAGGCCCACGCCCAACCCGACAACCGCAGCGATATGGTATCCCTTTCTCATGATAGCATTTCCCTCAATTTCTCTGCATCCTCTCGTGCAATCCCCTGTGAGTTCCCACTGCCCGATGGTTACTTCTTGTATTTCTCCTCGATGGCTTTGAGCCTCTCTGCCAGTTGCTCACGGATGTCAATCATTTTCGTCTCGCCCAGGTAGATGGTGCTTTTAGGGGAGGCCATCTCTTTCAGGATGCCTATCACAGCCGCTATTTCCTCCACCTTCTTTTCCGTCAGGCGCACCGCCTCTGAGAGAGAGTCGTCGTAACAGATGACCTTCCCTTTCTCGGCGCTGGCCGCCAGGGAATGAGCGCTCATGGCCAGCGCGGTCAACGGGTTATTGATAGAATGGGCCACCGTAACCACCGTCTGTTGCAGAATGTCAGCCGCCACCAGTTTTTTGGTCGCTTCGTGGAGGCGAGCGTTTTCGATGGCAACGGCCACAGGTGCGGCCATGGCCCTCAAGAGTTCGAGATCATTCCCATTGAACTGGGCTTCAGAATCGGGCGAGGTCTCGCCCAGCTTGTTGATCACCTCAATGACGCCGATGACCTTGCCCTTGACAATGAGTGGCACACACAAAATGGAACGACTGGTGAACCCGACAGCTTTATCAATGGCTCCATAGTGGCGAGGGTCCAGTCGGACATCGGGTATCAGGAGAGGTTCCCCTCGCTGAGCTACCCAGCCAGCAATGCCCTGGCCCATTTTCAGCCTGTAAGGGGCCAGCTTTTCGGTATCGCCTTGCAACGTTATCTTGAAAACCAATTCGTTGGTTTCCTCGTCAATGAGGAGCAGGGAACCCGTCTCCACACGTAACATCCGGTTGATGCCCTTCATCACGGAAAGGATGACCTCGTCCAGGTCGAGGCTGGAGGTGACGGTCTGCGCTATTTCATTGATAGTGCCCAACTCTTTCGCTCGCTGGCGCGCGCCTTCGTACAAGCGCGCGTTTTCGATGGCGATAACGGCATAGTCGGCCAGGGCCGCCAGCCGAGATAAATCGTCCTGAGCGAAGGCTCGGTCCGGTGTCTTGCTGGTCACACCGAGGACGCCTATCGTTTCATCTTTCACTTTGAGCGGCACATTCACCAGGGCGCTCACCGGGTGATCGAGCACTGTAAGTTCCCGGCTTTCGGCAGTGCTATCCAAAGCCAGCGGCTTGCCCGTGGTGACCACGGTACCCATCGGGGTGTCCTGGACCTTCAACCGCGATCCCGGCACCCACTTCTCGCCCAGGCCCCGGGAGTCTCGCAGAGACAGTTCGTCCTTTCCTTCCTCAATGAGAAACAGAAAGGCCTCATCGGCCCCCGTCAGGTAGGTAGCCGCCTCCACCACCCGATTTAACAGTTTCTCCAAATCGAGGAGCGATGTCACCGACTGGCCAACAGCATAGAGGGTACTCAAATCCATTACGCGCCGCTCCAGTTGGCGGTTGATTTGTTCCAGCCTCCGCATCAACTGGTCTCTCTCCCGACGTAGTCTGCTCTCGGTGAGGGCCTTCTCAACGACCTCAAGGATCTGCTCGGTCTCAATGGGCTTCGTAAGGTAATCCCTCACTCCCAGACGGAAAGCCTGGACAGCCACGCTCTCCGAGCCGTGGGCGGTCATCAGGATGACCGGCACCTCATAATTGTCTTTCTGTAGAGCTTCCAGGACCTCTATGCCAGACAAACGGGGCAAATTGAAGTCGAGCAGAATGAGATCGGGCCTTTCTTCCAAAGCCTTGTCCAGGCCACGCTTCCCATCGGAAGCCGTCGAGACAACGTATCCCAGAGGGCGCAGTATGTCACTGAGAAATGATCGAATTTTGGCGCTGTCATCAATGATCAAGATCTTCTCCACGGCCATCTCCCCACCTCCGCCGCCGGTGATGGTCCAGCTTCGGAGACCCGGTCTTGTCCTCAATCTACCGTCTGCGTCGGCCTCCACGTCGTCTACGGCCGGTTGGCTTCCTGTCGGTTTTCAATTCCTCTGCCGAGATCTCAATAGTCGCTTCACTGTCCAGTTCCACGCTCAGGGTCTCCCTGAGCACGTTGATGCCGATAACCTTGCCCGACCCATAGGGTGTGACAACGACATCGCCGACCCTGGGGAGCCTGCTTTTGACCTCAGCGTAATAATCGTTTTCGTATGCCAGGCAGCAGAGCAAACGCCCGCAGATGCCCGATATCTCCATCGGACTGAGGGGCAAATCCTGCTGTTTGGCCATTTTTATGGAGACAGGATTAAACTCACAAAGGAAGGAAGCGCAGCATAGAGGGTTTCCGCAACGGCCCAGGTCACCGAGCATTTTAGCCTCATCACGCACCCCGACCTGCTTGAGCTCGATTCGGGCCCTGAAGGTTTTGGCCAGTTCTCGCACCAGTTTGCGAAAGTCAACCCGCTTCTCTGCAGTGAAGTAGAAGACTAACCGACTCCCATCAAAGTTATACTCAGCTTTGATCGCTTTCATAGGCAGGCCATGCTCAGCGATTTTCTGACGGCCCTTTTCCAGAGCCTCTTCCTCCCGATCGCGGAATTGCTGCATCTGCAGTAGGTCCCAGGGTTCAGCCCGCCGCAGGATACCTTTCAGTTGCCCCACCACTTTGTCGTCGGCCACCTGCCTGGGGACTATGACTACCTGGCCTACATCTGCTCCTCGGGCCGTCTCCACGACGACGTAAGTGCCAACTTCCAGATCCTCAAATCCAGTCGGGTCAAAATAATAGACTTTGCCAGCTTCTCTGAAGCGAACTCCTACCACCTCCGGCATATTTACCTCGCAAGCCTCGATGACTGCTCAATGGAGAATTCCCAGGCGCACCAGTATTCGTCCGGATGCGCATCAGGGGGACAGGCCACACAACGAGTCTCGATCCGTGGGTCAATGGTCCGGGCGAATTCGGAGTACTCGACGATGCCCACTTCTTTGCACGGGAAATCGGAAAGCTCCCGTCTCTTCCGGGCGTCCTGAACCCGGCAGGTGTTCATGCGGAAGACAAAGCTTTTCTCGTCCAACTCAATGATCTCCTGGACGTTGATGTAAGCGTAGAGGCGGAAACCGAGGGCCTTCTTGAGGGCCGGAAGGCCGCCCCCTTCCTCGATCCCCAGTCTCTTCATAATCCGCTTAGCCTCGATGACGGTGAAAGAGCGCCAGGCCTCTGCATCCAAGGCGACGGCCGTTTCCAGGCCGTATCTGCGCTCCACCGCTTGAAACCAGAGACCGTCGTGGGCAAGCCAGTTTTTAGCTGAGTCTTCCAGCAGTCCAATCAGTTCGTCTTTGGTTAGTTGCTTCAGTATTTTCGTGTCCAAAATATCTCCTCGCTCTTTGGCTATGGGTTGGGTAAGCTCAGCATCAGGACTTCCAAGGTCAGGCGAGTGTTGGCGTTGTGCTCCAACTGCCACACTGCAGTCCGCAAGGCTTCGATGAAATCCTACAGATGGGTCAGGCTGTAATGACTGGTTGGCCGGCTCCTTTTCTGCAACCAACCTGGAGGATGCGCTACAGAGACAAAGCCAAGCGGAGGCCACCGTCAACCTGCTCAAGAAGGTATGGCGGCAAAGTGCCAACCCGTTCGGTCAGAAAGCTCTTGTCAACCGTGATAACCTGGGACACATTGGCTACTGAGTCCCTGACCAGGCCAGTCGCTTTGCTAGGCAACAGCACATTGCCCGGCGCTTGCGCCAACTTTAGATTTGGTATGAACCACTGCAATGATGGTGGCAATCCGACTCCGGTTGAAGTCATCAGACTGCACCACCAAAACTGGTCTACGATAACCCGGCTCTGAAGCTGTCGGCTCAGGCAGGCTGGCCCGCCAGATCTCGCCACGACGAATCACCAAGTTTCACCACCCACGGAAGCGAGTTGGATTCTGACCAAAACCGGCTCAATCGTAGACGACTCCGTCTCGTAGACTCGGTTGAGAGCCTCTGTCACCCCTTCTTGGTGAGCCGTGACATAAGCTGTCAAGGCGGCCGTGTAAAGCTCGCTCAGAGACATGCCAAGCCTCTGGGCTAGCTGCTCAGCTGCCTCATAGATTGGGTTTGGGATAGAGATATCTGCTTTCATAGACACCTATTGCACCGATTTGTAGATTCAGCATTGACCGTTGTTATGCTTGTGGGGATGCTTCACATGAACTGGCTAGCTCCCTGATTATGCTGACTTTTTCGGCGCGCTAGCGCGCCGCCACTCGCACGAGTTGCCCGCCGCGCCACTCTTCAGCTACAGGATAGGGAGGTTCAACATCAGAACCTCCAAGGTCAGGCGAGTGTTGGCGTTATGCTCCAACTGCCACACTGCAGTCCGCAAGGCTTCGATGAAATCCCTCACCTGGGTCAAGCTGTAACCCCGAGCCTGAGAGCGCAGCGTGGCCTCACGGTCTACGTTGGTAATCTCTGTTGAGCTACCTCCCTTGATCAAAAACAGGTCTCGCCACCAGCTCAGCCATAGGTCCAATACTTCTCGCAGGCCATCAGGACTGGTGTTGAGGTACTGGGCGTAACGCAGGCGCTCGACCCGTCCCTGCCCCATGAGTTCTATCATTTCGTCAAGACGTCTCTCCCGCTTTTGCAGGATGGCCTCGTCCTCGGAGGCCCTCATCGCCCAGCCCAGGCGTCCGCCTGAGAGCCGGGCCAGGAGCCTGGCCCGGTCGGGGTCCACCCCCCAGCGTTCTTCGAGGGCCTTCTGGACCAAGAGCATGGAGGCTGGGCGCAGGTTCAACACCTGGCAGCGCGAGATGATGGTAGGGAGCAGTTGATCCATGTCGCTGGCGGTCAGCACGAGGATGACCTGATCTGGCGGCTCCTCCAGGGTTTTGAGGAGGCAATTGGCGGCCTCGGTCGTAGCCCGCTCCATCTGGCGGATGATGTAGACCTTCCAGCGACCCTCGTGGGGGGAGAGGATCACCTCACGTTGCATGGCCCGGATCTGGTCAATCTTGATGGTCCCGTTGACCGCCTCGATGACCCGCACATCGGGGTGGTTGCCGTGGGCAATCTTGAGGCAGGACCGACACTGACCGCAGGGCTTCCCCTCACCCAGACAATTAAGAACCTGGGCGAAATTCAAAGCCAGAGTGGTCTTGCCTATCTGCGGCAGTCCCAAGAGGAGGTAAGCGTGGGCCGTCCGCCCATTGGCCAGGCTGCGCTCCAGCAACTCCACCGCCCACTTATGGCCCACCACTTGCCACATGCACCGTCTCCTGTGATCACTGCTATTCTCAGGCCCATTTTACCATAGTTTCCTCTTCAATCCAAATTGCCATAAACCCTTTTTCGTGCTATAATATCTATGGTTCCGATAATTGTACAAAGGCTGTGACGGAGAGGAGTAAGCGGGGGGAGTCTGCCAGGGAGGCAGGGTCAGCGACTGGGAGCCCCGCTCAGAGGAAGCCCGTCAAAGTTCGCTCCTGAGCCGATTCCTGAACGGGGCGTGGCCCTCAGTAGGGGACTCCGCAGGCCCAGCGTTAACGGGGCGGCCGATCGTCTTTGTATCAAAGACTGTTGGTGTAATGAGTGGGTCGGCGTGGGCCGACCAAGCGGGGGTGGTACCGCGGGAGTAACAACGAACCTTGGCTCTCGTCCCTTGGGGCGGGGGCTTTTTGGTTAGGTGTTAGGAATTCTGACATGCATCTATTCAAAACTCGTACCGACTTCACCTTTTCGAGGCGGGGAGGCCCGCCACACCTGGATTGCACCTTACCCTGCTTTGAAAGGAGTGAAGTACTATGCTGAAACAACTGGATGAAATACGAGAGCAAGCCCTGGCTGGGCTGGAAGCCGTGGCCAACCTGGCAGAGTTGGATGCCTGGCGCATCAAACACATGGGCAAAAAAAGCGCCCTGAACCAGACTCTGCGCGACGTAGGCAAGCTGCCCCGCGAGGAACGGCCAGCCGTGGGCAAGCGAGGCAACGAGGTCAAACTGGCCCTGGAAGCAGCTTACGAGGCCAAGAAGCAGGCCCTCGAACGGGGAGAACTGGCAGCCTTGTTGCAAAAAGACCGCATTGACGTGACCCTGACCGGCAGACCGGTTCCGCTAGGGCGGATCCACATCAGCACCAAGACCCTGCGCGAGATATATGCCATCTTCGCCCAGATGGGCTTCCAGGTCTACACCGCCCGTGATGTGGAACTGGACCTCTATAACTTTGAGTTGCTGAACATGCCGCCCGGCCACCCGGCCCGTGATATGTGGGACACTTTCTACACCACCCGCGAGGAGGTGCTACTGCGTACGCACACCTCTCCTGGCCAGATTCGGGCCATGCGAGAGTATTACCCAGAGCCCATCCGCGTTATCCTGCCCGGCAAGTGCTATCGCTACGAGCAGGTCACAGCCCGTTCCGAGTTCATGTTCTACCAGGTGGAGGGATTGGCTGTGGGCAAGCGCATCACCATGACCGACCTCAAAGGGGTAATGGCCGAGTTCGCCCATCAGATGTTCGGCGCGGACCGCCAGATGCGCTTCCGCGCCAGCTACTTCCCCTTCACCGAGCCCAGCGTCGAGGTGGATATGGACTGCATCATTTGTAGGGGTGAGGGTTGCCGTGTCTGTAGGCACACCGGCTGGCTGGAGATAGCTGGCGCGGGCATGGTGCATCCCCTCGTGCTCCAAAACGGCGGCTATGACCCGGCGGTCTACAGCGGTTTCGCCTTTGGCATGGGCCCCGAGCGGATCACCATGCTCAAGCATGACATTGATGACATCAGGTACTTCTTCAGCAATGACCTGCGGTTTCTGGAGCAGTTCTAGGTCAGTGTCGAAGAAGGATGAATTGGAGAAACGATCATGAGAGTACCTCTCAGTTGGTTGAAAGAATACGTTGACATCACATTGCCGGTGGAAGAACTAGCCGAACGGATGACCTTGGCCGGGTTAGAAGTGGCGGCCATCGAGCACGTCCAAGTGCCCGAGGACCGGCCAGCCTGGGACCCGGAGAGAATCGTCGTGGGAGAGATCGTGGAAGTGCGTCCCCATCCCAACGCCGACCGCCTGACTCTGGCCGTGGTCAACTATGGAGGCGACGAGCCCGAGACGGTGGTCACTGGCGCGCCTAACATCAAGGTGGGTGATGCAGGCCTGAAGGCCCCTTTCGCCCGGCGTGGGGCCCGACTCTACGACGGCCACGTGGACGGCTGGAAGCTCAGTAGCCTCAAGCCGGGCAAAATCCGTGGAATACGATCCGAGGCGATGGTCTGCTCGGAGAGGGAGCTCGGCCTGCGGGACTCTCACGAAGAGGTTTTGCTCCTGCCCCACGACGCGCCGGTGGGCGTGCCTCTGGCAGGCTACCTGGACCTGTCCAGTATCCCCACCCACGACATCGTCCTCGACCTGGACCTGACGCCTAACCTGGCTCGGTGCCTGTCCATCATCGGCGTGGCGCGGGAAGTGGCCGGCCTGACGGGGCAGCGGTTGCGGCTGGAGGAGCCCCGAATGTTGGCCGAGGGCCCGCCTATCGAAGGGCAGGTCGAAATCGAAATCGCCGATCCCGACCTCTGCTCCCGCTACTCGGCGACCCTGATCAAGGGGGTGAAGATTGGCCCCTCGCCCTACTGGATGCAGCGGCGGCTGACCCTGGCCGGGATGCGTCCCATCAACAACATCGTGGACAGTACCAACTATGTCATGCTAGAATGGGACCAGCCCCTTCATGCCTTCGACTATCATAAACTGCGGGGGCGTACCGACGACGGTCCACCTGCGATCATCGTCCGCCGTGCACGACCGGGGGAAATCATCACCACCCTGGATGACGTCGAGCGCGCCCTTAGTCCTGACATGCTGCTCATCACCGACCCCGGAGGCCCCATCGCCATCGCCGGGGTGATGGGCGGCCTCGAGAGCGAGGTGACCTGGGAGACGACGGATATTTTGCTTGAGTCCGCTAACTTTGACAATATCTCGAACCGCCGCACCTCCCAGGCCCTGAAGCTGCCCAGCGAGGCCAGCCTGCGCTTCACTAAAGGGATCCCGGCCAGCCTGACCATCCCCGCCGTTACCAGAGCCACAGAACTGATGCGCCAGTGGGCTGGAGGTGTCATTGCAGAGGGCATCGCCGACGCCTATCCTGTCCCTCAGAAGACGGTGACAGTAGAGATTACCCCGGCCGAAGTGGAACGGATCATGGGCATTGCCGTCGAACGCGATGAGATCGTGCGAATCCTCGAATCTCTGGAGTTTGAAGTTCAGACGGTAGAAGGCGCCGAGGCTCGTTTACTCGCTACTGTGCCTGACCACCGCCTGGACGTCGAGTTCCCGGCTGATCTCATCGAGGAAATCGCCCGCGTCTACGGTTACGACAAGATTCCCACCACCCTGATGAGCGATGAGTTGCCGCCCCAGCGTCAGAACCTCGCTCTGGAAGGAGAGGAGTGGGTGCGCGACATCCTGGCTGGCTGTGGGCTGACGGAGGTCATCACCTACTCGCTGACCAACCTGGAGAGCGTGGGCAAGTTGGGCCTGGACGAAGCGGAACTGCGGGAGGAGAATTACATCCGCCTGGCCAACCCCCTCACCAGCGAGCGGGAGTACATGCGTCGCACTCTGATGAACCACCTCCTGGAGACTCTGCGCGACAACTTGCGGTTCACCGATCGAGTGGCCATCTTCGAGGTTGGCCAGGTTTACCTGCCGAAGGAAGGTGAGCCTCTGCCCGACGAGCCACGACGCCTGGGGATTGTCATGAGCGGGCCTCGGCTGGCCCGGTCATGGCTGGCGGCCTCGGCGGAACCGATGGATTTCTACAACCTCAAGGGCGTGGTCGAGACCCTGCTAACCCGCCTGGGCATCGTCGAATACACCTTCAAACCGACTGAGCACCCCACTTTCCACCCGGGCCGGACGGCGGAATTGCGGCTATCTGCTAAGGACGACAAGCCAGTAGCCATCCTGGGCGAGGTGCATCCTATGGTACGGGAGGCTTTCGACCTGTCAGACCGACCCGTCTGCCTGGCCGAGTTCGACCTGGAGGCACTTTTGGCGCGGACCCAGGCCGTGCGTCCCATGCAGCTTATCTCGCGCTTCCCGCCTGTAGCCGAGGACCTGGCCATCGTCGTCGCTGAGGAAGTGCCAGCCCAAAGGGTGCAAGAGGTGATCGCCCGGGCCGGAGGTGAACTCCTGACCCAGGTGACCCTCTTCGACGTCTGGCGGGGTGGACAGGTCCCCGCTGGCAAGAAGAGCCTGGCCTACGCATTGACGTATCAGGGCCAAGATCACACCCTGGGACCTGACGAAGTCAACAGGGTACGGGAGCGCCTCTTGCAACAGTTGGCAGAAGAGTTGGGGGCAGAGTTGCGAGCCTGAAAACCTGTCAATTAAGGAAAGGAGGTCGTTAAATGAATTGGGTCGACCTTTTGTTGGTTCTCATTGTCGTTGGAACGATATTTTGGGGCATGTTCCGAGGCGTGGTGCGACAACTCATCAGCCTGTTAGGCCTCTACGTGGCCATCGTGGCTTCCCTGTGGCTCTACCCAGGCCTTGCCATCCTCATCGGCAGACTTTTGCCCAACCTCACGCAGAATGTGCAGGCCACGATAGCCTTTCTCTTCCTGTTTACGCTCATATCGAATATTGTCAGCGCCATGCTGCGCTTCGTCCTCGTGCCCCCGCCGGAGGAGCGCAAACGGAAGAAACCGGGAGAAAAAGGGGTCATAACAGAGGCGGTAGCCAAGACCACCCAGCGTTTCATTCTTGCGCCGCTGAACCTCCTGGGCGGAATGGCCTTCGCTTTCATCTCTGTATGCATATGGATCAGCCTGGTAATGGCCGTGTTGCGCTACGCGCTTCCGGTGCCCTGGCTGGCCTACGATGGGATACGGGCCTTTGTGTTCCAGGGGGTTCTCGAATCTCGGCTATCGGGCCTGTTCGACCAGGTCCTTCAAATCGCCTATACCTCGGTAAGGCCCTTCGTACCACGTACAGTAGAAGGCGGGTTGCCGGCCATCTTTTCTGGTCAGCTTCAGCCCCCTGCCACTACTGGCTATCTTCGATTAGAGCCCTAAAGACACCGGCTCATAGAGTGACAGAGGGGTGGAAAGGACAGGCTTAGAGGAGGGTTTCGTCGGGTTCCGTAGCTTTGTGCGCTGGCGAAGCCCATCTTTTTGCGGCAAAGCATGGACACCAAATATCTGCAAACCCTGGAATTTCCCAAGATCCTGGAGCGATTGAGCCAGCACACAGCTTTCTCCGCTGGCAGGGATCTGGCCCTGGCCCTCAAACCCTCCCCCAACCTGGAAGAAGCTCAGCAACGCCAAGAGGAGACTAGCGAGGCCAGAAAGCTCCTTGAGGTCAAAACTGATCTTTCTCTGGGCGGCGCGCGGGATGTGCGCCCCTTGCTCAAGAACGCTGCCCTCAGAGCTACCCTCTTGCCGACCGAGTTGCTGGACATCTGCGCCACTCTCATCAGCGGACGGACTCTGAAACGAACCATCACCCGTCTGGCGGATCAGTTTCCCCTGCTGGCGGCCAAGGCCAGTGGCATCGAGGAATGTGCCCACGTGGTGGCCGAAATCGGCCGTTGCATCAGCGACCGGGGCGAAGTGGTAGACGAGGCCAGCCAGTCCCTGGCTCGCATCCGGCGTGATCTCAAGGAAGCCCACGAGCGTTTGCTGGACAGGCTCAACAGGATCGTTGCCTCCCCGGCCAATGCCTCTTTCTTGCAGGAGACCCTCGTCACCCAGCGGGGCGGGCGCTACGTCATCCCTCTGAAGACTGAGTTCAAGGGCCGTATGCCCGGCGTCGTGCACGACCAATCGGCCAGCGGAGCGACCCTTTTCATCGAGCCTCTGGCTACTGTCGAACTGAACAACCGCTGGCGTGAGCTGCAATTGGAGGAGGAGAGGGAAATCCAGCGCATCCTGGCCGCCCTTTCAGCACTGGTGGCTGAAGAGGGGGCTTTCATCGAGCGCACCGTCCAAGTTCTAGCCGAGCTGGACCTGGCTTTCGCCAAAGCAAAATACGCCGATGAGATTCAGGGCGTCGAGCCGCAATTGGTTCCCTTCAAGGTAATCAGAGCCAAAGGGAGAAAGGCAACACCCAGCGTCCAGCATCCCGGGGCTACCATTCAGTTGCGGAAGGCCCGCCATCCCCTCCTCGACCCAGCTACGGTGGTGCCCATTGATGTTCACCTGGACGACAACTACTTTATCCTGGTCATCACCGGCCCCAACACCGGAGGCAAGACAGTCTCCCTTAAAACGGTGGGACTGCTGGGCTTGATGGCCCAGGCTGGCCTGCACATCCCCACTGAGGGGAGCTCCGCCTTGTCCGTTTTCAGCGGCATCTACGCTGACATAGGCGACGAGCAATCCATCGAACAGAACCTCTCCACTTTCTCCTCCCATACGACCAACATCATCAACATCCTGGGAAAGGCCGACAGCCATTCCCTTGTCCTCCTGGATGAGCTAGGGGCCGGCACCGACCCCAGCGAGGGTTCGGCCCTGGCCCGGGCTATCCTCTCGCATCTCCTGCGGCAGCGCATCACCACCCTGGTCGCCACCCACTACCCGGAACTGAAGGTTTACGCCCATGCCACACCGGGGGTGGAGAACGCCAGCGTGGAATTTGACCTGGAGACTCTGACTCCTACTTACGAGCTGAGCATCGGCTTGCCCGGCCGCAGCAACGCCTTCGCCATCGCCTCGCGCCTTGGGCTGGCAGTAGGCATCGTGGAGGAAGCCAGGGACCTGATCTCACCGGAAGTCCTGGAGACCGAGGGACTATTGGCCGAGATCAAGCAAGCTCGAGAGGACACCTTGGCTGCCCGCCAGGCGGCCGAGGAAGCCCTGCGTGAGGCCCAGGCTTTAGAGAAAGAGCTCAGGGCACGTCTGGCAGGTATTGAAGGTGAACGGCGGGAGATATTGAACAGAGCCAGAGAGGAAGCTCGCCGGGAGCTAGCCGCTCTCAAGGAGGAGATAAGGAAGATCAGGGCTAACCTGCCTCCATCCTCCATCCTCCGTCCTCCATCCCCCACAGGTGAAGCCCCTAAGCAGCCGCTGGCCCAGGCTGCGGAGAAGCTGGCGGAACTGGAGCGGAGCGTGGCACCCCTGGAGCCAGCCATGCGGCCCCTTCCAGAGATCAGTGAGCCGTTGTGTGCAGGGGACATCGTTTGGGTAGAGGGTCTGCAAGCCAGAGGTGAGGTCATCGAGTTGGATGGAGACGAGGCCGAGGTGCAGGTCGGTCGCTTCCGGGTGAAGGCCAGGCTGGAGGAACTGGAGAGGAGAGCGGTTGGCAGCAAGCTGCCCCCCGTCAGGGAAAGGGTTTCGGCTCTTGACGTCCAGCACCCCTCTCCAGGCATCGAGCTGAACCTGCGGGGGCTGCGAGTGGAGGAGGTCATCCCCCGTGTTGACAAGTACCTGGACGACGCTTACCTGGCTGGTCTGCCCTCGGTGCGCATCATCCACGGCAAAGGGACCGGCGCTCTGCGCCGCGCCGTGCGGGAGCAGTTGGAGGGACACCCGCTGGTAGCCTCTTACCGTCCGGGCGAGCAGCACGAGGGCGGCGATGGCGTGACGGTGGCCAAGTTGGTCAGCCGATGACTCCATCCTCCAGACTCATGCTTCCGCCTCCGTGGATGGACGGTCTACGTTACGCTTGCCCGTCATCTCCTCAATGGTGATCTCGATGACCTCGGTCGTTTCTGCCCTTTCCTGGGTCGGTGGCTCCACGGCCTGCCCGCCAGCGTACTTCTCGGCCAGGGCGGTGAGAACAACGACCTTCTCATCTACATCCGGGAGGGAGCGGGCGCGGCCAAAGACCAGGACGCTGCGGTAGCGTGTGCCAAAGTCGCAGGCTTGTTGGCTCCGGACAATCTTGGTTAGCTCGTGTACCTCGAAGCACACGCGCGGGTTGGCCCTGATGTTGTCAATCTTGCGCCCCTCGAAGGCACAGTGGACGTAGATTTTGCCCTGATGGTAGCAAAAGTTCAAGGGCGTGATGTACGGGCTTCCATCAGGCCCCACAGTGGCGAGACATCCCACCATGGCCTCTTGCAGGAGGCTTTCCATTTCCCCGCGGTCAGTGATCCATTCCTTGGGCATAGGCTCTCCATTCTCACTACGATTCCTCAAACCGGTGGCTGTGGACAGCAAAGCCAGGAAGAATACCAATTACGAGAGCCCTCAATAAGAGGGCTCTCTCATGATTCAAGCAATGGAACCAAACAGGCTGTGACGTCACAAGGGCTAGAACCCGTGATCGTGGTCACGCCGTTTCCTCGATGCCTTTCTACATTCGGTGGCGAATCCCTCCAACACCTGTCGGGCATCGTTCTTTGTGCCCTTTTCCAGAACCTTGGTTATGTCTTCGCAGAACGGCAAAACGATTCGCTTGAGGATGTGCGGGGGACTGACCTCGTAGTCACGGTAACTGTGATCAAGTAGAACACGGAAATCCCCTATGGCGTCTTTGACAAACTTCTTCACCGGATCACCTTCACCTGCCCGTTGACTACCGCGATCTGGAAATCCTCTCGGTCCAACCGGTGTTCCACTCCCAGTTCGTCCAGAATAGTTTGGGCAATCTGCTGGAGCCTGATCGGCCCGACCTTTGCCTGAAGGGAGAAACAACCTTCCCCCCCTGTGAAAAGGGTGTGTTCATCGAACTCGACCATAAAGGAGTGATCGAAGCACCGCTCTCCCACTATCGTCAATTTGTGCTCATATTCATCGAGTGAGGAAGTCAAGACCTCCTCAGAACCATTCCGCTCGAAGTAGATAGTGATTTTCTCTGGCTGAAGGGCATGGGCCAGAGATACCAGAAACTGGTTAACGTAAGCAGCGGGAATTTCAAAGCTCAGCCCGTCCCAATTGGACCCGACGTAGATCTCAGGGTCCATAAACTCAGCTCCACGAGAGAACGAGGGGGCCTGATCCTCCGGCATACGTACCAAGACTACCTGATCGTCAATGGATTGTACTCGAAAAAGCTGTCCTATTTCCACTGACCCGCTTATCTCTTTGGGCAGAGGTATTTTGATCCTATCCATTTGCCTACCAGCCTTCTATGGGAACCCAGGCTACACTTTCGATTATATCATAGCTGTCAGACAGTGTCAATCTCCTTCAAGGGAGCGTATCATATTGGGGACAAGCAACGCCCACCCCCGTTTCGGCAGGTTATCACCACACCTCCTACATATTGTGTTCTTGCCTCCCGGAGCCCTATAATATAGAGGGATATTGGCTGGAGAGCAGATGGGTGGGTTGATTATGGGCAGGCCACGATGCCGAAATCAGACAGATTACGAACGAAAAGGCCCATTTTGGCCCACTGGTTGTCCCCAACGCGATACGCTCACCCTTCAACGAAAATAGGGTACGATGAAGCCGAACAGGCAGATGGCATCCAGGGCGAAGAGACCCAGATATGGAAGGGCAAAGACGAAATCGTCGTAACGCTCAGGCAAGAGGGTCTTGAGGCCAAAGGCCAGGACCATACCGCCGAGCAGGGCCATGCTCCATTTGTTGAAGTCACTGGTCAGCAAGCCCTTGGCCACCAGGACTAGCAAAGGCAACAGGCACAAAGCCGCTACAACCTTTGCTCTCTCTTTAGCCAGACCCTCTCGCAAGCCCAGGGCGAAGAAAAGGCCCAGCGGCACCAGGGCGGGGAACAGGTAGCGGCCCTGGTGCTGAACGAACTTGGTGTTGTACCACAGGTAGCTGAGCAGCGTCAGGAAAGCGGACAGAGCCAGCAGACCCAGCGCTGCTTTCTGGTACGCTGAGAGGACGTCCTTCTGTCGGACCACCCTGACCAGATAGATGAGGAAGCCCGACCCGACTATGGCACAGAGGAGAGCCAGAAGCAGGTAGATGCGCTCGTCCACCAGCACACCCATCCAGCCAAACTGGGCCCAGAAACTGCGGAAGGTGGTCAACAAAAAATCCCTGGCCAGCCTGGCCACGCCGTACTGGGCCAGCCCGTCGGCCGTGCGTGGCTGATCGACGACGATGGCATCGTGACGGGTCCAACCCAGGATGTCCAGCCCGCCATAGACAGAGGCGTTGCGGACGAACCAGGGCAAGGTCAAGAGGAACGCCGGGAGGAAGATAGCGAATAGCTGATGGCTGATGGCCGATGGCCGATGGCCGATGGCCGATGGCCGAGGGCGAGGACTACTGCCACCAGGATCAATGGAATGGAGACCAAGGTCGTCGTCTTGGTCAACACGCCCAACCCTACCAACACGCCCAGCCCAGCCAGGCGCCAGGATATTCTCCTTTCGGCCCCCTCCTTCCCTTCCCCTCCTTCTTTGACGTATCTAATCAGCATCCACAGTATCCCCGCTAGCATCAACTCTGCCAACCCGTCGTTGTTGACCGCTGCCAGCATAGCCAGGTGCATGGGCACACCGGCCACAAAGGCCGCCGTGCCCAGAGCCAGAACCTCGTTGGTGGGGAAGACTTCCCTGGCGATGAGGTAGGCCAGGTAGATTATGCCCCCACCCATGAGGAGTGCCAGGAAACGCAGGGCGATCACCTGCTGCGCCGGGGGCCAGAACCGGGTCACCCAGTAGAAGGGGACAGCCAAAGAGTAATAGAGCGGCGGCTGGTGGAATTCGTAGCGGATGGGGTCAATGGACATCTCCGGGGGAAAATGCCTGGCTTTGATGTCCTCCAGATACTGGTGGGGATAATCGCCCATCTGAAGGACCGGATAGCTCAGGTTCTCGGCTGCAAAGCGGACATAGTTGTAATGCGCTGGCTCGTCGGGTATTTGCCAGGGGGGGGTGAGGAAGGCATAGAGGGTACCGATGACAAGGTAGATAACGATGATGAGAAACAGGACCGGATGAGGATAATGGGTAGACGGTTCAGGCATGAGCTACCTCCCATGGCTATTTTGCATTAGCCCAGCTAAGATTTATGGGACGTAGTAGCGACTTCAGTCGTCAGGCACGGCTAAAGCCGTCACTATCCACAGATTTTAGCTACGGCTATTTTACATCAGCCCTCGGAAAAAGTAAAACCCCCGCCGGATTGCCAGCGAGGGCTTTTCCCGGCCCCCAAGGCGATACTTCCCCCTGTCCCTTATCCCTTATCTCTCCTCAGCCTCGTACTCCTCTTCAGTGATGAACTGGCCGCCCGTGATCTCCCTGGCGATCACCTTGCGGTCAGCATCGAAGGTCAGCTCGACTTCAATGGGCTGAAAGCAGCGCTTGCTGCCCACGAGGGTCTTGCGCACGAAATAGGCAGCACCCTGCCCGCTCTTGCCGTATCTGGGACTCACGTCGTGGCGCAGGTGGATACGCGTCCCAATCGCCTCACCGCACTTGTCACACCGCACGTAAAGCCCCAGGGTCTCCATGTCAGTTGGTGTGGCCGAGAAAAAGGAAACCACTTTCTCAAAGAAGCCCATCCTTTTCACCTCGTTTCAGGGGAACCCTTGCAAAGGTTTGGCAGCAACTTTGAAGCCAAAAGCGTCTTCGCCCACCGAGAATCGCTCCGTTGTCAAGTCTATTCGCAACCTTCGCAAAGGTGACTGTTGCCTCTCAGGCTCCACCCGTCATGCGGGCGATCTCCTCTTCGACAATGCTTTCATCCAGCTTCTTGAATAGAGGCGCTGGCTGGCGCAGGGCCTGACCAGAAGGCAACTGGCTGGGAGCCCACTCGCCTGTCAGCTCGCTGGCATCGTATCGCAAAGCCAGGTGGGAACGGGTCTCCTCTTGCAGCGTATCAATGTAGATGCGCCCAATGATGCTTCCCTCGTAGCCCAGGTACTCGTGCAACCGTTGGCAGGAGAAGGGCAAGAAGGGGGTGAACAGGGTCTTCAACGAATCAATGACCCGTAAAATCACGTACATCGTGGTGGCCGCTGCCTGTTTGTCCTCTTTGATCTGCAGCCAGGGGGCCTTCTCGTCGAGATAACGGTTGGCCTGATGGGCCAGAGCCATGCCCTCCGTCAGGGCAGCCTTGAACTTGCAACTGTCAATGAGTTGCCCCACCGGCTCAAAGGCGGCCTCGACCCTGGTCAGCATAGCCTTGTCAGCTTCGGCCAGCTCGCCTGGCTCAGGCACTTGCCGGTCGAACCGCCTGTAGGCGAAGGTCAGGACGCGGTTGGCCAGATTGCCCCAGGTAGCCACCAGCTCCTCGTTGTTGCGGCGCAAGAACTCTTCCCAGGTAAAGTTGACGTCGCGCCCTTCGGGAGCGTTGATGGTCAGCATGTAGCGCAGTGGATCAGGATCGTAGCGCGACAGAAAATCGGGCACTTCGATGACCAACCCACGGCTGGTGGAGAACTTTTTGCCCTCCACGTTGAGATACTCGTTGGCTGGCACATCGTAGGGCAGATTGAGATCCCCATAGGCGTGGAGCATCCCCGGCCAGATGATGGCGTGGAAGGGGATGTTGTCTTTGCCGATGAAGTAGTAGCTGCGCGCTGCGGGGTCCTGCCACCACTCGCGCCACCTCTCCGGGGCACCGGTGATTTTGGCCCACTCCTTGGTTGCCGACAGATAACCGATCACCGCGTCGTACCAGACGTAGATGCGTTTGTCTTCAAAGCCCTCCACGGGGATGGTGACGCCCCAATCAATGTCCCGGGTGATGGCCCGCCCGCGCAACTCGCCGCTCTCCAACTCTGCCCGGGTAAAGTTGATCACGTTGGGCCGCCAATGCTCCTTATCCTGCTGGATCCATTCCAACAGCGGCTCGTTGAGCTTGGCCAGGTCGAGGAAGAAATGCTCGGTCTCGCGGGCCTCGATGTCGCTTCCACCGCAGTTCTTACAGCGCGGATGGATCAACTCGATGGCGTCGTAAGTGTGGCCACAGTGATCGCACTGATCGCCCCGGGCGTCCTCGTAGCCGCAATAGGGGCACGTTCCTTCCACATAGCGATCGGGGAGCCAGCGCTGGCATCTGGTGCAGTACAGTTGCTGCATCGTGTCGCGATAGACGTAGCCTTTCTCCAGATGGGCCAGGAACATATCCTGGGTCACCGTCCAGTGGTTCTCGGTATCTGTTTCGGTAAACAAGTCAAAGCTGAGGCCCAGGTCCAGAAAAGTCTGGACGAACCGACTGTGATAACGATCCACTACCTGGCGTGGGGTGAGTCCTTCCTGCTGGGCGCGCACAGTGATAGGCGTTCCGTGAGTATCGGATCCGGAGACCATTAAGGCGTCGCGGCCTCGCAACCGTTGGTAGCGGGCAAAGATATCGGGGGGCAGATAGGCCCCGGCAACGTGACCCAGATGGCGGTCTCCACTGGCATAGGGCCAGGCAACGCAGACCAGTATCTTCTCGCTCATCTCATCTCTCCCTTCTTTTCACGTTTCACTCTTTACTACGTGGTCGCGTCTTTCCATCGGCGGATACTTTAGGCAATGAGCTAATGCGGGGGCAGGGCCCCCATACTGCCTTTGGCCGCCGACGCCTGGCGGTATTTAATTATGCAGACAACTTGGGCGTGAGGCATTTTCCTCTCCTCCAGCCTGCGAAAGGCTTGCCCTATTTTACCACATTTGATGAATAAAGGGAAGTGGTCAGAAGAATAACCGCCTGGCGTCTCACATGGGGGCCAGGCAATCTGGGTCCGGCCGAAGAGTTTTCGCAGATCCTGAGCCGACGATGGCGAAATACAACTGCGTCGGCTGACGCCCGCTGGCGGTGCGGGCACTTGCCGCTTCAGTAGCTGCTCCACTTCCTCAATCAGCACCGGGAGGCTGGGGCGGATGAAGGACAGTTCGGGCGCGAGGATGCGGCCGTGTTTGATGTCTGGGGGCAATGTGTTTGCCCGTCCTGAGCGGCCCGACTGAGCCCTCGCCCTGAGGACCTCGGCTGAGCGCGGTCGAAGCCCTCGGGCTAAAGGATCGTCTGACACTACTTGAGCAACTCGATGAACTCGTCACGGGTCAGGCCAGCGCTCTTGATGGTCCGCAGCGTCAGCCCACGGCCCAGATCGCGGTTGTGCCAGGGGATAACCACGCGGCAACCGTCGCTGGCACGCCACAGAACAACATGGCTGGGTGGTCAATCTCGAAGCCAGCGCGCTCCAAAGCCCGGATGACTTGACGCGGCTTCAAGGTGGGCAAACGGGGCATCACGCTGGCTCTAGGGATACACTCAGCCGCCCGATGAACTGCTCCTCCGGCGACTCGACCGGGATCGGCTCGCCATGTTTGAGCAAGCTAGCACAGTAAGCACGGATGGCATCGGCGGCCATTTCGCGGGCCTCTTCCAGGGTGCGCCCTTCAGTGTAGCAACCCGGCAGAGCAGGCACAGAGACAAGGTACTCACCCTCGGGCTGGCGCTCGATGATCACTGTAAACTGATATACGTTCACGGATATATCCTTTCAGTTTTAGCCATTGCTCAGTGGCTTGCGACGGACAGACGTCAGGAACTCATGCAGAGCAACCTCAAGGTCATCCAGGGCGATCATCCTCAGCGCCCTGTAAATCGTCAAGATAGGCATCCAGTTCCTCCAGGCGAGCGGCCAGGTTTTCGGCGACGATAAAGTCCTCCCAGGCAGGATGTTCTACCACGACACCTTGAGCGATCCTGGACTCGGTCTGCGATAGAGTCAGCGCCATACCGGGCCAGGATGTCTAGCCGATGTTGCAGCACCTGGCGTTTCTGCTCGTGTAGGAAGCTGACCAATGCTTGCCGAAACAGTTCGCTCTCGCTGAGTCCTAACGATGTAGCGATCTTAGTCGCTGTAGCCATTACTGGAGCCGTTGCCATGGTCACCTCCACAGGTATTATTATACCACCTCTTTCAACAAGTCGAGCAGTGCATCCCATTCCGCCTCCAGATGAATGAGAGCGGATTTGATTGTGCACACAACTTGGGCGTGACACATCTTCCTCCCCTCCAGCCGGCGAAAGGCTTGCTCCATTTTACCATATTTGACGAATAAAGGGAAGTGATCAGAGGAACAATCGCATGGCCCCCGTGTAGGGACGACGTTCGCGCTCCAAAAGGTAGCGAGGCTACCTCAACCTCAGAGGTAGCCTCGCCTGAACAGCGGTTCGAGAAAGCAGTCGTTTTCTTTTGGATCCAATGCGCCTTGAGTGAAACCAGGCCCTAGCGTTCTCTCCACTCTTGAACTGGCAAGTCGAGGATATGGGCAGTCTGGGTGGGTATGGCTCTAGGCGGTGCATATCGGATACCGAAGGCTGTTGCCACAGCACTGACAGCGGCCGCAAAACCCCGCCTGTAGATCCTCACCTCCGGTACGTCAAAGCGGCTGACCATGTCCAGGTTCGCCTCGTCAATCGCTAGCAGGATATTCTCGATCCCATCCCTGAACCAAATGCCTAGACCACTCTCTTCTTCGTGTCCATACATTTTAATACCACCTCCCCATTGAATGTGGGTGTTTTATACCACGCTTGGCCCGTACTGTCAGTTTAGTGGAGGGGTTTGCTCAGACGGCAAACCCCTCTGCATTACCCCATGACCCAGTTCATCCATATTACGGCCCCGCGATTATCTCAACTATGCAATCTTGTCTGGGGACTCGGACAAATCCGGGATCAGCCGTTGGATATCCCTGATGGATCGGATGCGAGCGGAAAGCCGCTCCCCTGAACAGCCATTCGGCCCCGGGATAATGATGCACACCTCTCTCAGCTTGCAAAGGTAGAAGTGGGCAGCCTGATCGAAGATGCCATCAGGATAGTATCGCCGGCTGGCATCCCGGGCACGATAGTGCCATTTCGTCCAGTTTTTGTCCGTCAGAATGAACTGATGGCAGAAGGCAAAGAAACCTTCCTCAGAGGGGATCAGTGAAGAGAAAGGTACGCCCCGGTAGAGATAGCCGCTATCGGGAAGCCCATGGCAAGGGACAGCCGAGCCTGCCCGCTCTGTGCGTGCTTTCGAAAGCGTGGGCGGTGGCTCGGTATCGAAAGCGAAATTTACCGAGGGGACAGCACGGCGCTGAGCCCTGGGAGAAGTGCTGTTCAGAGAAGAGGCCCAATTAGCGGACGCTGCCATCAGCCAAGCGAGGGCAGACCGTCCCCGGGAAACCAGAGAGGAGCCCAGTGCGAACAAGCCGGTGAAAGTCCGACGTAACAGGACAGGGCCAGACCGCAAGAGCAAACCCAACAAAGTGACAAACACCGACGGGCGCTTAGGTGGCACTTCCTCACCTCTAGACTGAAGAACGACCCGAAAGTCTGAGGAATCGCCTATGGAGGCAAGGACGAAGGGTCCGCCCATAGCCGCAATGGTGATATCAGCGACGTCAATGCCGAAAAGAGAGGCCCACCAATGCCGGTCAAATGCCACGGGGCCAAACTCGGTCAGCGGGATTAGGCGTTCAGAGACATTAAGGAGCCCCGAGCGTTCTGCGAGCACATTCGAGCCAGCGGTGGTGGAAACCGAATACCCCAACCACGCCAGGTAGAGCCGAAATAGCTTGAGGAAAGGAAACACGGCAAGGATGAAAAGCCAGGTCGCGTGGTCGGAGTAGGGAAGCCCGTAAAGGACAGCGCCAGATATTAGTACGATGAGGCTGAACCACGGCAATCCCGGCAATATCAAGTTTACCAACCGGTGTTTTCGGAAGACTCGACCATTATTCATGTCGTCCTCCTCTCAAGCCCGAAGGCGTCTCCGGTTTCCTTGCTCCAGGCGACGCTGACACGTGAGACAGCGAGTAGTACCAATGATCGCTTCTAACCGTGCGGGGTCAATCTGCTGACCACATACCTCGCAGGTGCCGTCCAGCCCCTGGTCAAGCCGCGCCCTGGCGTACTCCAGTTGCTGGCGTTTTTGCACAAGATGCTGGCGGAGAGTCAGTGCCTTCGTTCGCTCCACCAAGTCGTTGGCTTTGTCGGCCTCATCGCTTCCCCAGCCAGTGCCCTGGCGGAGTCGAGTTGCAACCGACTCAAATTGCGCCTGCACGCGCTTAATCTCTTCCTCGATTTGACTTCGTCTCTGCAGATTGTCCACTACCACGGGGCAGGGTCTCTCCACCCTGTTTGGAAGCAAATCTCTGAGCTCCTGCAGAAGCTGGCGCTCTCGTTGGACCATGTCTGCTTGAACTAACATTGTCCCTCTCCTTTCTCCCGAACACGGGAGTATCTGCACTGCCCTCACTGTATCTCGATTATATTGTATCCCATATTGTGACCTTTGTCATCCAGCGAAGGAGCCATTTTGGGATAGGAATATGCCTCCCTCTGAGTAATGCATTCGGCGTCCAGATTTTGCTCCATATACACGAGGAGTCCGTGGTCATCGGACGGGCAAAGGATCGAAAACTTTCCATACATGCTCTCGCATCCTCCGTTTTCCCTATGCGTCTCACAGCATTCACGGTGCGTTCGGCTAGTTCGAAATGAAGCATTCTGACTAGTGACAAAGGCCGTAAAATGATGTATAATATGTTAAGGAATGCAAAACTTCGGCCAAGCAACTGGGGGGATCTGGCTTACATAGGACGGATACCATGGATCTTGGCAAGCGTCGTTGAGGTGGAGTAGTTCTTCAGACGCAGGTGTATACGAGTGACCGAATGGAAGGAGGGCCATGGCAATGCAAACAAACCCTGTGGGTGCAAACAGAGCTTTCGAAATGCTTACGGGTGAGGGCGAGGCTGGTCGCTGGATCCGCCCAATTGTACGAAACTGGGGCTTTCTCTTAGTAGGCTTCGTGTTCTTGGTTGTTTGGCTCCCCAGCAAAGCGACACCAGTGGGATCGCAAGTGCGCTTGTGGATCCTCACCTATACGGTCTATCTGTTTAGCCTCGAGATTCTCTGCAGGCAAGCTAAACGGCTGTACGACACCACGCTCTTCCGCCTGTTTCGCATTCATTTCTATCTCGCAATGATCGCCATCCTCGCGTTGGTGGCACCACCAATCGCCTCTGGCTATCTATGGTTCTTCTTTTCGATGCCGATGCTCGCTGCACTTGGGTACTTTGGCCGCCTCCTTCCATTGTTGATCATCTACTTGGAGGTCTGTGCTGCCATGCTGGTTCTGACCTTTGCCCAAGGTTGGCCTGAGCCTCTAGACTTCGCAACGATGGCCGCCAAGGGGGCCATCTTGGGGCTGCTGGCGGCAGTTCTCTACTTTTTCGTGCATCTTTTTCCTAGGCTTCGTGAAGAGAGCACGCTTTTGAAAGCAGCTACCACGCTAATTCAGGTCCTCGATCAGCGAGAACTATGCCAACTTCTCGCTGATGTTGCCAAGGCAGGCGTTCCGGCTTCAGATGGGGCGGTCGTTCACCTCCTGAGGGGTGAAGACAACCGAACTCTCGTCCCCATGGGATCTTCGCACCTAGACCTCACCACGCTGGGTCGATCGCTGATGAGAATTGGGGCAGGGATTGCAGGTCACGCTATTCAGGACCGCAAGACAATAAACGTGCCCGACGTGAGTAAAGATGACCGGTATCACCCACTTCCCTCGTATTTCATTCCGTTCAGTTCGCTGTTGGTCGCGCCTATGTACGTAGGCGATAAGAACGTGGGCACCATTAGTGTCCATAGCACCAAGAAGGAAGCATTCGGTGAGAAGGACAAAAGCTTCATTACCATGCTCGCTGCGCAGGGGGCAACAGCTATCGCTAACGCCGAACTCTACAACACCCGCACACGGCGCAGACAGCAAATCTCGGACATCTTGGAAGCTAGCCGTACTTTTGGTCTGCATCAGCCGCTCGATACCTTGTTTAAAACCATCGCCACAGCGGTGTGCCGTTGCAGCGGCTATCGAATGGCCGTTGTCAATCTTTTGGATAAAGCAAATGATAAGATTGTGGTTAAAGCTATGGCTGGCGTGCCGCCAACAGGTAGACGCAAGCTAGCAGGCATGCGCATACCGCTCCACACAGTTATGTCTCTGCTTCAGGACGAGTTCCGAGTGAGCGAGTCCTACTTCATCAGACATGACCGCTGCCCCAAGATACCTGACCTCCGCCAGTACACTTTCACCGCGGACCCGGGCGAGCGCAAGCCTGGTGAGTGGCATCAAGAGGATATGCTGATTGTGCCGATCCAGACCCAAGAGGAAGAACTGTTGGGCTACATCTCTGTGGATGACCCAGGCGACCGACAGCTCCCTTCCCTCGACACTGTCCAGGCTTTGGAGGTTCTGGCCAGTGTGGCGGCTACGGCCATCCAGAATGCCCGCTTGTATGAAGACCAGCAGCGTCGGTCAGCCTTGTTAGGCCTGATCAATCAGGTGGGGAGACAGGTCACCGCGGTCTTGGATCTAGATACGGTTCTCTCCAAGGCGACTGAGTCGATTTGTCAGATGTTCGGCTATGACAGGGCCGCTGTATTCATGATGGATGAGACAGGTGAAGCTCTAGTGCTTCACGCGATTTGCGGCATCTACGACAAGATTGTGAGAGAGTATCGTCAGGCAGTCAACTGCGGCATAATCGGCTGGGTGGCTCAGAATGGACAGACGTTGCTCGCCAACAACGTCTCCGAAGAACCACGCTTTGTTCGCTTGTTGCCAGCTCCGGTGGAAGACCGCATTCAGTCTGAACTCGCTGTTCCAATCAGGGTTGGGGATATCACCATCGGGGTGCTGGACCTGCAGAGCGTTAAGCTGAACGCCTTCGATGATCTCGATGTGGAGGCCATGAAAAGCATGGCCGACCAGCTAGCTGTCGCGGTTGAGAATGCCCGTATCTATCAAGAGGCTCAGCGGCACGCCAACGAGTTGAGCGCCCTGCGGAGAGCCAGCCTCCGCGTCACAAGCACGCTGGACCTAGACCAGGTGCTCGTCACTGTCCTAGAAGAGGTGCGCGGTCTGCTGAATGTGGTCGCCTCTACGCTCTGGTTGATCGACCCGAAGACAGATGAGTTGGTCTGCCATCAGGCCACTGGCCCCAACGGCGAGATTGTGCGCGGTTGGCGCCTGGCGCTGGGGCAGGGGATTGCCGGCTGGGTGGCTTGCCACGGCAAAAGCCTGATCGTGCCGGACACACGGGCCGACGAGCGGCACTTCAAGGGCTTTGATCAGCTACTCGGATGGGAGCTTCGTTCCATCCTCACCGTCCCACTGCGGGTCAAACAGGATGTGATCGGCGTGCTCCAAGTGGTGGATACAGAGGTAGATCGCTTCAAGCCAACAGATCTGACGTTGGTAGAGCCACTGGCCGCGAGTGCGGCTATCGCTATCGAGAATGCGCGGCTGTACAAGGAGACCGACTCACTGCGGGCCTTCAATGAGAACATCGTGCAGAGCATGGAGGAGGGTATCCTCCTTGAAGACGCGAGCGAGCACATTGCCTTTGTCAATCACAGGACGGCGGAACTGTTGGGTTATGCCCCTGAGGAATTGATAGGGCAGCACTGGGCGGTCACCGCGGCTCCTGAGGAAATGGGAAAGATCAAGGAGGAGGCCGCCAAGCGGCCCAAGGGCGTTGCCAGCCGATACGAGACGGTTCTGCTGACCAAGGAAGACCAACGTGTGCCCGTCATCGTCAGCGCAACACCTCTTTCCAATGAAGGGTCATTCACAGGTGTACTGGCCGTCTTTACCGACATCACTGATAGAAAACGGCAGGAAACTCGGCTACGGGATTGCCTTTCCACTATAACGAGCAGTCTCGCCCAGCATACCAGCCTAGAGGGATTGTATGAGTTCATCGTCGAAGCAGGCGCTGGGTTTCTATCAGCACGTGATTGCGCTTTGTTTCTTGTCGGTGGTGAGAATGGCGACGAATTGAAGCTTGTCGCAGCAGGTGCATCACCACTTGGTGGGGACGGATCTTCCGCTATTGGCACCGCTATCAACATCGGTCCCCCGGGGGGGCTGGTTGGGTATGTGGCGGAGACGTGCCAGCCGATCCGGCTGCCAGGAGAACAGATCTTTCAACATCCGTCTTGGAGCAAGGAGCTGTGGACCGAACTGAGGTGGGATTTCGAACCGGGGGCCAATCACAGCCTGCTCGCTGCGCCGATGTGTCTCCCGGACGGACGCCTTGCTGGCATCTTGGTTGCGCGAGATGCAACGAGCCGGGAGGGCTTCTCGGAGTTCGATGAGCTACTGCTTGAGACACTGGCGACAAATGCGGCAGCCGATATCGAGTGGGTCAGGAGCGTCGAGAAAGCCCGCGAGGATGCAGTCCGTGATGAGCGAGCACGACTGGAGACCGATCTTCACGAAGCGATGAACGTATTGGCAACCGGAGTGCGTTGGGAATCGGAGATTCTTTCCGATCAGCTATCACGCGATGATCCAGAAGCACGGCGCACAACGCTGAAGAGGCTGCAAGCTGCGCTTGCCCGCGCCTACGCCGACTTGCGTTATCTGCTCGAGGACCTGCGTGACCCTACATTGGAGCAAGAAGGGTTGCTGGTGGCACTGAGAAAGCGAGCAGAGATAATTGGAGGTGGGTGCATCTCAATGCACGGCGAACTCGACGAGCGGCTACCGCCAGAGATCGAGGGGATACTCTACCGAGTCGGGCAAGAGGCTATGAGTAACGCCGTCAAACACTCTGGTGTTGCTCACAATCCTGATGTGGAAATCGAATTGCACCTGGAGTGCAGCGAAAAGCAAGTCAAGCTCTGGGTGAAGGACAACGGTAAGGGGTTTGATGTGGAATCAACGCTTGGCCTCTCACACAAGTGGGGACTGCGACGGCTTCGTGATACTCTCCGTGAAATGGGCGGCAACCTAGACATTGACTCTGCGGCTGGCCAGGGAGCGACGATTTGCGCAACCATCGGTCTGATGAGGAGGAGTGATGCACAGTAAGATCCGCATCCTCTTGGCTGATGACCAAGCCATCTCCCGTGAGGGAATCAAGCGTATTCTCGAACACGAGAATGATATGACGATAGTCGGTGTTGTGCAAACCGCTCCTGAGGTATTGCCACAAGTAAGCGAAAAGAGGCCTAATGTAGTATTGCTCGACCTAAAATGGCATGGTGACGACCGGGCTATGGATGATGTGATTGCTCAGATACGCCGAGAACATCCAAAGACCTGTGTCATAGGTATGACCGTATATGAGCACCTAGTGCAACAGGCGAGAGATGCAGGGGCAACATGGGTGGTGTCCAAGGATATCAGCAAGAATGAGTTGTTACGTGTCATCCGGGCGGTCTACGCATCCATGGTCGAACCTACTGGGCCAAAGGAGCTGAAAGAAGCTCAGTTGGCGCTGGCGCACCTGCGCAGCCTGGAGACGGGTAAGCAGTATGCCGCTCACGAGGAAGTCGTCCGTGTCATTCTGACGACAGTACTTCATCCACATCTCACTAACCCGCGTTCCCAGGTAAGAACCATCAGTGGTAGTCGCAGGCGCGACATCTTGTTCTCAAACTACTCGCTCCACCCTTTCTGGCAGCGCGTGAGCCAGCGTCATGATGCTACCCAGATCGTTTTTGAGGTCAAGAATGTCACTAGGCTGGATGTACGCTACGTTGATCAGGTGGCCAGCTACCTAACACCCGGGTTGGGCCGTTTGGGTTTTCTTGTAAGTCGCATCCCGGCAGGAGAATCCATGCTTCAACGTGCTGTGGAGGTGTTCCAAGCCGAGAGGAAAGTTATCCTCTTTCTGGACGATGATGATCTGGAAAAGATGCTCAATCTCAAGGAGGTGGGAGATGATCCGACGGAACTGATCAAGCAGCGCTACGATGCTTTCATCGCTCTCACCTAGAAAAAGGAGGAGAAGACATGGCAGGAATCATAAGAATCGTAATCGCGGATGATACCGATATCGCCCGCGAAGGAATGAGACGCATTCTGGCAGCAGAGACAGATATGGAGATTGTTGGCGAGGGAGCTACACTGCACGAGACGATTCAGAAGGTGCACGAGCTACGCCCCGATGTCCTGCTGTTAGACCTCAAGTGGTTCGGAGATGAGAGTGCAGGCGTTGAAGCGATCAGGCGACTCGCTAGCGAAGTGCCGGAGACAAAGATAATCGCGATCACGATCTATCCGCATCTCATCGAGCCGGCAAAGAGCGCAGGTGCCTTGGCTGCCTTGACGAAGGAAGTCCCTAAGCAACAGTTGATCGAAGAAATCCGCAGTGTCCACACGTTGCCGCCCCCGCCTCCCCCGTCACCGCAGGTTGTGACGCCACCTACAACCCCCGTGGAGGAACTTACTGAACGCGAGCGCGAGGTGCTGGCGTTGATGGCAGAGGGCAAGACGGACAAGGAAATTGCACTAGCGCTGGGAATCGCCGAAAGCACCGCTAAAAATCACGTCGGCAATATTCTAGGCAAGCTCAATGTGCCCAACAGGGCAGGAGCAGTGGCTGTGGGCTATGAACTCGGACTCATCGGTGCGAAGAAAGAATGACATCCATTCTACCCCAGATGCATTATCAGTGAGGGCAGGTTTGCTGAACCTTAGTACAGCCGTGTAAAGTTCGCTCCGGGTTTGGCTGGGTGGCGTGTTAGGGGGTATACTGGGGAGGTGGTGAAGGTGCAATGTGCTGTACCATCCGCCCGATGAACCGCTCTCGATTCACCTCAACCACCTGCCTACGCCCTGTCCGATGATCTCGATACTAATACGTCATCACCCCCTTAATATCTGCTTGGATATGTTCTTGAGAACCAGATGTTTTGCCAAGCGCGTGGACAATTTATTTGTTGGTGTTAGCAAGTTCCGATAGAAACATTCAACCAAAAAGGCAGGTCATCATGACCCGCCTTTTGTCATCGCACAATGCCGCATTAACAAGTATCTGCTGTTGAGGGCGCCAGCCCACCCGGTCAGCCCAGTATTCCTCTGCCAACGATGCCAAAGGGCTCGGCTAAGAGACGCTTCCTCACAAGTGTTCAGGTGCCAGGCACTTACATGGCTGCTTCGGCCTGAAGGTCGTCTGCCAAACCGCTTGTACCTCCCTCTGGGCGATCTATCAGAAGTGCCTGGCACCTTATCGCACCTTCCGCAACCACCCCTCTGAACGCTTATGCTTCCTCAGCAAAGCAGCACACAACACGCCGCTCCCAGACGAAAGGACAGCAGCTATCCTTCAAGACGTGTTGTATGATAGGGCTAACTCTGCGTTGTTTAAGGCCCTATGAAGCGAGGGGACCTTCCGCACCCGTCGGCCCGATCCATGTACCTGACGATGAGCTTCCCCAGGCGCCTGATGCCTTCCTCCACCTGGGCCTGTTCCAGATGAGACCAGTGAAGGTACATGGCCTCGCGTGCACCTTCAACTCCGCGCTCACGGGCCTGACCCTTTGCGTCGGGATCGAAGCTGAAGATGACTTTCTCCTGCCTGGCCCACTCCGATAGCTCTCTGGCACTGACCCCTTCGGGCAAAGTCACCCTCAGAGAAGCACCCTCTGAGGACGGACCCCAGCTCACCTCGTGGGGAAAGTGCCTGCGCAGGGCCTGAAAGACGACTTCCAGTTGCTCCTGGCGAGCGACTGGAGATCGGTGACCCTCCGGCACAAAACGGATCAAGTCTGTCATTGTTCTCCTCCTCTGCAAAATTCCAAATAAAAAACCTCCCGGTTGGGAGGTTTTGGGTAGACCTGGATAAATGCTATGCTCTTCGCCCTGAAACCGCCCCAACCGCCAATGGCTCCTTAATAAGGCTAAGGAGCACAACTACTAGGCTAATAATAAGGCTGTTCAGGGCGATTCCAGGAAACTCTTTCATAGCTACATAGACCTCTAAGGCCACAAACTTGATAATATTTTAGCACATTTCAGCAGATTTGTCAATAGTTTGTGCGCAACTTACCAAATTTCGAACGATCACTGCGCAACCCACAAACCATGGCTTCCTCAAAGTCAGGTGCCAGGCACTTTTGCGCTCGCAGGAAATGCTCAAACGGGACAGAACGTCCTGCTCGGAGACGCGCTTGTATTGTCTGAGCAAGTGCCTGGCACCTTGTACACCGAAAATGAGAACGCCCTGTGCACAAACTCGAATTTTGTGGTATACTATGCGATAAGTGGAGGCCGACAAGTGGCTGAGAGTTTTCCTGTTGAATTGCTGCGGACCCTGGTTGCGTCCAAGCAGCCGGTGGACCCGGCTGTCCTGACCTTCCAACCCATCCTCACCGGCAAGCACAACACCTCCTACTTTGTCGGCACCGGCGACGGAGAACTGGTGCTGCGCATCGCCCCACCCGACGACGCCGGGTTCCTCTTCTACGAACGGCGCATGATGGCCCAGGAGCCCGAAATCCACGCCCTGCTGCGGGAACGGACCACCGTCCCCGTGGCCCGCATCCTGGCCTACGACGACTCTCGCACCCTCATTGACCGCGATTACCTGCTGATGCAGCGCCTGCCAGGTCGTCCCCTGACGGAGGTGCAGGCGACAGAATCCTTCTACAATCGCGTCCTTTTCCAGGTCGGCGGCTACCTGCGAGAGATGTACGCCCTGACCGCCGAAACATATGGCTATCTGGGAGCCCATCACCCCATGGAGCCACAAGCAAGCTGGTGGGAGGCTTTCGTCGTGATGTGGAACCTGATCCTCGACGACATCGTGGCCGCCGGGGGTTACACCGCTGAGGAAGCGGCTTTCATGCGTCAACTGCTGCGGGCCTACCGATCCTGCTTCAACCGGTCAGTGCCAGCGAGCCTGCTGCACATGGACGTGTGGCACCAGAACATCCTGGTAGATGCCCAGGGCACAGTCACCGGATTGGTGGACCTGGACCGGGCCTTGTGGGGCGATCCAGAGATCGAGTTCGCCGTGCTGGACTATTGCGGCATCTCGGAGCCAGCCTTCTGCGAAGGATACGGGCAGAGCCGGGACGCCTCGCCTGAGGCCCGGATTCGGACCCGTTTCTACCTGCTCTACGAGGTGCAGAAATACATCGTCATCCGCCTGCTGCGGCGGAACGACCCGGCGGGCGCACAGCGCTACAAGCAGCAGAGCTTTGCCCTGGCTCGCCCTCTCGCCGAGGGCCTCAGCCAAGGGTGAGGACAGAGTAAGAAGGCGCTCCTTGGCCTGGAGACTTATTATTAAAGACACAGGGCATCGGCGCTGATCACCGATGCCCCAGTTTTCCTTGGACTTCTCCGTCTGTGGGGGATCTCAGGCGACTATTCTTCCCATCCCACCGGTTCTCTGCCTGACTCTAGGGGCCTGGTCACCAATTCCACTGTCAGCTTTGTGAAGTGGCTCTGGGGTGGCACAGCTCCGCCATCATATTCCATGTCCATCACTCTGGCGTCAACTCGCAGAGAACTCGTCTCCAGGACTATACCTTTGCCTATTTCAGCCAACACAGGATCTCCCTTGGAAGCGAGCTTGGCTCGCAGGGCATCGTCATGGTAGGCATGTTGGCTCATCAGCACCTTGGTGACGGTACGGATGTCGCTTTTGTCGAAGAGCCAGACTTCGAAAGCAGTGACTTTGGCCAGCTCACCGGCCCCGAGGGTTTCCGAGATGCCCATCCCGCACTCGCCCAGGAATTCGCCCATAGGAGTTTCGATGCTGAAAGACTCGTCGTAGGTATCGTGGCCCAGGTCATAGGTGGTCACAAAGTGCCCCATGGGAGGCGGACCAGTGGACGCCACAGAAGGCATAGCTTCTGCCGCTCCGGGGGCCTCGGCCGGCCAAGCCGGTGCTCCCGCCTCCTCCCGACGAGCACGCAACCGGGTTATCAGCAGGCCGCCGATGGCGATGATCAGCACAACGGCCAGGAGGGAACCGCAAACGATGGGCAATGTACGGCCAAGTGAAGAAGTCAGCTTGACCGTTGTCGGTGGAGTCGTGGCCACGGCTGCCGGTTGGGGTGTCACCTCCGTGACTTCCAGGCCCAAGGCCAGGCCCAGATTAAGTAGATTTTGCTGCTCCTGCGGATGGGTGGCAGCCAACCTGGCGATTATCCCACCGATTTCCTCGTCATCCAAATCGGCCAAGCGGGCTCCCGCCAATTCGACATCTCCGTTGAGGGAGTAGGAATCAGCAGCCATAAGGATATACTGCTCTTTCTCAGCCAGAGTCAACTCCCACTTGACAGGCATAACGATCCAACCCATGACCATCCAGCCGAAGAGGCACCCTATCAGCAGCCCTAACACAACTGCAATAATCAGATTGCGCCCGAGCCCGATTACCTGCATGGTCATTTTCATGATTGCTTACCTCCTGGGTGTCCATGCACCGTTAAGTCCTATGGGTAATCTCACGCACTTAACATATTATATCACAAGCTTGCTTTTTATACAAGAGATTCTACCTTGCATTTTCAAGGGGGCTCTGGTAAAATCATATAGGCGTCTAGACTCTGACCTGAGGCTCAGCAAAGATTGGAGGAAAATGCAATGAGCGAGATTGAAAAAACAGGTAGTCTCTACTTAGGCAAACGGTACGACCCTCAAAAGAGGAAGACACTCGATGAGCCGGTACTCTACGAGAGCCGAGACCTGACCACCCATGCCGTCTGTGTAGGCATGACCGGCAGCGGCAAGACAGGGCTGTGCGTTGACCTTCTGGAAGAGGCGGCCCTGGAAGGCATTCCAGCCATCGTCATTGATCCCAAGGGCGATATGACCAATCTGCTTCTGACCTTCCCCGAATTGCAGCCCGAGGAGTTCCGCCCCTGGGTCAACCCGGATGATGCACGACGCAAAGGGTTGAGTCCCGATGAGTATGCCCAGGAGATAGCCAGTACCTGGGCCAAGGGGCTGGGAGAATGGGGGATCGGTCCGGAGCGGTTGCAGCGATTGAGAGACGCAGCCGAATTCGCCATCTACACCCCCGGCAGTGAGGCTGGCCAGCCCATCAGCATCTTGCAGACTCTCAAGGCTCCCGCCCTCTCCTGGGACGAGAACGAGGAACTGTTACGGGAGAAAATCGCGGGCACAGTCACGGCCCTTTTGGCGCTCATCGGGATAGAGGCTGATCCCGTCAAGAGCCGAGAGCACATCCTCCTGGCCAACATCTTCGAGGAGGCCTGGCGTAAGGGTGAGAACCTGGACATCACTCAACTCATCCTGCGCATCCAGAAGCCGCCCATGGCCAAACTGGGCGTCTTCCCTGTCGAGACTTTCTTCCCCGAAAAGGATCGCCTGGAGCTGGCCATGGCCCTCAACAGTCTGATTGCCACCCCCAGCTTCGAAAACTGGATCGAAGGCCAGGCTTTGGACGTTGATGCTATTTTGCACACCCCCAAAGGCAAGCCCAGAGTGTCCATCTTTTACATCGCGCATCTGGATGAAGCTGAGCGGATGTTCTTTATGACTCTGCTTTTGGGGCAGGTTCAGACCTGGATGCGCGCCCAATCCGGCACCACCAGTCTGAGAGCCATCCTTTACTGTGACGAGGTCTTTGGCTATCTGCCCACCCATCCGGCTAACCCTCCTTCAAAGCCCCCCTTCCTGTACCTCCTCAAGCAAGCCCGCGCCTTTGGCCTAGGGCTGGTGTTGACCACTCAGAATCCCGTTGACCTGGACTATAAAGCTCTCTCCAACGCCGGCACCTGGCTCATCGGGAAGCTGCAAACAGAACGGGACAAGTTGCGGGTACTGGAGGGCCTGGAGGGAGCCCTTTCGGCAGCGGGAGCCCTGGCTGATCGCGCTCATCTGGACAAACTCATCACCTCACTGGAATCGCGGGCGTTCCTGCTGCACAACGTCCACGCCGCCCAGCCTCTCGTCTTCAAGAGCCGTTGGGCCATGTCTTACCTGCGTGGGCCTCTGACCAGAGATCAGATCAAGACGCTGGTGAGCGCAGAAGCTGCCCCTCCCGCTCGGCCATTGGAGGAAACTGTGGCGGAAGCCGCGGTTGCCCCAGCCCCGGCTGAAGCACCTGGCCTCTCAGAGGTACCACCCCAATTGCCTTCTTCCATCCAACAGTACTTCTTGCCAGTTGACATTTCGCTGGAGCAGGCCATCCGCCAGGTGGAAGAAGAAAAGGGTGCCACCATAGTATACCAGGACAAACAACTGCTGTACGAGCCCGCCCTGTTGGGTCTGGCCAGCATGTACTTCACCCACACCAAGAGCGGCCTTTCTCAGGAGCAGACCGTTGGCCGCATCATCCATCCGCTAACAGAGGGGGCAGTGGACTGGAGCAAGGGAGAAGTTACAGTCGAAAGGGAAGAACTTTCAGCCAAACAGGCCCAGGATGCTCTCTTCGCCGACTTGCCGCCGGACTTGGGTGACGCTCGCCGCTTCAAGAGCCTGGAAAAAGAGTTCGCCGACTACCTCTATCGCAACGTCTCCTTGACCCTCCTCCACAACCCCGGGCTGAAGCTCTATTCAACGCCTGACGAAACAGCCAAGGAGTTCCAGCGGCGCTGTCGGGTGGAGGCCAGTGAAAGACGCGACACTGAGGTGGAAGAGCTCAAGAAGAAATACGAGAAAAAGTTGGACCAGTTGGAAAGCAAAAAACGGCGCGAGGAAAGAGAGCTGTCTCAGGATGAAGCCGAGTACGAAGCCCGCAAGCGCGAAGAACTGCTTTCCGCGGGCGAGTCAGTGCTGGGCCTCTTGGCAGGCCGCCGTTCCAGACGGGCCATCTCCACTGCTAGCCGCAAGCGCCGCATGACCCAACAAGCTAAGGCCGATATAGAAGAATCTGTGGAGGCCATGGAAGACTACGAGGCTCAGATCCAGGATTTACGGGAAGAACTGGAAAACGAAATAGCGGAGGTCACCGAGCGTTGGGCAGAGACCATTGATGTCGTGGAGAAAGTCGAGGTCAGGGCAAAGAAGGCCGACATCAGCATCGAAGCCTTAGGCTTGGCCTGGGTGCCCCGCTGGCGGGTGACTTACGAGGATAAGGGTGCGACGCGCCAGCTTTCTCTATCAGCATATGACTAAACTCAGGAGGCAAATGATGATCAGCGATTCTGAACTCGAGGCCCGTAAGCGCCTGGCTATCGAAATACTCCTCGAAAGCGAAAGCCTGACCGACGACCTACAAGACGATGAAGCAGAAATCCTTCTGGACTGGGGGCTGGCTCAAGCTGAGGCCTGCGCTCTGGCCACCCAGGAGATAGCCGATGAAGAAGAGGCCCGCCCGGCTCTAGACCAAGGGGTGACGACGGTACGGCAATTGATGAGATTCATCAACGACATCGTGGCTGAGAGAATGGACCTGGGCGATGGAGAGATGGTGGAAGATCTGCTTCGCTTGGTTTCCCTGGTCAAGGATTTGCCTCACGTACAGGTCATTGCAAGCGATGAGGAAGAAGAGGAAATACTGGAGGAAGAGGAGGACATTGATTGAAAGGCAAACCCCAGGCCTCGGTTCCATCAGCAGGGAAGGAGAGCAATGGAAAGGACTTTTCCCTGCGCGGCATCGTAGACCGCTACGAAGGCGACTACGCTGTGCTGGTTTTTGACGACGGGCAAAGGCTGCTCTGGCCCAGGGAGCAGTTGCCTGCCAAGGCCAGGGAGGGCGTGGCCGTCGCTGTCGCCCTGACGGTTGACTTGATAGACACAGAGCAACGGTCAGCCAGGCTCCAAGGCCTTCTGGCAGACATCAACGGATAGGGATCAGTCATTAACGGCATGATAGAGAGCACCGAAGCAGTTCAACCCAGAAAGGTATCAAAGCCCAGGATAAATCCCATCCTCATCGTCCTACCCTTGATAGATGTAGTCGCCATACTTCTGGCTCTGGCCCTCGTTACCTATGAATATCTGTACATGGATCGCGTCTACCCTGGCGTAAGCGTTTTCGGGACCGAGCTGGGCGGGCTTACCCTGGCCGAGGCGGAGATTGTCTTGCAGCAAAAGTTCCAGGAATATCAACCAATAAAGCTGACTCTGCGTTACGGTGAGCAGACCTGGGCAGTTTCACCGCCAGAGTTGGGAGTGAGCCTGGATGCTAGAGCCACCGCCATCTCGGCTTACGCGGCGGGCCGAGAGGGCTCCACCTTTAAGCGCCTGTGGGATCAGAGCCGGATTCTGTGGTCAGGCCACGCAGCCCCCTTCACCCTCCGGATTGACGAGGGAATCGGGATCCTTTACTTCAGCCGCCTGGCTCAGGAGATCAATCAGCCAGTACGTGACGCCGCCCTGGTGGTGCATGACCTTCAAGTGGAAGCTGTTCCCAGCCAGGTGGGACGTGAGGTAGACATAGCTGCCACCAGGCAACTCATCTATCAACGTATTGCCACTCTCAGCGGGGGCATTGTGGACTTGGTAGTGCATCAGACACCTCCAGCCATCACTGATGTGAGCCAGGCAAAATTTGATGTGGAACAGATGCTGGGTAGCACTCTGGTTCTGAAACTACCCGGTGATGGTGTCGGAGATGAGATCGCCTATACCCTCGATCAGACGGCCCTTGCTGAGATGCTCACCCTTCGCCAGGTCAAGAGGGACAATGGTCAAGTTATCCTGGCCGCTGGCCTGAATCAGGTCAAGCTCACAGCCCACCTTCAGGAACTGACGAAGCAGATTGACCAGCCACCCCGTGATGGTCGCTTTGACTTCGATCCGGCGACAGGGACTCTTATACCTATCGTAACCAGCCAGGAGGGACGATCTCTGAACATCACCGAGACGGTGCGTCTCATCAACGCCCAGGCAGTCACCGACCAGCGGCAGGTCCTTCTGCCCGTTACCATAACCAAGCCACAAGTGGCCACAGAAAATGCTGAGAGTCTGGGCATCAAAGAGCTGGTCAGCGAAGCTACCACCTATTTCAAAGGCTCATCTTCGGGGCGGATGCACAACATCCATGTGGCCGCCTCCCGCTTTCACGGTCTCGTCATTCCCCCTGAAGGAATCTTCTCCTTCAATGAGCATCTAGGTGAGGTCAGTGCGGCCACTGGGTACGAGGAATCCATCATAATATGGGGCAATCGCTCGGCTGTAGGCATCGGCGGTGGTGTCTGCCAGGTCTCCACCACCGCCTTTCGCGCCGCCTTTTGGGGAGGATACCCTGTCACCGAGCGATGGGCTCATGGCTACCGCGTGGGCTGGTATGAGCCGCCCGTGGGGATGGACGCTACTGTCTACTCACCTCAGGTTGATTTCAAGTTCGTCAACGACACGCCCCACTACCTGCTTATTGAGACCGAGACAGACCTGAAAGCAGGCACCGTCACCTTCCGCTTCTACGGCACCAAGACTGGCCGCACGGTGGAGATAGAAGGCCCCTTCGAAGCGAACGTGGTATCCCATGGGCCGGATGTCTATCGGGAAGATCCTACTCTACCCGAGGGCACAACTGAACAGATTGACTGGGCCCATGACGGCGTAGATGTTACCGTGTATCGTATGGTTAGAGAGGGTGACAAAGTCCTTTGGAAAGATACTTTTTTCAGCCGTTACAGGCCCTGGCAGGCGGTCTATCTGATAGGCACCGGAGAAGGTAGCTAGGGGAACCATCGTTTCATATCAAACACACAATTTGGTTTAGGGAGGATCGTGCTTTATGTACGGAGAAATCCGCATTTTCAGCGGTACTGCCAACCGGCCCCTGGCTGAGGAGATCGCCGGTTACCTGAACGTATCCCTGGACGGGGTAGACATCATTGAATTCCCCAACGAGAATATCTTCGTCAGGCTTCACCACAGCGTGCGTGGACAGGATGTGTTCGTCATCCAGCCAACCTGCGCACCGGTGAATAGAAACATCATGGAACTATTGATCATGATTGACACCTTGAAACGGGCCTCAGCCGACCGCATCACGGCTGTGATTCCTTTCTACTCCTACGGCCGAACTGACAAGAAGGACCAGCCCCGGGTACCCATTACCGCTCGCCTCATCGCGGATATGATCACTGTAGCCGGGGCTGACCGCTTCGTAACTATGGACCTTCACGCTGGCCAAATCCAGGGCTTCTTCAGCATACCCGGTGATGAACTGACTGCCTTCCATCTCCTGAGTGACTATTTCCTAAAGAAGAACTTGCCCAATGCGGTCATCGTCGCCGCCGATCTGGGTTTTGCCAAAAAAGGCCGAAATTTTGCCCAGAAATTGAACCTTCCGATGGCTTTCGTCGAGAAGCGCCGAGCTGGAGGGGATTGCGAGGCTGTGACTCTCATCGGTGATGTACAGAGGAAGAACATCCTCATCGTTGATGATGAAGTAGACACGGCCAGTTCTGTATGCGAGGCCGTGAACATCGTCAAAGAACATGGGGCCGAAGACGTCTATCTCTCCTTCACCCATCCTACTTTCTCTCCCCCGTCCACTGAGCGCCTGCGAGACCTCCCTGTCAAAGAGATCGTGACCACTAATACCGTCCCTATCCCCCCTGAAAAGATGCTGCCCAATATCACCGTTCTCTCTGTAGCTCCTTTTTTGGGCGAGGTCATCCGGCGCATACATAAGGGGATTTCGGTAGGAGAATTGTTCAACGAGTAGAGGAATGAGGAAACATGGTTGAACTGGTCAACCCCTATGATACTAGCCGGCCGGTGAGCGAGGAGAAGATGCTCTTCGGCCGAGATGACGTCCTAGCCTGGATCACAGAAAACCTGATCGGTGGCCAGCGTGTCTTTGTGCTGCATGGGCCACGACGCATCGGCAAGACCTCGCTGCTGAGACGTCTCGCCCACCACCTCCCTCCGGGCTACGTCCCCATACTCTTGGACCTGCGAAGTACGAGGCACCAGGACCTGCCTGGCCTGCTTTGGCAGGTGGGCGTTGACATGGCCTCCAGGTTACGTGAAGCACACGATGTGACCCTGGCCGAACCAGCCCTGGAGGATATGCAGAAAGACACCGCCTACCTGGCTGACCACTTCCTCCCCCAGGTCCGAGAGGGCCTCGGCGACGGGCAACTGGTGTTGATGGCCGACAACCTGGAGACTCTGGCCGACACCGGGGGGGGAGACTTGGCCCACGCCTTTCTTTCCTATCTGACTGATGTGCTGAAGGATAAGCCCTGGATCAGACTGATCCTGGCCCTCCGCCACCCAGAGAACTTTGATGAAGAGCATCCCCAGCTCTTCGCCAGAGCTGCCTATCGTAAACTCGGCTCCTTGACCAGCATGGAAGCCGCCAGGCTCATCCGGGAACCGGCGAGCGGTATGCTGAACTACGATGTGCCTGTGACCAAGCGCATCATGGAGTTGACCTCGAACCATCCCTACTTCATCCAACTCCTCTGTTACACTCTCTTTAACCGCTGCGCCAGAAGCGGACGGGCGACCCTGTCGGACGTTGATGTTGTTGTAGACGAACTGCTAGAGCTGGGCATACCTGACTTCCACGAACTCTGGGAAGCATCCTCGCCTCAGGAAAAGATCATCCTGGCTACTTTGGGAGCCTTGCGCGGGGGACATGGCATCACCACCCGGCGGGACGTGGGCAGCGCCCTGTTCAGGCGGGGAATACGGGCAGATCAGAACGAGATCGCCAAGGCGTTGGACTCGCTGGCGGCGCGCAACATTTTGGAACGACTGGGTGCCCTCAGCTATAGATTCAACGTAGACCTGTTACGAATTTGGCTGGGCAGGAGCAAAAGACCTGATCAGGTCTACCGGGAAATAAGGTGGCCCGTCAAAGCTAAACCCTCTGAAACCCAGCGGCTAACCGGCGCACAACCGACCGGAGTGCAGCCCCTGACCGGGCCAGAAACCCACCCCTGGTGGGTCCGCTGGATCATCGTCACGCTGGCCTTTGCCGCAGTGTTGCTAGGCTCGTTAGCGGTGCCCTCCTGGCTTGCCAGCAGGAGGCTCGTTGAGGAGGTCCCCACACCAACCAGCCTGACGGCTACAGCCGTCAGCCAGAGGATGCGTCCCACCTTCACCCCAACCCTCGCTCCTACTGCCACACGTCCCATCGTCATTGTCCGCACCATACCAGCTATCGCCTACATGTGCAAGGAAAAGGGAGCTGACCCCTGGCAAATCTGTGTCATGGACGCTGATGGCGCTAACGTCACCATCCTGACCGACAGCGAGGGAGACGACACAACCCCAGCCTGGTCCCCCGACGGAGAGCACATCGTTTTCGTCTCCACCCGCGATGGGGATCGCGAGATTTACGTCATGGACGCCGATGGCCGCAATCAGGTCAACCTGACCCACAATCCGACCGACGATTGGATGCCCTCCTGGTCGCCTGATGGGGAGAGGATCGCCTTCGTCTCGTACCGCGATGGGAACTGGGAGATATACGTTATGGGGACCGATGGCTCAGGTGTGATCAGGCTGACCGAGGATAAGGCCGATGATTGGACTCCCTCCTGGTCACCCGATGCTGCAGAGATAGCCTTCTGCTCCACGCGGGATGGCAACTGGGAGATATATGTAATGGACAGCAACGGTTCCCCTCCCATCAAGCTAACCGAGAATCCAGGAAACGACATCGCTCCCACCTGGTCACCCGATGGACAATGGATAGCCTTTGAATCCACCCGCGACGGAAATTCAGAGATCTACGTCATGGATCGTAACGGAGAGCAGTTGAGGAATCTGAGCAACGAACCCATGGCCGATGACCATGGGCCCAGTTGGTCACCCGATGGGAGCAGAATCGTTTTCTATTCTATTCGCGATGGGGATTGGGACATCTACGCCATGAACGATGCAGGGGGGGAGATCGTCAACCTGAACGACAACGAGACCAATGACCAGACTCCTGTCTGGCGGCCTTGAGGCCAGCACGGTGAGGAGCGAACCGTTTTGGACAGAACTGACAGAACGCGCTTGGGTTTGGTTTTGACTCGATGACCATCCCACCCCGGGCGACTGATGGCGGCCTGCTGAGGCTGCGAGACGCTATCTGCACGTTTCGAGGAACGTAGCGGTTTGCCTTTTGATGGGGTTTGGAGTAAGATTAGACAGATTCCCACGAAGCAAAGCTTCAGCTAATTGAGACCTCAGCAGACATCCCGGCAGGCCGTTATTCGCTCAGGTGGGTACGATCTGCTCTCGACAGAGATACTGCCCAATGCAGCATAGGGGGAAAGGAAAAGGTGCTCAGTAACCTATGGAGAATCTGATTGAGGCTATCCGCCGTAAGGAAGCTCGAATTGCCGTTGTCGGTCTGGGCTACGTAGGCTTGCCCGTGGCTTGCATGTTTGCCAAAGCCGGTTTTCAGGTGGTGGGGATTCGGCGTGACAACGAGAAGATAACACAGATCAACCAGGGAATCTGTCCCATTGAAGGTAAAGAGCCTGGGTTGCCGGAGCTCTTGGCTGAGGTCATTCGGGAGGGTAGATTGAAAGCCACCACGGATTATACCGAGTGCCGGAAGGCACAAATAGCTCTGATCGCGGTGGAGACTCCAGTGGATAAGACTACCAAGAAACCAGGCTATGAAGCGTTGCAGGCCGCCTTGCAAGACCTGGGACAGAATCTGCAACCTGAGACTCTGGTCATCATCGAATCAACCATCGCCCCCCGGACGATGGAGACGGTGGTCAAGCCAGTTCTGGAGAAAGCTTCTGGCCTGAAAGTGAACGAGGATTTCTATCTGGCCAATTGTCCGGAGCGGGTCATGCCCGGCAAGTTGCTGACCAACATAGAGAACTGCAGCCGGGTGGTGGGTGGCATGAGTCCCGAAACCGCCCAGGCTGCGGTGGAGCTCTATCGCTACATCGTTAAGGCTGATTTGGACCCCACTGACTGCCTCACGGCCGAGTTGGTCAAGACCGTTGAGAACACGTATCGAGATGTGCAGATTGCTTTTGCCAACGAAGTAGCCCTCCTATGCGAGAACGTGAATGCCGACGTGTGGGAGGTACGGCAACTGGTGAACAAGTCTCCTCATCGGGATATGCACATGCCAGGTTCGGGGGTGGGAGGGCACTGCATACCCAAGGACCCATGGCTGCTGGTCCACGGAGCGAGGGATAGCTTTGAGGCCAGGCTGATCCCGACGGCCCGGGCCATCAACGACGGCATGCCCCTGCACATGGTCGAACTGGTGGAAGGGGCCTTGCGCGAGGCCGGTAAAGAAGTGCAAGGAGCGCGCATAGCGGTCCTGGGTTATGCCTACAAGGAGAACACGGATGACACCCGCCATTCGCCCACCATCCCTTTGATCAAGCGGCTGGAGGAACTCGGCGCTGAGGTAGCAGTACACGATCCTTACGTCAAGGGCTACAACGATGACCTGGAGAAGGTGATAGCCGGCAGCGATTGCGTGGTGGTCATGGCAGCCCATGACCAGTACCCTGAGCTAGACCTAGAGGGCCTGAAAACACAGCTTAGGCTGCCGGTGCTGATTGACGGACGTAATATCTTCAATAAGGAAAAGGCACGAGTAGCGGGGTTTATTTACAAAGGGGTGGGAAACGTTTAGTTCCTCATAGTTGCAAATCTGGAAATTGATGGGGAGGGGTCGAATGGCGTTCTGGGCAGGTAAAAAGGTCTTGGTCACCGGCGGTGCTGGCTTTCTCGGTTCTTATGTGGTGTCAATCCTGCGTCAGGAAGGAGCTTCCATTGCTATCCCCAGGTCAGCGAACTGTGACCTGTGTAAGCTGGAGAATTGTCGAAAGATGGTAAGCGGCCAAGACATGGTGATTCATCTGGCCGGGAAGGTAGGAGGCATTGGGCTCAACCGAGAGAAGCCGGGGGAACTTTTCTATGACAATATTATCATGGGTGTGCAATTGATGGAAGAAGCCCGACTGGCTGGGGTGAAAAAGTTTGTGGCTCTGGGGACCATTTGCTGCTATCCCAAATTCACGCCGGTCCCCTTTGAGGAGGAGAACCTGTGGGATGGCTATCCGGAGGAGACCAATGCCCCTTATGGATTGGCTAAGAAAATGCTGTTGGTGCAATCCCAGGCCTATCGGCAGCAGTACGGCTTCAATTCGATTTTCTTGATGCCTGTCAATCTATATGGCCCCGGTGACAATTTCGATCCTCAGTCTTCGCATGTCATCCCCGCTCTGATCAAGAAGGTCTTCGATGTCAGGGAACAGGGAGAAGACCATATCGTGGTGTGGGGCACGGGCCGGGCTACCCGGGAATTCCTCTACGTCGAGGATGCGGCCAGGGGTATCGTTCTGGCAGCGGAGCGATACGACAAAAGCGAACCGGTAAATCTAGGAGCTGGCTTCGAGATCTCTATTAGGGAGCTGGTAGAACTCATCAGGGAATTGAGCGGCTTTAAAGGCAAAATAGTCTGGGACACCTCCAAGCCCGACGGTCAGCCCCGGCGTTCGCTGGACATCAGCCGTGCCAGGGAGGAATTCGGCTTCGAGGCCAAGGTGTCTTTAGAAGAAGGATTGCGCAGAACTATCGAGTGGTATCGAGAAGTGCGGGCGGGAAATCGGTCGCTGGTATTGGCAGAAAGTTATGCAGGAAAAGCAGAGCCTTCAAGCGGAAGAGGCTGGCTAAAGCCTTGAGTCCAAGTTGTTTTAGTAACACCCCTTTGGTTTGGACGGGTGGTCCCAGACCGCACCCTCGCCAGGGGGCTAAGCCTGGGACTTTTCTGCGTGGTAGAAGGTGATTTGTTTCTTGTTGATCAGCAAGAGATCTCTATGACTCGGTACGGCCAC
>JBGVTF010000472.1:0-9196 GCA_041862415.1 Anaerolineae bacterium | reverse complement strand
GCCTATGGGACGTTGGGAGTGGCGGCCTACTGTTTTGAGATCGGCACTTCCTTCTTCCAGTCATGCAGTCCCTTCGAGAGTACCATCGTACCCGACAACATGCCTGCGTTGATCTACGCCGCCAAGGTCGTGCGCACACCCTACATGACGCCCGCCGGACCCGACGCCTACAGCCTCTCCCTCAGCCAGGATAACGTCCCCGTCGGCACGCTCGTCACTCTCAGTGGCACCATCAACGACACCCGTTACAACAACAGCAACGGCACTGAGCCGACGCAAGACATCGCCGCGGCCGAATACTACGTGGACGTGCCGCCGTGGCAGAGTGGCTCCACAGTCCACTCCATGTCGGCGTCCGATGGCAGCTTCAACGAGAAGACCGAGGGCGTTCAGGCGACAGTGGACACCAGTGGCTGGAGCGAAGGCAAGCACATCATCTTTGTGCGCGGGAAGGATGCCAACAACAACTGGGGTGCTTTCAGCGCCATCTTCCTCACTGTCACCGGAGGGGCAACCCCGACCCCCACGTCCACGCCGACAGACACACCGACGCCGACACCGACGCCGACTCTAGAGCCGGGGGTGATCTTCTCCGACGACTTTGAGAGCGACAAGGGCTGGACGGTCAACCCAGGTGGAACCGATACGGCCACGACCGGCATGTGGGAGCGGGCCAACCCGGAGGGCACCAGCTACAGCGGTGTGACGTACCAGTTGGACACGACGGCCAGCGGCAGCTACGACCTGGTCACCGGGCCACTGGCTGGCAGCAGCGCAGGCAGCTACGACATAGACGGCGGCGTGACCTCGATCCGCTCGCCTGACATCGCGCTGCCGAGCAGCGGGGACATCACGCTGTCGTTCGAGTACTACCTGGCACATTACAGCAACTCTTCGAGCGATGACTTCCTGCGAGTCAAGGTCGTCGGCTCAACGAGCTCAACCGTCTTTGAGGAGCTTGGTGCGGCGAACGTTGATGGCGCGGCCTGGGAGACCTTCAGCGGTAGTCTGAACACCTTCGCCGGGCAGACCATCTACCTGCTGATGGAGGCGGCTGACGGTGGCGGTGGCAGCCTGGTCGAAGCAGCCATTGACGACGTGTCGGTGGTGGGAGGAGAGCCGGGGCCCACGCCCACGCCGACCAACACGCCGACGCCCACAGCCACGAGCGTACCGCCCACGGAAACTCCCACGCCCACGCCCACGCCTACAGGTGTACCGCCCACGCCGACCAACACGCCGACGCCGACGCCGACCCCAAAGCCGGGAGTGGTTTTCTCGGACGACTTTGAGAGCGACAAGGGCTGGACGGTCAACCCGGCAGGGACGGACACGGCCACGACCGGCATGTGGGAGCGGGCCAACCCGGAGGGCACCAGCTACGACGGTCGTAGCTATCAGTTGGACAGCACGGCCGGCGGCAGCTATGACCTGGTGACCGGACCGCTGGCTGGCAGCAGCGTCGGCAGCTATGACATAGACGGCGGCGTGACCTCGGTCCGCTCGCCTGACATCGCGCTGCCGAGCGGGCAGTCGCTCACCCTGTCGTTCAAGTACTACCTGGCCCATCTCAACAACGCCACCAGCGACGATTTCCTGCGGGTAAAGGTGGTTGGTTCGACGACCGAGACCGTTCTTGAAGAGCTCGGTTCCGGGGACTACGATGAAGCTGTCTGGGCAGACTTTAGCGGTAGTCTGGACGGCTTCGCCGGGCAGACGGTCTACCTGCTGATCGAGGCGGCTGATGGTGGCGGTGGCAGCCTGGTCGAAGCGGCCATAGACGACGTGGCCATCACATCGAGTGAACCGCTGCCTACGCCCACGCCCACATCAACGCCGACCAACACCCCCACGCCGACCAACACACCGACACCCACAGCGACGCCCACCCCAGGGCCAGGGCCGGTCTTCTCCGACGACTTTGAGAGCGACAAGGGCTGGACGGTCAACCCGGCAGGGGCGGACACGGCCACGACTGGCATGTGGGAGTGGGCCAACCCGGAGGGCACCGAGTACAGCGGTGTGACCTACCAGTTGGACAGCACGGCCAGCGGCAGCTACGACCTGGTCACCGGACCGCTAGCCGGCAGCAGCGTGGGCAGCTATGACATAGATGGCGGCGTGACCTCGATTCGCTCGCCTGACATCGCGCTGCCGAGCGGGCAGTCGCTCGCCCTGTCGTTCAAGTACTACCTGTCGCACTACAGCAACGCCACCAGCGACGACTTCCTGCGGGTGAAGGTTGTGGGCTCAACGACCAGCACCGTCTTTGAAGAGCTCGGCTCCGGGGACTATGATGAGGCTGTGTGGGCAGACTTTAACGCCAGTCTGGACAGCTTTGCCGGGCAGACGGTCTATCTGTTGATCGAGGCCGCTGATGGTGGGGGTGGCAGCCTGGTCGAGGCGGCCATAGACGACGTGCTGATCGAGTGATGACGCTCCCGGTCATCGGTGCGCGGGGCAAGTGACTCAACCTCAGTAAGATACAACCTGCAAATGCAAGGAGCCGTCGGACGACACATTGACACTCAATGCCGACGGCTCCTTTCATGAAATCCCCAGGGAACATCCACTTGCCAAAATCGGCCGTTAATAGTATAATGTCCGAAGTGATGGGGAAGTGTCGGAATGGGCAGACGAGCGTGATTTAGGATCACGTGGAGAAATCCGTGCGAGTTCAAATCTCGCCTTCCCCATGCCAAAGGGCCACTCCATCCTGTGATACGAGTGGCCCTTCACGTGCCACAACATCCTGGGCCAACACTTTAGTGAGCAGCCGAGACTACTTTCTAGGACGATTTCTGGTTTCATGAAGGCCCTGTTACTATCGGCAGAGCCTCCACGGCAACGCCCACATCTATGAACTCGGCAGCCACCCAGCCTTCTTCGCCGCTGTCCACGCTGATTTTCAACCATTCGCCCGCCTCATCTCGCCCCAGCACGTCTACCTCCAGCCCCTCGGCCAGCATAACCAACACTTCATAGTCGGTCCCAGGGCCGGACCTCATGCGCAGGCCACCGCCAGTGGTGCGCGAGGCTATGGGCACCGTGACCGTTGGCGCTGAGGTTGGAGCGGCTGTGGCCTCGGGGGGAATCGTTGGGGAAGGCATGACCGTGGGTGTTGGCTCTGTTGGGGGAGGCGGGATGGGTTCCGGTGTGATCACCTGTACCGCTTTCAGGTTGCCCCCCACATCTACGAATTCCGCGGCCACCCAGCCCTCCTCACCGCTGTCCAGACCGACTTTCACCCAATCGCCCATCTCGTCTCGTCCCAGGACGTTCACCTCGTCACCTTCTGCCAGAGAGGCTCTCACTTCGTAAGCGGTCCCTGGGCCAACCCGCATTTGCAGACCGTCGCCTGTGATGCGCGCCCGCATAGGTGTAATGAGCGTGACCGCTGGGCTGGGGGTGGCGGCTGGTGATGCCGCTTCAGTGGCCAGAGAGGTGGTTATGGGTTCCAGGGTTTCGCCTTCAGCAGGCGACGCCGTTGCCTCCCCCGTCTCGGCGGGTTCGGGAGAGGCCATGGACGTTGGGGTGAGAAGCCGAGATGGCGACAAGGCCAGCGTTGGTTGGAGGGTCAAGGCCGGCTTGGCCTCACGCGGTGGCCAGAGCGCCGCCCAGCCATCCGACCAGACAGTGAACAGTGTAGCTGGTATGGTGATGCCGCACAGCCAGACCGCCAGCAACAGCAAAAGCAGGAGCCGCAGCTTACCTCCCGTGCTCAACGAGACCAACCAGAGGGCTGTCCCTAGAACACCCTCTCTGATACTTTGCGTAACATTCTGCACCGTTTCCAACAGACCGAATGACCTCCGCCTGGGTTGCGGGCGGGCTGGAGGAGGGGCAGGGCGAGCTTCAGGCTGCGGACGGGTTGGCGGAGGGGCAGGGCGAGCTTCCGGCCGCGGGCGGGCTGGAGGAGGGGCAGGGCGAGCTTCCGGCCGTGGAGGAGCCTTTTCTTCAACTATCGCTTCCTTCACCCGGGGCACGCTTTCAAAGCGAGCTACACTGGTCAGGCTTTGAGTGAGGAGTTTGTGTAGGGCCACGCCAACGCTGGGGTATTGCAGAGCCAATTCATCGAGATCAGATCGGCGCAGCATCCAGAGTTTGACCTCCGTCACCGCTCGGACTGTCATCTCTCGTTTCTTAGGCATCAGGAGCGCCTTGTCGCCGAAGACGTCGTCTCCCTCCAGACGAGCCGCTACTTCTACCTGGCCCGATTCGATCAGGTGTAGCGCATCGGTCGGCGACCACTTGACAAAGATTTCTTCGCCCGGCGAGGCCTGTCGCAGCAGCAGTCGTTTAGCCACCTCTTGCAGGGCTTCATCTGGCAAGTCGGTGAAAAGCGGGAGCTTCCTCAATCCTTTGGTAGACGGGGTCTCCTCTTTCTTAGAGCTCAGGTAGGCCTGCAAGAGCTTATCCTGGTTTGAACCGAGGGTCGGATGTTGGATGGCCAGATCCTGGAGGGCCTTGCGGTTCAGGGTCCAGACGATGACGTCGGTCTGAGCCTGGGCGGTGGCGGAGTAGGAGCTGCCCATTATGACTTCCATCTGGCCCAAGGTGGCTCCCTCCTGTAATTCATCACCTGCTTCTTTCACCTCGGCCGCTGTAGGGAGTAGACTGACGCGACCGGATTCAAGGGTGAACATCATGTCGGCCGGGGTGCCGCTTCGAAAGAGAAACTCACCTTGGGGGAACTCTTTGATGCTTAGCGCATTCACGACAGCAGTCAGTTCCTCCGGGCCCAGATTGGCTAAGAGGGGGAGAGGCTTGAGGCGTTGTTCTATCAAGGATGGCCTGAGTTGGACAATGGGAGCGCCGGAGGCCAGACTCAGCTTTACGCCCAGCGAGGGGCGCTTCTCGACCAGTTCCTTGAAATCATGGTCTCTCAGAGTCCACAGCACGACGTCTGATCTCGCCTGCGCTTCCACGGAGCGGGACCGCCCCAGGAGCACATCCATATCACCTAGCACTCCCCCCGCTACTACACTGCCAATGACTACTCCTTCATCGGTTGATAGTTCAACTGAGCCCGACTCGATTAAATACATCTGATCACCGGGGAGGCCGGCAGCAAAGATTACAGTGCCCTGGTCGTGCTCCTGGCGACGCAACCGTCGGACGATCTCATCTCTCTCCTTCTTGGAGAGACGACTGAAGAGAGGTACAGCTTCGATTAGCGACTCCAAATTCAGGTTCATGTCTTGAGTTATCCTTTGGAAGAAAGTATGAGCCTACTGCAACAGCGAGGCTATCATAACAGATTTCACCGGCGTTGTCAAAAAGTGCTTCTGGAGAGCGTTACACGCCTGGGACATGAAAAGGGGGAGTACCCTCATAATTCTTGCCTTTTCCACAAGTTGCTGTATAATAGTCGCCGCGTACTGGCGCGTGCGCGGGTTTTGTGCTATAATGGCAACGGTGAAGCGACAAGGAACGGCGTTGCCTGTACTGCCTGTACCGCAATTGCGCCACCATTGCGGCACAGGTGGTGCAGCAGTGGCAAAGGAGAAGGGGTTTTGAAAGTCACCGCGGAGAGACTTGAGGACTGTCAGGTTGAATTGACGATTGAAGTTGATGAGGAACGGGTGGAGCAGGAGCTGCGGCGCGTGGCGCGGCGCCTTTCCAAACGAAGGCGTATTCCCGGTTTCCGACCAGGCAAAGCCCCCTACGATGCTGTGCTACGCTTCTTTGGCAAGGACGCTCTCTACCGGGAAGTTCTGGAGGGCTTGGGCGAGACTGTTTTCAAAGAAGCCCTGGACAAAGAAGACATCGAACCTTTCGCCCGGGCCGAACTGGTGAACGTCCAGTTCGAGCCAATGGTTTTGACAATGGTGGTGCCTGTAGCACCCATCGTTGAACTGGGGGACTATCGCCAATTGCGGCTCACCCCGTCCGAAGTGACTGTCAGCGACGAGGAAGTCGAAACTGCTCTCGAGAACATCCAGGCACAGCATGGCCAGTGGCAGCCCGTTGAACGGCCTGCCCAACTGGATGACCAGGCGATCGTAGATATCGAGAGCACGGTCGAGGGGGAGGTGGTTCTCAGCAACCAGGAACGAACTCTCCTTTTGAAGGCAGAGTCCCCTTATCCCTTGCCTGGGTTCAACGAGCACATAGTGGGTATGGTCATCGGCGAGGATCGGGAGTTTGACCTGACCTATCCAGAGGATTTGGCCAACGAGAAGCTGGCAGGCAAAGAGAGCCACTTCAGAGTCCACCTCCACGATCTCAAGGAACTGGTGCTGCCAGAGCTAGACGATGATTTGGCCAAGACGGTCGGCGATTTTGAAACCTTTGACGAGCTGAAGGTCCAAGTACGTGAGAGCTTGCAGGCTGAGGCTGAGCGGGAGGCCGAGAGCCGTTTCGCCCGTGAGGTCTTGACCGCTACAGTGGAAAGAGCCCGGATAGAATTTCCTCCAGTTCTTTTGGAGCGTGAACTGGACAGTCTTTTGGAAGAACAGGATCGGATCTTGAGACAGCGGGAGGGCCTGACCCTCGATAACTGGTTGGGAATAAACAAGAAAAGCAGAGAAGAGCATCGAGACGAATTACGTCCCCAGGCTGCGGAGCGCCTTGGACGGGGATTGGCCCTGGGAAAGGTAGTCGAGTTGGAGGGTATCACGGTCGAAGAAGAGGAGGTTGGGGCCCAGATCGAGCGCATGAGTTTGCCTTTTGGCGAGCAGGCCGACGAGGCTCGCGACGTCTTTTCCTCACCGGATAATGTGCGTTCCATTGCCTCGGACCTGTTGACCAACAAGGCCCTCCAGCACCTGATGGCCATCGCCAAGGGTGAGGTGGAGGATGAGATAGACGAGGTGGATGAGACAGCCGAGCCGGAGGAGGCCCAGACTTCAGAAGACGAGGTAGAGCTTCCGCTTCCGGCGGAGGACGAAGAGGCTGTAGAACTTGAATCAGTGGAGGATAGTGAGGCTGACCCTGCCGACTAGACGTTGGATCTGAGAAGTGCCTTCAGGCACTGAATTACGATGGGAGGGTCACTATTTTGCACCTGTGAGGTGTTGGAAAGGAGCTGACACACGCTATGAACGGTTTAATTCCCATGGTTATTGAGAGTACAGGGCGCGGTGAGCGGGCTTATGACATCTACTCTCTGTTGCTCAAAGAAAGGATTATCTTCCTGGGTACGCCCATAAGCGATCAGGTAGCCAACCTGACTGTGGCTCAACTTCTTTTTCTGGACCGCGAGGACCGTGAGAAAGAAATATCTCTCTACATCAATTGCCCCGGTGGCGAAATCTACCCCGGTCTGGCCATCTACGATACCATGCAATTGATAGGGGCGCCCATCTCCACCATCGCCGTGGGCTGGACGGCCAGCTTGGGCACCGTCCTCCTGGCGGCTGGCACCAAGAGCAAGCGCTATACTCTGCCCCATGCCACCATCCACATGCATCCTGCCGGTGGCACGGCCCGCGGTTATGCCCCTGACATGCGCATCCAATACAAAGAATTGGAGCGGGTTGAAGTCATGATCAAGAACCTCCTGGCCCAACACACCGGCCAGAGCCTCGAGCGCATCACCAAGGATTTCGACCGTGACTACTTTATGGATGCCAAGGAAGCCGTGGAATATGGCATCGTTGATGAAGTGCTGGGCGATGCTGGTGAGAAAGAGGAGGGGGCAGGTCAGGATGGTAGCTAGATTCAGACAGGGTAGCACCCAGTATTGCTCTTTTTGCCGGCGAGCACAGGATGAGGTCAACCGTCTGATCGCTGGTCCCGAGGAGGTCTTCATTTGCGATGAATGTGTGGAGTTGTGCCAGGAAATCCTTGCAGAAGATCAACCTTCGCCGCCTCGCGAGCTCTTCACCCATAGAATTCTCTCGCCCAAGGAAATCTACGAGCGTTTGAATGAATATGTCATCGGTCAGGATCGAGCCAAGAAGGTCCTTTCTGTGGCCGTTTACAATCACTACAAACGCATACTGGCTGAGGGCAAGGTTGATGATGTGGAGTTACAAAAGAGCAACATCCTGCTCATCGGGCCCACGGGGTGCGGCAAAACCCTTCTAGCTCAAACCCTGGCCAAGATCCTGGACGTTCCCTTTTCTATCGCCGACGCCACAGCCCTGACCGAAGCGGGCTATGTGGGAGAGGATGTGGAGAACATTCTCCTTCGCTTAATCCAGGCCGCTGATTACGACATCGCTCGGGCTGAGCGGGGCATTGTTTACATAGATGAAATTGACAAGACGGCTCGTAAGACTGGCGATAATCCTTCCATAACTCGCGATGTTTCCGGTGAAGGAGTACAACAGGCGCTGCTCAAGATCATCGAGGGCACAGTGGCCAATGTCCCCCCTCAGGGCGGGCGCAAGCACCCGCACCAGGATTTCATTCAGCTCAATACCACTAATATCCTGTTCATCTGCGGGGGGGGCTTTGACGACCTGGACAGGATCGTGGCTGAACGGGTCGGCGCCAGGGGCGCGGTAGGGTTCGCCAAGGGGACGGAGGGTCAAAAGAGTCGGGAACTGACTTCGGCTGAGTTGTTGCGCCAGGTCATTCCCGACGATTTGTTGCAGTTCGGCTTGATCCCGGAGTTCGTGGGGCGTCTGCCGGTCACGGTCAGTGTCGAGCCCCTCGATAAGGAGACGATGGTTGCCATCCTGACCGAGCCTAAGAACGCTATCGTCAAACAGTTTCAGCGCCTGTTCGCTCTGGATAGCGTTGAATTGATATTCACCGACGAAGCCCTGGAAACGGCGGCTGAGGAAGCCTTGAAGCGCAAAACCGGAGCCCGGGGGCTCAGAACGATCATCGAGGAGACCTTGTTGGACGTGATGTACGAGATACCCTCGCGGCGTGACATCAAAAAATGCATCATCAAGGCTGAGACTATCCTGGGCAAGGTGGGTCCTCTGCTTTTGACCCGGTCGGAACACCCCGTGGCCTGGAATTTGGAGGAGACAGCCTAGTTTTGTGTCAGGGAGACCGGAGAGGCGGCTCCGGGGATCTCCTGCATCTGGATTTGTGGGGAGTAAACGAGAAGGGGGGTAGGCTTCTTCTTTCTCATGGAGAGACTACCCCCTTTGTTATGCGCCTGGACGCAGGGTTACTCCTGGGACAGGATGAGGACTTCTACCTTTCCCTGGAGTCGGTCGCGGAAGCGTTTGGCGTCTTTGATGCTGCCGGCCACCCCCGCGCCGTAGTGCATAGGAATGGCTACCTGGGG
>JBGVTF010000471.1:0-8921 GCA_041862415.1 Anaerolineae bacterium | reverse complement strand
AGCAGCACCAGCCTGTATTCTACCACAAGTTGGCTCTCAATGCCAGGGGTTACCCCTCGAACCCACGTTGAACCAAATAGCGGTAATGCGTAATCTGGCAGAGCTGTCCTTACGTTTTAGGCCGCAGGTGCATTGTACCCGCCTACGCCCCTGGTGTCAAAAGGTATAGACGTTTGCATTTGTACAAGAATTTGACACCCAATGCGAGCTATTGTATAATGGTTCACATGTAAAGTAGGTCACCGTGGAGCTGATCACTGGGCGCTGGCCACCTACCCTGGAGAGGAGGAGTCATGGCCCATCTTGATTCGGTCACTTGGTTGCTGGAATGAGGCTGGCGCCGCACCCCGGTTGTAGTACAAGCGTCTAAGTCGCATTGCCTCTGCATGTGGCGGATGGGTTTTGGAGTAGGTGTTCCTTTGCCCTGCCAAGCGAGCGTTATGCGCCCTGGGTCACATGGTCACGCTCGATGTGATGGGTGGGTCGGCAGTTGTTTGAGCGGCGTCTCCCTGAACCGCGCTCGTATTTCAGCAACCAGGCCCAAGGCCATGCGCCAGCGGATACCCATGTGGCGGAATCGGCTGGCGCACGTGAGAAGGAAAGGAGGTGATTTTGGGGATTTGAGTTTCTTGAGAGAGCTTCATAAAGGGAAAATGTTCAATCGCCAAGTTAAAATCCAAAGGAGGAAAAGACCGTGTCTAAGAAGATACTAGTCCTGAGTCTGATATTTGCCTTTACCCTGCTCTCTGCCTGCGGGCCAGCCAAGCCGGCAGTTCCCTACGGAGGGGAGCTGAAGGTGGGCGTCAACGCCGAGATCACCGGGGCCATTCCCACGGTAGGAGAGGCCTGCGTGGCCGGCGCGGAGATAGCACGCGACGAGATCAATGGCGCTGGCGGGGTAGAGATCGGCGGGCAGAAATACACGATCGTGCTGTTCGTCGAGGACAATGAGAACAAGCCCGAGTCGGCCGCTGCCGCAGCCAGGAAGCTGGTCGCCGAGAACGAGGTCTTGGTCCACATCGGGGCCAACGCCAGCAAGAATGCCATCCCTGCCGGTGCCGTCTGCAACGAGCTCGAGACCCCGATGATCAGCCCCTGGTCCACCAACCCCTATACGACTCTGCGTCGGCCTTGGGTCTTCCGCGTCCCCTTCATTGACAGCTTCCAGGCGGGGGTGAACGCCTGGTTTGGCATGAACGAGTTTAACGCCACGAAGGGGGCGGTGCTCTTCGACATCGGCAGCGATGCCTGCTACTTCCAGGGCCACTTCTTCAAGAGGGTCTGGGAAGGGCTGGGTGGCGAGATGGCAGCCTTCACGACCTTCACCACCGGCGACAAGGACTTTACCGCCCAATTGACCAAGATAAAGGATTCGGGCGCTGAGGTCCTCTACGTCCCTCAGTACTACGATGAAGTACCTCTGATCGTACAGCAGGCCAACAGACTGGGTCTTACGCCGGCTGGTGGGGGGACGATCCGCATCATCGGCCACGACGGATGGGAGTCCCCCGACCTGATCACGCTCTGTGGCCAGGACTGCGACGGGCTCTTCTTCACCACCCACTGGGCGCTGGATATAGCTGGCGAGAATACCCAGGCCTTCATCCAGAAGTTCAGGGATAAGGTGGGCAAGGATCCCGAGTCCACCGGGGGCCTGACCTACGACGCTGTTCAGCTTTTCGTCCAGGCTTTGAAAAACTGTGGCGAGCTCACCGGCGACCTGGAAAAGGACCGTGAGTGCATTCGCGATGGCCTGGCCACCATAAAGGGCGTCGAGGGTGTCACCGGCACCATGAGCCCCACTTCAGAGGGGGACATGATCAAGAGCGTGCACATCGTCCAGATCGATGCTGCGGCCAAAGCATTCAAGTGGTACAGAACGGTTGACCCCGCTGAATACGAGGCCTCGCTCTCAGAGCATGGGCTGTCGGTGGAAGAGTTAATGCAGTAGGAGTTTACCTTTAAAGGTGGGCCAAGGTTTAACCTTGGCCCACCTTGCTGTGGAATAATCTAGAAACAGGAGATTTTAACATGACTTATGTTCTTCAGCAATTGGTGAACGCTGTGCAACTGGGCAGCATCTATGCTCTGATCGCTTTAGGTTATAGTATGGTTTATGGTGTCCTATTCATGGTGAATTTCGCCCACGGCGATGTATTCATGGTAGGCGCCTTCATCGCCTTCTTCGCCGCTACACTATTAAAGTTGCCCTTCGTGCCCACCCTGCTCCTCTCTATGCTGGGCACCGCTTTGCTTGGGGTGACCATCGAGAGGGTAGCTTACCGGCCCCTGCGAGACGCCCCCAAACTCTCGGTGGTGATCACAGCCCTGGGGGTAGGATTGTTCTTGGAGTATATCACCCTGGCTTCGCTTGGCCCCTGGCGGAGAACTCTGCCGCCCCTCCTCCCACAGCAAGTCTACGAAGTACATAACGTGCGCATTTCCGCTCTCCAACTGGTCATCATTGGCGTATCCATGGGGCTGATGGTGCTCCTGGATTTCTTCGTGGAGAGAACGCAAGAGGGAATGGCTATGAGGGCCATAGCCTATGACCAATTCGCTGTCCCCCTGATGGGTGTTCCGGTGAACCGCATTATCAGCCTGACCTTTGCTATTGGATCCGGGCTGGCCGCAGCGGGCGGGACCCTATTCAGCACCGCTTATCCCATCATAGAGCCGATGATGGGCATGATGATTGGCTGGAAGGCTTTCATCGCCGCCGTCGTGGGCGGAATCGGCTCCATAAGGGGGGCTGTCGTAGGAGCCTTCATCTTGGGCTTGGTTGAGATAGGCACAGGAGCCATCTTCCCCTCCCGCCTTCGCGATTTGCTATCCTTTGCCGTGGTATGGATCATCTTGATGATCAAACCGACAGGGCTCTTCGGTGTAGCCAGGCGACAAAAAGTCTAAATCCCGGCAAGCCCCGGCCTTTATAGATAGAGATCGAGGTAAAGATAGAAACGATGAAAAAATACCATTTGCCCTTGGGCCTCATTGGCCTCTTTGTCGTGCTGACGGGCGCGAGCTGGTTGGGCCTCTTCAGCGACTATATCCAAACGGTGTTGATATACATGGGCATCAACGTCATCCTGACCGTAAGCCTGAATCTAGTGAACGGCTACATGGGCGAGTTCTCTGTAGGTCACGCCGGTTTCATGGCTATCGGGGCCTACATCACGGCTATCATTACAACGCGGGTCATCCCGCATTTCGTCCTGGGCGTTCCGCTGATCCCGACGGGGCTGTACCCTCCCGAGGTGGGAACGTGGGCCGAAGGCCCTGTGGTACACCTGGTATTCCCTGTGATCTTATTGATAGGTGGGCTGGGGGCAGCCTTGGCAGGGCTTCTGGTGGCTGTCCCCTCCTTCAAAATCAGGGGCGACTACTTGGCCATCATCACCTTAGCGTTCAATTACATTGTGAAGAGTGGCTTCGAGAACACACAGGCCCTGGGTGGCTCACGGGGACTCACCAGTATACCCCGCATAACCAATGTGCCATGGGTTTTCTTTTGGGCTGCTGTATCGCTATGGGCCATCCGCAATTTCATTTATTCCAGTTACGGCCGGGGAGTGCTGGCCATCCGCGAAGATGAAATAGCTGCCCAGTTGATGACGGTCAACACCCGCCGTTCCAAGATTCTGGCATTCTGTACTTCCTCTTTCTTCGCCGGGATTGGCGGTGGCCTCCTCGCCCATCTTCTCCTCTATATTAACCCCTCTACCTTCTCCATCTTCAAGTCCACCGAGGTCTTGGTGATGGTTTATCTGGGGGGCATGTCAAGCGTCAGTGGATCGCTCCTTGGTGCTATCGCCTACACTGGCCTGGTTGAGGTGCTAAGGCCCCTTGATTTGTGGAAATGGGTGCTGATTCCATTGCTCCTCATTTTCTTGATGCTATTTCGTCGGGAGGGGATATATGGCGGCCGGGAATTTAAATTCCTACTTCCTAAAGAGGAGGTAAGAGCCTATGCCTCTGCTTCAGATTGAAAACTTGACCCATCTCTTTGGCGGACTAAGGGCCGTCAGCAATTTCGAGGCAGAGATAGAGAAGGGGGAGATTGTCGGCCTGATAGGGCCCAATGGGGCCGGGAAGTCAACTATCTTCAACCTCATCTGCGGCCTTTATAGACCCACGGAGGGCAAGATCACCCTCAATGGCGCTAGCATAGCCGGCCTCCCTGCCCATAAAGTGGCCTCAAAAGGCGTGGGCAGAACTTTCCAGAACCTGCGGCTGTTCAGGAACCTCACGGTCCTGCACAATATCAAGATTGCTCAATACTCGCAAATCAATTACTCTTTGGCCGATGCTTTCCTCAGGACGAAACATTACCAGGAAGAGGAGAAGAAAGCAGAGGAGAGGGCCTACCAGCTTTTAGACACCCTTGGCATAAGCCATTATGCCGACCAATTAGCCCTGAACCTTCCTTACGGCGATCAACGGCGAGTGGAAATGGCCAGGGCCATGGCACTGAAGCCTAAATTGCTGCTTTTGGACGAGCCAACGGCCGGGATGAGCCCGGCCGAGATGATCAGAATGGCAGAGCTGATTGAGGAGGTAAAGGAAAAGTTTGATTTGACCATATTTCTCATCGAGCATCGTATGAGGGTGGTCATGGGGATTTGTGAGCGGATATTGGCCATAGATTTTGGTGCCCTCATAGGGCAGGGAACACCTGATCAGATAAGGAACGATCCAAAGGTGAAAAAGGCATATCTGGGGGAGGAGGTGGTCATGTGACATTATTGAAGGTAGAAGACTTGAGGGTATCGTACGGACGTATTCAAGCCGTGCAGGGCATATCCTTTGAGGTGGGCCAGGGAGAGATAGTGGCCATTATAGGCGCAAACGGCGCTGGGAAGACGACCACTTTGCATGCCATATCGCGTGTGATACCCGCCGCGCCTGGCAGCAAAATGGTTTATGCGGACAAAAACCTCCTCGATTATCCCCCTCACCTTGTGGTAAACGAACTGGGCATCTCCCAGGTCCCCGAAGGAAGGCATATCTTTGGCAGTCTCACTGTAATGGAAAACCTTCGACTGGCCACATATGGCCACCGTCGCGACAAGGAAGGAATTGAAAAAGACTTCGAAAGGGTTTTCGCTCTCTTTCCCCGCCTGGCCGAGAGAAAAAAACAGTCTGGAGATACATTGAGCGGCGGTGAACAACAAATGCTGGCCGTGGGAAGGGCTTTGATGTCCCGCAGCAAGCTCATGCTTCTGGACGAACCGTCTATGGGATTGGCTCCCCTCCTGATGCAAGATCTATTCCGGGTCCTACGTGAAATCAACGAGGAGGGGACAACCATCCTCCTGGTTGAGCAGAATGCTCGCATGGCGCTGCAATTCGCCCGGCGAGGTTACGTGCTGGAGGCAGGGAGGATCGTGCTAGAGGGGCCGTGCCAAGAGTTGGCCACCAACCCCAAGGTCGAGGAGGCCTACCTGGGAGGATAAGAATCCCACCATCGCCATCAAATCGAGAGAAGGGACTCTCTGTGACAAAGGAGCAGCAAGGTGTATAGCAAACCTAATTGGGTCGAAATTGACCTGGACGTCATCGCTGACAACTGCCGTCGAATCAAGAAGTGGATCGGGAAGAAAACAGAGTTGATGGCGGTGATTAAAGGGAACGCCTATGGACACGGGAGCGTCATGGTCGCCAAAACGGCCTTGGAGAACGGGGCCACCCGCCTTGCAGCGGCGCGCGTTGATGAGGGCATCCAAGTCCGCAAGGCAGGCGTCGAAGCTCCGATTTTCGTGCTGGGATATGTCTCTGCGGACGAAATGGAAGCCGTTGTCCAATGGCGCATCACTCCCCCTATTATGCACTGGCACACGGCCAAGGCGGTGTCGGATATATCCTCCTCTCAGGGTGTGGTCACTCCCGTCCATGTCAAAGTGGACACGGGGATGGGCCGCTTCGGCCTCTTGCCCGATGAGGTAGTGGATTTCGTCAAGCGCCTCATCACACTCCCCTCCATCCGTTTAGAAGGTTTCTACACGCAGTTTGCCGTGGCCGATGAAGCAGATAAAACCTACACCTACAAGCAATTCGAAATCTATGAAGGAGTCTTGAAGGACCTAGAGGAGGCGGGAATCTCCATCCCCGTCCGTCACGTTTGTAACAGCCCAGCCACACTGAATTTCCCTGAGATGCATTTGGATATGGTACGCTGTGGAACTGCTATTTACGGCCATTACCCCTCGCCGGTGACCAACCATTCCGTTCCTCTGCAGCCAGCTATGTCGCTGAAAAGCCGTGTGGGGCGCACACGCACCCTGCCAGATGGATCGAGCATCAGCTATGGACGCGCCTATACCACCACCCGACCGACCACCGTTGCCCTGGTGCCCATCGGCTTTGGGGACGGTCTCAGCCGGAAGCTGTCGAACAAAGGATCGGTCTTGATCAGGGGGAGACGGGTGCCGATAGTAGGTCGGGTTTGCATGGATCAGTGCATCGTAGACGTCAGCGCTATCCCGGACGTTCAGCAGGATGACGAAGTAGTCCTCTTCGGCCAGCAAAATGGAGCGGAGATCACCGCTGAGGAGGTAGCTTCGCTCATGGATAGCATCAACTATGTGGTGATGGCGGCTGTCGCAGCACGCGTGCCTCGAGTCTACATTAAGGGAGGCAAAACAGTGGAGGTGCAAACGCTGGCGTCGGTGTGAAGGTGTTGACATTTGCTATGGCCTAGTGTACAGCAAAAGGAAAGCGCATCGCCCCGTCATAGGATGCGGTGGAGAGACCACTTGAGGGGAGGAATCTCTCAAGTTGGTAGACAGAGGACGCACAGTCAATCGTGTCTGTGCGTCTTTTTCTTGGCATACGCCCATCCACTGACGGAGTTGGGGTGAGGCGCCGTCAATCAGGACTCCGCCAAGCTGGGCAGAGTCGAAGCGCCGACATCCAGGGCCTGTACCGCAACGGTGGTCAATGGTTGCCTCAACAAAGACTTGCCATAGAGGGCATTGGATAGTATAATTTCGATGGACTGCAATAAAAGAAAAGGGATCAGTGATCATCAACGGTCTGACCTATGTCCCTCGCTGCGCTTTTGAGTGCCTGGCACACCGATCTAAATATTGCCTCGAACATCGCCGCGTGGCGGACCTTCCCCGCGCGCCCGGCGCAGTTTGCGCCATTCCCAGATGACCTCCATCCTGCCCTGGTAGACGCCCTGCGCGCCCATGGCATCGGCGCGCTCTACACCCATCAGGCGATGGCATGGCAGCGCGCGCAAGCTGGCCAGCACCCGGTCGTCGTCTCCGGCACGGCCAGCGGCAAAACGCTCTGCTACAACCTGCCCGTTCTCGACCGTCTGCTGCGCGATCCTAAGGCGCGCGCACTCTACCTTTTTCCTACCAAAGCCTTGGCCCAGGATCAGAAGGCTGCGCTCGGACAGCTTGTCGTGGCTTCGGAAGAGGAACCTACCATCCGCATTGCCACTTACGACGGCGACACGCCGGCCCAGGCGCGCCCCGCCATTCGCGCCACGGCTTGCCTGGTCATCAGCAACCCCGATATGCTGCACACCGGGGTGCTGCCGCACCACACCCTATGGGCTGATTTCTTCCGGCATTTGCAATTTGTGGTGATAGACGAAATGCACGCCTATCGCGGGGTGTTCGGCTCGCACGTGGCCAATGTCCTGCGCCGGCTGAAACGGATTGCACGCTTTTACGGCTCGTCGCCCCAGTTCATTTTGACCTCGGCGACGATTGCCAACCCCATTGAGCTGGCCGAGCGGTTGATCGAAGAGCCGGTGGTGCTGGTGGACGACGATGGTGCGGCCCGGGGCGCCAGACATTTCTTGATTTACAATCCTCCTGTGGTGAATCGCGACCTCGGCTTGCGGCGCAGCGCACTGCTGGAGAGCGTCCGCCTGGCGGGAGACCTGCTGCAGCGCGACGTGCAGACCATCGTCTTCGCGCGGGCGCGACGGACAGTCGAATTGATCCTCAGTTACTTGCGGCGCGGCTGGGCAGAGGACGCAGAAGAGGTGCGCGGCTATCGCAGCGGCTACCTGCCGCGCCAACGCCGCGAGATCGAGCGCGGGCTGCGCGAAGGGAGGGTGCGCGCCGTGGTCGCCACCAACGCCCTCGAACTGGGGATAGACATCGGCAGCATGGGCGCGGCCGTGCTGACCGGGTATCCGGGCACCATCGCCGGCACGTGGCAGCAGGCTGGCCGTGCTGGCCGCCAAAGCGAGGCGTCGCTGGCACTCCTGGTCACGTCGGCCAATCCGCTGGATCAGTTCCTGGCCCGTCACCCCGACTATTTCTTCGATCGCTCGCCCGAGCAGGCCCTCATCAACCCCGATAACCTTCTCATCCTCCTGGGACATTTACGCTGTGCTGCCTTTGAACTGCCGTTCCGGGTGGGGGAAAGTTTTGGCCGCGTCGAGGGGGCGCGGGTGACGGAATTTCTTCAGTTCCTGCATGAGGCCGGGGTTCTGCATCAATCCGGGGACAAGTACTTTTGGATGGCGGACCAATATCCGGCTAAGGATATTTCACTGCGCAGCGCTTCGGCCGAGACAGTGGTGCTTCAGGCGCGGGATGGGGACGGGTGGACGACCGTCGGTCAGGTAGACCAGGCCAGCGCGCATTGGATGGTGCATCCGGGTGCCGTCTATTTGCACGAGGGACAGGCGTACTTGGTAGGGGAACTGGACCTGGCGCAGCACATCGCGCGGCTGCGTGTGGCAGACCTAGATTATTACACCCAACCGCGTAGCGAAACGACGGTGCGACTTTTGGATAAAATGGACGAGATCGAGGCACGCGGCGCAACCAAAGCCCACGGCGAAATCGCCGTGACAAGTCAGGTGATCGGCTTTCGCAAGGTCAAATGGTTCACCCACGAGCAACTTGGCATCGGTGAGGTCTCCCTGCCGCCGACCGAACTGCAAACGA
>JBGVTF010000470.1:0-3144 GCA_041862415.1 Anaerolineae bacterium | reverse complement strand
CCCAGGCAGGCCCAGTCTCGCCTGACCAGACACCTGGCTATCGGGAGAAATGGGTTCCGCTAGTCTTGCCGGGGTACACTTGTGAGAGAGGATTGATCTGACAATGTTATCCTATCTCTTCCGCCGCCTTCTCTATATGCTTGTGATCGTCTGGCTGACCAGCATCGTGAGTTTCCTGATCATTCAGCTTCCTGCTGGCGATTTTGTCACGAACCTGGCGACCCAGTACGCCAGGCAGGGGCGGGATATCGACCAGGCGAAATTGGACAACCTAAGGCACCAGTTTGGCCTGGATAGACCGGTGTACGTGCAGTACTTTCACTGGGCCACGAACGTTCTGCGAGGGGATTGGGGCTGGTCTTTCCGGCTCAAGCAGTCGGTCGTGGACGCCGTTGGTGATCGCGTCGGCCTTACGGCCGCGATCTCTATCAGTACCTTGCTCATCACCTATCTCGTGGCGGTCCCCATCGGTATCTATTCGGCCACGCACCAGTATTCGATAGCGGACTATTCCGCCATGTTTGTGGGCTTTCTGGGTATGGCGATGCCGAGCTTCATGTTGGCGCTGATCCTGATGTACGCGTTTCTCAATGCCGGGATAAGCGTGGGGGGGCTCTTCTCTCCCGATTATATGCGCGCGGAGTGGAGCCTGGACAAGTTCATCGATCTTCTCAAGCATCTCCCGCTGCCCATTCTCATCATCGGCACGGCGGGCACAGCAGGACTGATCCGCATTATGCGCGCTACGCTGCTGGATGAACTGGGAAAGCAGTACGTGATCACCGCCCGCTCCAAGGGGCTGCGCGAAGTCAAGCTTCTGTTCAAGTACCCGGTCCGGGTGGCGCTCAACCCCATCGCCAGCACGATCGGATGGGAATTGCCAGGCATTGTCTCCGGGGGAGTCATCACCGAGATGGTGCTGAACCTACCAACGACCGGGCCGTTGCTGTACAGCTCGCTGCTCACGGAGGACATGTTTCTGGCCTCCAGCCTGTTGTTCTTTCTGAGCTTTTTGACCGTCGTGGGCACGTTCATCTCTGACGTTGTGCTGGTCATCGTGGATCCCCGCATACGATTTACCGGAAGGGAGGCCTGAGTTATGTCTGTCAAGTCAGAGCGTGCAGAACTCAGCGCCGAGGAGCGATACTATCTCGCGTCGCAATGGCAAATGATGTGGCGAAAGTTTCGCCGCCACAAGTTGGCCATCGTCGGGAGCGCTGTTTTGCTGGTGTTGTATCTCTCGGCCATCTTGGCCGATTTTCTGGCCCCGTATCCCAAGGAAATCCGCTTTGAAAAGTTTGCCTATCGACCACCCACGCCCGTGCATCTCTTTGACAAAGAAGGCAGATTCCGGGGTCCCTTTGTGTATGGGACGATCAAAGAAAGGGACATGGCGACACTCGAGGCCATATACACGGTGGACACGAGTGCTGTCTATCCCCTCCGCTTCTTTGTTCAAGGAGAACCGTACGACGTGTTTGGCCTGTTTGAGACGGGTATCCGTCTCTTTGGTGTTGAGGAGCCTGGGGCCATCTTTTTGTTCGGCACAGATAGCCTTGGGCGGGACCTCTTTTCGCGGATCGTTCACGGGGCGCGGCTGTCGCTGTCCATCGGATTGGTCGGTGTGGGCCTGTCATTCCTCATCGGCGTGACCTTGGGGGGCATCTCGGGCTATTTCGGGGGTGTTGTGGACACACTGATTCAGCGCGTCATCGAGTTTCTCATCTCCATACCTACCACTCCTCTATGGCTCGCACTAAGTGCTGCGCTCCCCAAAGACTGGTCGATCGTAAGGGTCTACTTTGGAATCGTCGTTATCCTATCACTGGTGGGTTGGGGAGGTCTGGCCCGCGTCGTGCGCGGCAAGTTCCTGGAGCTGCGCGAGCTCGATTACGTCCTGGCGGCACGCGTCGCCGGCGTGAGCGAATGGTCCACCATCTGGGTCCATCTGGTCCCGAATTTCGCCAGCTACCTGATCGTCGAGCTGACACTTGCCATTCCCGGCATGATTCTTGGAGAGACAGCATTGAGCTTTCTGGGATTGGGTCTGCGTGCGCCGGCCGTGAGCTGGGGGGTTCTCCTAAAGAAGGCGCAGAATATCGCCAGCGTTGCGGTGTACTGGTGGACGCTGGTGCCCGCCCTATTTGTGATCATTACGGTCATGGCCTTCAACTTTGTGGGCGATGGGTTGCGCGACGCCGCCGATCCGTACAAGCAATGAGCGTGCCTGGCTCTGCAGGCAGTGCGGCCATTCCGGGGGACTGTCAGGAGCGCAGCGACTGAAGGGAGCCGAGGAATCTATCGGACGCACAAGCGGGCCCCTTGGCTTCGCTCGGGCTGACGGAGTGGTGGGTGGTCAATGACATTCGGAGAAGACCTTAGATGACGCATTTGCCAGCATCAACTTCCGGCTCAGAGTGCCCTCTGCTAGAGGTGATAGACCTCAAAACTCACTTCTGTGTTGATGAAGGGGTCCTACAAGCTGTTGACGGTGTCAGTCTTTGTGTGCATAGAGAGGAAACGCTCGGGCTCATTGGCGAAAGTGGTTGTGGCAAAAGTGTGACCGCCTTGTCTGTATTGCGCCTCGTGTCTCCTCCTGGGCGGTTGGTTGGTGGGAAAGTCCTGCTCCATCTGGATCGTGATACGATCGACCTCGCTCAACTGAATCCCTCGGGCCGCGAGATTCGCAACATTCGGGGCAAAGAAATCTCCATGGTGTTTCAAGAGCCGATGACCAGTCTTTCACCCGTCCACACCATCGGTGATCAGATCCGCGAGGCGATCCTTTTGCACCGCACAAAGGATAGACAAGCGGCGCAGGATATCGCGCTGGATATGCTGAATCGGGTGGGTATCGCCAATCCCGCGCAGCGGATTAATGATTTTCCACACCAACTCTCCGGGGGCATGCGCCAGAGAGCAATGATCGCTATGGCGCTCTCTTGCCATCCAAAACTGCTCATTGCCGATGAGCCAACCACGGCGCTGGATGTCACTGTACAGGCGCAAATCCTCGATTTGATCAAAGAATTGCAGGCACAGTTTCGCATGGCGGTTCTCTATATCACGCACGATTTGGGAGTGATCGCGGAGACGTGCCACAAAATGGCCGTCATGTACCTGGGCAAGATCGTTGAAGTTGGG
>JBGVTF010000469.1:0-2844 GCA_041862415.1 Anaerolineae bacterium | reverse complement strand
TCTTGATGAGCTGGATCAGCATACGGCAAACCATCTTGCCGATGTCGTAAATGGGTTGATGAACAGTGGTCAAAGAGGGATGGGAATGTTCGGCCAGAGGTATGTCGTCAAAGCCGACCACGGCCAGGTCTCGGCCAACAGTCAGCCCCCGTTCCTGGGCGGCGCTGATAGCTCCCAGGGCCATCAGATCGTTGGCAGCGATGATGGCCGTGGGGGCAGGCTTCAGGTCGAGGAGTTTCGAGCCCTCACGGTAACCATCTTGCTGAGTGAGGCGTCCCATGGCTATCCATTCCTCTTGCATCGGCAGGCCGTTTCTTTCCAGGGCCCTTTTGTAGCCTGCCAGCCGATAATGGGCAAACATCAGGTCAAGGGGAGCCGAGATGTAGGCGATGCGCCGATGACCGAGATCAACAAGATATTGAGTAGCCTCATCCAGTCCCTTGGCGCCGTCTACGTCAAGATAGGGGAAATCCAAATCCAGGTCAGAACGACCAAAGGCGACGAAGGGGAATCCGCTCTCCATCAGGTAGGTAATGCGATCATCGCGACAACGGGTGCGTACCACCAAAAGACCGTCCACCCGTCGGCTACCAGCCATCCGCTCGTAGGCTTCCTGTTCCTGAGCACCAGGGGCCCTGGTGGAGACCAGGAGGTCGAACTCGTGCTCGGCTGCTTCGTTACCAATGCCCGTCAATAGCTCGATAAAGAATGGATCGGAGAAGCGAGGGCCAGCGGTGGGGATGATAAAGCCAACCGTGTTGGTGCGCTGCCGCTGCAGGCTTTGGGCGATGATATGAGGACGGTAACCCATCTCCCGGGCCGCCTGGAGGATCCTCTGCCTGGTTTCCTCGGCCACGTCGTCGTAGCCACCCAGGGCGCGGGAGACGGTGGTAACGGAAACGCCAACCCGTCGGGCAATGTCCTTAAGGGTGACAGCCATAGCCAAGGTCCTGCCAGTTCGTCTGGACTGGAGAAAGAGTGTCTTCTATCACTGTTGCACCACTTCTGCGCTTTAAAGGGTGATTGTGGTACAAGAAGCGGCGATGTGAGGATAGAAAGGGGTGATGAAGCGGCGTTGCTTTCCGAAACGTTTTGGAAACACCTATATTATACTCCAAAACGTTTCGGATGTCAAGGGTTTTGGGCTGAAATCGCCTTAAAATTTGGGGTCTCTAAACACATCGCCAGCCCATTTGACCACTGTTGCGATATAAAGGCAAGGTGCCAGGCACTTACAAAGCAGCTTCGGAACGAGAAATCAGTAATGACTCATCTAAGGGCCTGTAAAAGAACAGATTCCCGCTTTTGTGGAGTTGTCAGCATCCTGAGTAGCTGCGGAACGTAGTGAAGCAGCGTATCGAAGGGTGCGGCTTATCCTAGACCCTAGCTCATTGTCACAACCCGCACCCTTCGATACGGCCTCCACTTCGTTCTGGCCTACTCAGGATGCTGGTCTTCCCTTTGCAGCCGTTGTCCTGTTTTTCTACTGCTCTGAGATAAAACGGGAAGTTATTTCCTAACGACCCCTAAGCTTTTACAACCGCTCAGGAAGTGCCTGGCACCTTGTACGCCGAAAATGACAAAGCCCTAGGCGGTGCAGGTCGCTCTTAACATTCTGTCAAAAGGGTGGTATAATCAGGGAGAACCGACATAACCTCAGGAGGTACACACAACAAATGGAAAACACGGGTCAGATCAGTGGAACAGGAAAGGCCAAGCCCGGCCGGACGGTAGAGTTGCTTTTCAAAATAGCCGTCATCGTGATCGCGGCCTTCATCGTAGGGGTCACGGTCCTGGTCGTGGGCCGTATGGTCATCTACAAGATCCACCCCTACGAGCGGGGCCTGCATCTGCGCGGCGGGCGTTTCATCGGAGAGGATCAACCTGGTTGGCACGCGCAGATCCCCTTCTGGGACACGGTCATCATCGTCCAGGTCAACGAGCGGCTGGGTTACGTCGAGCGCATCGCGGCCATGACTTCCGACGACGTGACCATGGTCGTCTCTCTCCAGTACACCTACGTTGTGACCGACGCCCCCCGTTTTGCTCTGGAGGTGAGCGATCCGGAGCGGATCGTCTTCGAGTTCGTGCAGGGCAAGCTGCGGGACGTGGTCAACACCAAGTCCATGACCGAGGTGATGCACAGCCGCGCCGAGTTGAACCAGGAGCTCATAGAAGTCCTCAAGACCAAAGAGGAGCAATATGGCGTGCGGTTTGTGACCATCCAGATGCAGAGCGCCTCGCCGCCGGATGAGGTGGTGCAGGCCATCAAGGACCGCATGGTGGCCGTGCAGCGTCAGGAGCAGGCTCAGGCCGAGGCTGAGCAGACCAAGACCCTGGCCGACGCCGAGTTCTACGCCGCCCAGAAGCGGGCCGACGCTGAGGCTTACCAGATCACCAAAAAGGCCGAAGCGCAGCAGGGTGCCATCCGCTCCATCCTGGCCGAGCTGGACAAGCGCGGCGACATCGGCCAGAAGTACATCGAGTACATGATCGCCCAGGAGTTGAAGGAGAACAGCAAGTGGATCATCAGCGGCGAGGGCACGCCCATCATTGACCTGCGGGAGACACCGTAAGCTGGCGACCTCGCGTTTCAAGTGCTAAAGGAGCGTTCCATGAGACGTTTGATCTTGCTGATCATTCTGCCCCTGCTGGCCCTGTGTGTCTTCACCGGACTGGTGCGTTCCGGCCCACGGGGCACCATCAACCAGGCGGACCTGGCGGAGAAACGGGTTTATGCCTACCGCGACTGGCAGAGCGTGGGGGTGATCCTGCACCGAGGGGATCGTTTCACTATAGAGGCTGAAGGAGAGTGGCTGTACACTCCCGTGGGTGGCTACAACG
>JBGVTF010000468.1:0-2531 GCA_041862415.1 Anaerolineae bacterium | reverse complement strand
CTCACCGATACCCACTTCGTCAACCCCCATGGCCTCGACGCTCCCGACCACTACTCCAGCGCCTACGATCTAATGATGATTGCCCACCAGGCTTTGGCGAATCCTACCTTCACCGAGATCGTCAGCACCCAGGAGTACACCTTCCGTGGGCGCCGTTTGAGCAACCGCAACGAGCTACTGGGGAACTACCTGGGAGCCGATGGAGTCAAGACGGGCACGACCCCCGGGGCGGGAGAATGCCTGGTAGCTTCGGCCACCCGCGACGGACATCAGGCCCTGGTCGTGATCCTGGGCAGCGAGGACCGCTACGGAGACGCTTCAACTCTCCTCGACTATTACTTTGACAACTATGCCTGGTACCCTTTGGAAATAGGCTCTGGCCCCCTGAATCGTTTCCAGGATAGCGAAGGCGTCTGGCGCACCTTTGGCTTGCAAGATAAGGCCGACGTTTTCCTGCCCCGCTGGCAAGGGGTGCTCCTGCGCTGTTTCCGACAAGTCAACGAGGAACGTGCCGGGGAGGTCTCAGAACCGGTGGGGACGGCCCTTTTCTACGCGGGACCCTGGCCACAGGCCCAATTACCCCTCTACATCAGGGAGGACTAGGTGGAGCGGTTGCAGAAGGTTCTGGCTCAAGCTGGGGTGGCCTCGCGGCGGGCCTGTGAGGAATTGATCCGCCAGGGGCGCGTGCAGGTCAACGGGCAGGTGGTCACAGAACTGGGCACCAGGGTTGATGCCAACCAGGACGAGATCAGGGTGGATGGAGCACTCATTTCCGGTCCTGTGGAAAAGGTCTACCTGATCCTCAACAAACCGCCCGGCTACATTTCCACCGTCCATGACCCCTGGGGACGGCCGACGGTACTGGACTTGATTCCCCATCAAGGGCGGCTCTATCCGGTGGGACGCCTCGACGCGGAAAGCGAAGGGCTGTTGCTGCTGACTAACGATGGCGGGCTGACCCATCGTCTGACTCATCCTCGCTACGAGCACGACAAAGAGTATCTGGCGCTGGTGAAGGGACGTCCACAAGATGCAGTCCTATCCCAGTTGCGCCAGGGAGTGGCTTTGGAAGAGGGTCGGACCGCGCCCGCCAGGGTGAGCACAGTGAGCCGAAAGGAGAAGTTGGACACTCCGCCGGGCACCACCTGGTTGAGAATAGTGATCCATGAGGGCAGAAAACGGCAGATTCGCCGGATGTGCGCGGCAGTGGGACACCCGGTTCAGCGCCTCATTCGGGTGCGCATGGGGCCCATTGAGCTAGGGGATCTGCCTGTGGGAGGATACCGTCCCCTCTCGGCGAAGGAAGTTCGGCGCTTGCGGCTCCCGATAAAGCAGGGCAAACATTGACCAAGCCATCCACCATTGCCATTGACGGGCCGGCTGCTGCAGGCAAGAGCACGATTGCCGGGTTGCTGGCAAAGCAGTTGGGCTACACTTACCTTGACACCGGAGTGATGTATCGGGCCGTTACCTGGGTTGCTCTGGAACGCGGTCTGGACATCGCTGACGAGGGAGCTATCACTGCTTTAGCAGAGAAAGTCAAAATTGACGTCACCCGGCCCACCGTAGATGATGGTCGCCAGTATACCGTCTACGCTGACGGCAGCGATGTGACATGGCAGATTCGACGCCCCGAGGTTGACGCCAACGTCTCGCCTGTCTCAGCCTACCCCGGGGTGCGGGCTGCTCTGACCGCTCAACAGCAGCGCCTCGGTCAGCAAGGGGCTATCATCATGGTGGGGAGGGACATCGGCACGGTGGTCCTGCCCCACGCCAACCTGAAAATCTATCTCGATGCCTCGGTGGAAGAAAGAGCGCGCCGCCGCTATCTGGAGGTGCGCGAGAGGGGGCAGCCAGCCGAATACGAAGAGATTCTGGAGGCCATGCGCCGCCGCGACAGGATTGACAGCGAGCGAGAGGCTGCCCCTCTGCGGCCAGCCGACGATGCCGCCATCGTTGATACCAACGGCCTGAGCATCGAACAAGTCCTGGCTAAAGTGAAAGAATTGGTATGGGGAAAGGACAAATAGTCAATAGATGGGAAAACTCGCTGGAGTGCGGGCGCCAGCCTGCCTTTACGAGGCCCGAAGCAGGCTTCGCCTGCACCCCGGATCTCGGATTCGCAAGGACGAATAAGCTATCTTAAAGAGGAGAAAAAGGATGTTCACTCGTCGCCTTTTGAATTTTTTGCTCAAGATAATATTCAAATTGCTTCTCAACCTCAAGGTGGTGGGCCTGGAGAATGTACCTCTTGAGGGGCCACTGATTTTGATGATCAACCACACCCATCTAATTGATCCGGCGATGGCGGGTGGGGTGATGCCCCGCGAGATCGTAGCCATGTCCAAGAGCGAGAGCTTTCGTGATCCTATTCTGGGCATCATTGTCCGTCTCTACGGCGCTTTTCCGGTGCGGCGAGGCGAGGTGGACCTTCAAGCTACGCGGCGTGCCCTGGAGGTACTGCACAACGGCCAGGTACTACTCATGGCCCCGGAGGGCACCCGCAGCAAGGAATGCCGCCTGCAGCCGGG
>JBGVTF010000467.1:0-4128 GCA_041862415.1 Anaerolineae bacterium | reverse complement strand
TTTTTCGTACGGGGCCGGTCGTGATGCGTGACACGTGATCAGGAGAGGGAGGTTGCAGCAGGCTGTCTAGCAGGGTGTCTGAAAACTGTTCAGAGTATCCGGAAGCTTGCCTTTAGAAAACCATTTTTCATGGAAATCGGGTTCTCCGACCGGATTAGGCTAGTTCTTGTCTGGAAACTCCGTAGAGCGGCTTTCCATAGCCGCCGCGCTGTAGGCAGGTATGGAAACCTGCCCTACTTTCCAGACAGAAACTAGGCTAGCTTTTGGCTTCAAACGAGTGCGTGTTTTGAATTTTCAGACACGCTCTTAGAAAACTAGCTCACCGGGCTCCCACGCCCTTCGGCTGAGCTCACGACGAAGCCCGGCAAACCGGCGGCCCTTCGGCTGGGCCCTTCGACGGGGCTCAGGACGAACTCAGGACAGGCGTGGGAGCCGCCTCCGCTGGGTTTTCGGATAGACACTGAGTGAAGTTTCAGCAGCCTGGCAAATAAAGCAGACAGGTCCCTGGTTGTTCCCCCGAGGTCATCAGGCGCTTGTCCTGAACAAGTCCGTAACGCTCTCAACCTCAAATTGGACAACCAACTGCCTCTATAGTAAAATAGGACAACCTATTGAGGCAATTCTTTGTACCAGAATCAAAAGGTGGCACAGCTATTACTGAGGGAGGAGGCCGATTTTTTGATGAAAGTCGCTTTGGTGTCACCGCCCTACATGGCGGAGGCTTTGGTCGGCAAGACCGCCAGCATGAAAGTCGTTCTGAACATCATTCCCCCACTGGGGTTGGCATACCTGGCCGCTGTCCTGGAAGAGAACGGCTACGACGTGCGAATCTTTGACTGCAGCATAGGCATTTCGCTCTCCCAGTTGATGGGTCATTTGAAAGAATACCAGCCAGACGTGGTGGGCATCACCAGCACCACGCCTGCTTTCCATGACGCCCGGAGGACGGCTGAGAGTGTGCGCCAAATCCTGCCGGAAGCGGTTATCGCCCTCGGGGGGGCTCACGTCTCCGCCGTGCCCCAAAATGCCCTGTCCTACGGTTGCTTTGACGTGGGCGTTATCGCCGAGGGCGAACTGACCATGCTGGAATTGGTCAGACATATCGAGGGGGATGGGCTATCAGATCTGACGGGGATAGCCGGCTTGGTCTTCAGAAGGGACGGTGAGATTGTCCTGACTGAGCCCCGTGGTTACATCAGGGATTTGGACACAATACCTTTCCCGGCCAGGCACCTCCTGCCGCCCTTGTCTGCCTATTCGCCCACACCGGCCTCCTATCGCAAGCTCCCCCTGGCGGTGCTGATGACCTCCAGGGGCTGCCCTTACCAATGCACCTTCTGTGACCGCAAGGTGTTCGGCAATCTGACCAGGGGCCACAGCCCCGACCGCGTGGTGGCCGAGGTGGAAGAGATGCTCAACCGGTACGGTGCCAGGGAGATCCGCTTCTTCGATGATACCTTTACCTACGATAAGGAGCGGGTCATGGAGATATGCCAGAAGATTTTGCAGAAGGGCCTCCGCTTTCCCTGGACTTGCCTGACCAGGGTGAGCGCCGTCACCAAAGAACTGCTGAAGGAGATGAAGGAAGCTGGCTGCTGGCAGGTGCTCTACGGTCTGGAATCGGGCGACCCGCGGGTGCTGGCCTCTCTCAAGAAAGGCAGCACCATCGAGCAGAACGAGCAGGCCGTCCGATGGGCTCAGGAGGTGGGCCTGGGGGTGAGGGCCGACTTTATCGTGGGCACCCCTGCCGAGACCATGGAGAGCCTGGAGCGGACGGTGGAATTCGCCAAGCGGCTTAAACTCGACTACGCCCATTTCAACAAGTTCGTCCCCTTCGCCGGAACGGAACTCTACGAGGAACTGGTCAAACAGGGTTACGAGTTTGACGTTTCGGAGCTACCCACCATCTTGGATCACAAGGCCACGCCTTACGTGCCTCCCTCGATGATGGCCGAGGAGTTCCAAGAATTTCTCGACCGGGCCAACCGGGAGTTCTATCTCAGGCCCTCCCACATCTTGCGCCGGCTGTTGCGCACCAGGACCTGGCATGAATTGACGGCACAGCTCAAAGGGGCCTTTGCCATTATCCGCCTGTAAAGGGCTGTCGGCATCTTGACAACGAACCGCCTCTGTAGAGAACAAGAGGCGGTTTTACTTTGAGACTTTGCGGGGATTGTTGACAAAGTCATATATGGAGGTTATAATAGAGATGTCACACAACTTTGCACCAGGTACCGGCGCAGCCGATAAGTGGGATCCCCAAGCTGGTGCCTTGCCACGAGCATGGTCGAATGGCGTGTCGTCCTATAAGCTACCAGCAACCTTCCATCAACTAGTGAAGCTCCGCCTCAAACCAACAAGCCAAATCGTGTCATTCTGAGCGAGCGGAGCGAGCGAAGAATCTCGTTCTGCAAGCCAGGAACGGGATGCTTCGCAGAGTTTATCCTGAGCGTAGTCGAAGGGCTCAGCATGACAGGCAAAATCTTGACCCACTCGTCAAGAATTGAGCTTATGAAGATGTCTAGAAAGGAGAGGGAAATGGACATAAAGGTGGTGGATTTGGAATACAAAGAGACGGATTTTGAGTACGCCAAGTCCAAGTACGGTGTCGCTTTCAGACGGGCCGAAGTTGCCCCTGGGCAGAAGGTTTACCGTCTGATAGAGCTATGGGAGAAAGCGGGCCCCACCTCCCTCATTACGCAGGTATTGGATGAGGATGGCAACCCCATGGCCAGTGTTGATGTGGCCTTCTATTGGCCCGATGCGCCTGATCCTCCCGACCCACCGACCGCGGTGTATGCCCACGACTGGCATCGCAATTTCGTTCACGGTCCCACCAATGTGAATGGAGATGTTGGCCCCGGAATGGGGAGGGGGGCCTATCACGGGAGGGGGGAAGGCGGACCGCACAAGGTGTGGGTGCGGGACCCCAATATCCCTAGCGACATCTGCGAAAAGCTGGGCATGTTGGCCGGGACGTTTCACGAGCATCTGGATCAAAAGTTCAAGTTGGTGACGGCTGGGGAAGTGATCGGGCCAGGACTCACACCGCCGGAGGGGGCAGCGGAGGTGCCCGCAGACGTAAGAGTACTTGCTCAGGAAGTGCAGTCCCTGAAGGAGCGTGTGGCAAAGCTAGAGGCCAAGCTGGCGGCATTAAAGGGGTTGCTGTAAGAGAGGGTCCTACCATTGGAGGGCTTGCTGGATTCCGTCCCACGGCTAGGCAGCGGAAAGACGAGAGAGGATCTCCTCTGGATCCTCTCTCTTTTCTTCTAACCCTGGCCTGTTTTCCGCGGGTTCATCGTATCAGGCACCCTCGTCCTGGGTTTCTGTGTCTTCCAATCCCAGGAGCACGGGGTCAATGAGACCTCTGGCTATCGCCTCCTGCAGGCCAAAGCCGGGGAACACGGGATCGGTTTGCCCCTCCTCACCGGTTATCTCGAACGTAGCCACCGGTTTGGCCTCAGGCTCCTCTGCTGGTACTTCTTTCTCCTTGGCATTCAGCGGCTCAGCCTCGGGTTTCGGTTCTGTATCCACTTCCGAGCTTGAGGACCCTTGTTCCGTGGCCTTATCCATCCCTCTCAACAGGTTGGGAGAGATCAGTCCTTGGGCTATAGCTTCTTGCAAGCTGAAACTCTCACCCTCTTCACCCAGGTTCAGTGACTCTGGGCTCGACACCTGGGGTTTGGCCCTCATAGCTGCGCTGATTGGGTCCAATCCCTCCTTCGCTGAGATCTCTTCTTCAATTTGGGTCAGTAGCTCGCCACCTATTGGCTCGGGCGGCGTCAAAGCTTTCTGCAAATCCTCAATGGCCCGCTTGGAGTAGTACCAGACCGTCCCCACTTTGCTTTTGCGTATGTTGTGATCGTAGAGCATGGCTAACAGCAATTCCGATCCGACGTTGGCTGAGTAGACGGCGTATCGCTCACCTTCGTGATAGTTCAAGTTGAAGCCCAGTTCTTTTTCGCGAAAGTAGTTCCGCATTTCCGAGGAGGCTGCCAGGCTGATGGCTACCAACGGGATGAAGGAATCGAGATCCATGCCCTTGATGGGACCCACGTAGGCGATCAAATCGCCGACGATGTTGGCCAGAATGATGCACTGAGCTTCAATGTCACCGCGCAGGTTAGC
>JBGVTF010000466.1:0-11931 GCA_041862415.1 Anaerolineae bacterium | reverse complement strand
CTCGACATCAACATGCCGGGGCTGGACGGCATGGATGTCCTGCGCTCGATGCACGAGAAGCATCTGCTGGAGCAGACCTACGTCGTCATGCTCAGCGCTTACGGCGTGTATGAGAACGTGGTCGCGGCTATGCGCGGAGGGGCAAAGGACTTTGTCAACAAATCCGAGCCGCTGGACCAATGGATCGTGCGCATCGAACGCGGCTTTGAATGGCAGGAACTGCACCATCGCAAACAGCAGCTCGAGGAGGAACTGCGCCTGCTGGCGCGTGAGGTGGGCCACGACATTGGCGGTACAACCTACTTTGTGCTCACGCAGCGGGTGCAGGCGCTGACCACACTGGTAGAGGGAGACCCGGAGGGTGAGCGCTCCATCGAGGTCATCCAGCAGATTCTGGCCCGCATCAAGCGGTTGGCCGATGACCTGGGCCACGTGGCCGTGGCCCTGGATAGCAGCGAAGTCTGGCGCTGGGAACCCCTCGACCTCCATCGCCTGCTGGAGCGGCTGGCGCAGGAGTTCAGTTACGGCCACCCTGATGTGACCGTCGTGCGGGAGTGGGACGAGGACATCCCGCCGATACACGGCAGCCGCGCCCAGTTAGAACGGGCTTTCCACAATCTGCTGACCAATGCCGGGCGGGCCATGCCTGACGGCGGGACACTCACGTTGCGCACATGGCAGGAAGGGGATGCGTGGGTCGCTGTTGGCATTGAGGACACGGGGGTCGGCATTCCCCCAGAGACGCAGGAGAAAATCTTCCGCATCGGATTCTCAGATTGGAGAAACGGGCAGAAAGGGAGCGGCCTGGGGCTTTACGTCGCCCGCAGGAACATCGAAAACCACGGCGGTCGCATCGAGGTGACCAGCGCTTTAGGCGAAGGGACTACCGTCACTGTCCGATTGCCGATCCAGTCCCAGGACGCTTCCCCTGGCACTACTCCAGTTCAGACACACTAAATCCTTCAGGAGGTTAAGTATAATGTCACCAACGATACTGGTCATGGACGATGATCTGCTCGCGCTCGAAAGCCTGGAGAACTACCTGAAACAGGCGGACTATACGGTTGTGACGGCCAGCAGCGCCCGCGAGGCGATCGAGCAAGCACGGGAGACTCCTTGCGACGTCGCCCTGCTAGACATGAAAATGCCCGAGATGGACGGGTTCCAGGTGGCTGCGGTGCTGCGCCAGTTGCAGCCCGACTTGCGGGTGGTCATGTTCACCGGCTACGCCTCGCTGGAGACCGAGGCGCGCGCTGCGCAGTTGGACTTCTACGAGTACCTGCCCAAGTCGAACTGGTACGACCTGCTGCTGCCGACCATCGAGCGCGTCCCGGCAGAGCCGGAGCGCCGATTACCTAAACAACGCCCGGTTGACCTGGAGAAGGCTGCCGCCCAGTACGCCGCCGAAGGCAAAGGGGAACTGGCAGCGATGGCGCTTGAGCAGGCAGCCCGCATTGCCGAGTTCACCCACGAATGGGAGAACGCAGCCACGCTATACAGCCAGGCCTTCGAGCACATGCAGCGCGCGCGTGGCCTCTCTGTTGAGGCACAGCGGCTTCGCGAACTGGCGGAGTGCGCACAACGCATTGCGGCCGAGGGGGCCACGGACTCCCCCTAACATCGCCAGGTAAAAGGTGGACTGGGAACCGGTAGAGCTGAACAACTGGACCAGGTGCCAGCGCTAGAGTTCAGGATAGATTCGGTTATCCTCGGCGGGCTGGTCATCAGGCTCAGCGACAAGGTCACTGATGGCAGCGTAGGCGGCAGGCTGGAAACATTGCGGGAGAGCCTGATCTAGCCTACAGCGCCGACTCTGGCTTCTCCTCACTGGCGGCAGTTTCCTGCTCCTGTGTTTGCTTGTTCGTCCCCGTACCACAATAGTGGAGGAGATAGATTGTCGCTTCAGACAATCATTGAAATGTCAAGGAGGTTCCTTGACGTTTTTCTGTTATAGGCTATAATTGTTAGCAGCCGATATGCTTATGGCAACGGCCATCTTGATGATGAAAAAAGTTCGAGAAGCGAAAGGAGAAAAATGAGAGACCGTCAAGGCTGTTTGGAAGGACTTTTCAAACTCTTTTTGTTGACCGCCGCCTTCGATTGGCTGGAGGAGCGCTTCGGCTTCGGGCGCGGTTGTTCCTGTACTGGCTGCGGCTGTGGGATGATCATCCTTATCGTCTTCCTCATCCTGGCCTTCTCCACTATCACCGGCACAGACTGGACGCACTTCAGCCTGGGTAGCCTCTTTTAGCCGGCCTATCTGTTCATGCAGCTTTCTCAACTCTTGACAGCTCTGGCTCAAAAAGACGTTTGGGGCAATCTGGAGGTGGAAGTCACCGGCCTGGCCCATGACTCCCGTCAGGTGAAACCCGGTGATCTCTTTGTGGCCATCAAGGGGCTGAATGCGGATGGACACGATTTCATTCCCCAGGCCCTCGAACGTGGGGCGGTAGCGGTGGTGGTTCAGGATGCACGATACATGATACATGAAGCAAATCAAGAGCCCTGTATCCTGTATCCTGCATCTTGCATCCTGGTGCACAACTCCCGTCAGGCTCTTGCCCGCCTGGCTGCCGCCTTCCACGATTACCCCGCCCGCCAGCTCAAGGTCATCGGCGTGACGGGCACCGACGGCAAGACGACCACCGTCAACCTCATCCAGGCCATCCTGGCGGCTGCTGGCCGCAGGACGGGCATGATCAGCAGCGTCAATGCTCTCATCGGCGACGAATACTACGACACGGGCCTGCACGTCACCACCCCTGACGCACCCGATGTCCAGAGATACCTGGGTCAAATGGTGGCTGCAGGCACCGAATATGCCATCCTGGAGAGTACCTCTCACGGTCTGGCCCAGCACCGCGTCACGGCCTGCGAATACGATGTGGCTGTGGTGACCAACATCACCCACGAACACCTGGATTATCACGGCACTTACGAAGAATACCGGGCGGCCAAGGCACGCCTCTTCCGTGACCTCTCCAGCTCCTTCCGCAAGCCTGATACTCTCAAGGTGTCCATCCTTAACGCCGACGACTCTTCTTTTGATTATTTGCGGGCCATCCCTGCTGACTGTCATCTGACCTATGGCCTGATCAGCCCGGCTGACGTGACCGCCAGGGACATCGTCTCTTCACCGGAGGCGACCCGCTTCACTGCGCAGACCCCCGGAGGGGACTTGGCGGTGCATTCGTCCCTGGTCGGACCTTTCAACATGGACAATATCCTGGCCGCTATAGCCGTCGGCATCTCGCAGGACACACCCTTGGAGGCCATGCAAGAGGGGATAGCGTCTGTGACGGGTGTGGTGGGGCGCATGGAGCGCATTGACCTGGGCCAGGACTTTACCGTCATCGTTGACTTTGCTCATACACCCAACGCCTTGAAGCGCGCACTGGAAACGGCGCGCCGACTGACCCAGGGTGAGGTCATCGTCGTCTTCGGCTGTGCAGGTCTGCGGGACGCAGCCAAGCGGCCCATGATGGGCGAAATCGCCGGGAGGTTGGCTGATCGTGTGGTCATCACCGCCGAGGACCCCCGCACCGAGAGCCTGGAAGACATCATGGCCCACATTGCCCTCGGCTGCGAGAAAGCGGGGAAGCGTGAGGGGAAACACTACTGGCGCATTGGCGACCGGGCGGAGGCCATCGAGTTTGCCGTGCGAATGGCCCGGCCTGGAGACCTGGTCATCGTCACCGGCAAGGGCCACGAACGGTCTATGTGTTTCGGCACCACGGAGTACCCGTGGAGCGATCATGAGGCCGTGCGGAGGGCACTCGAGCGTCGGTTGAGTAGATGAAGAGGATACCTGGTAAAGGAAACCGTTAATGCAAAGGACTTTTTCCCTGAACGTGCTGGGCGCTGTTATCATCTTGCTGATGCTCCTGGGATGCGGTCCTGAGGAGTCCATGACCGCTGGTGAGATCATAGGCAAGGTGAGGGAGACCTGGGAGGGTGCGGCTGACATCCACGCCACCTGGGAGTTAACCCTGGACATGGGGGTGATACAGGATCAGTTGGTAGTGGAGATGTGGCGGAAGCAGCCTGACAAGTTGCGGGCCGAGGTGCTGGAGGCTGCCAGCGTCGAGTTCAGAGGGATGACCCTCGTCAGCGACGGCGCTCAGGCCTGGCTCTACAATTTCAGCCGCCGTGAGGTGACAGCAGGAGAGCCTGAGGTCATCAAGCTGCCTCTGGTTCAGGATGTGATAGAATCCATTGATGAGTTGATCCGAGTGGCCGATGCCAGGCAGGTGAAACTGCTGGGGAGGGAGAAGATAAGCGCTGGCGAGACCTACAAGCTGGAAATGCCCTATCCTGACGGCGGTCGAGCCCTGATCTGGATCAGCACAGAATATTGGGTGCCGCTCAAGGTCGAGTATACCAGCCACACTCTGGGCAAGGGCACTCTTGCAGCTCGCAGTCTGGAGTTGAACACCGGCCTGTCTGACAGCATCTTCCTGCTCGAGGTGCCTGCCGATGCTCAGGTCACGCGGACCGATGGCGAAAAGTCTCAGGCCCTCACTTTAGACGAGGCCAAGGCACGGGCCGGGTTTCCTCTTTTGGTACCTGCCTATCTTCCCCAGGGAGTCACCCTGACCCGTGTCTTCCAGTTGGGCGAAGCCTTTGCCCTTTACTACGATGGCCTCATCCCCTTTAGCATCGTCCAGAGTCGGAGCGAAGCCATCGCCCAGGTGCCCCAGACGGGCACCGCGCAGAAAGTAGCCCTGCGCGGCACGGAGGCTACCCTCATCGCCGATGAGACTCAGGGAGGCATTTTCCTGGCCTGGGCTGAGGACGGGGTGAGTGTCTCCATTGCAGGGGCGATTTCGGTCGAGGAGGCTTTGAAGGTAGCGGAGTCATTGGGGTAATGTTTGAACTCGTCTTCCTGGGCACTTCGGCCTCGGCTCCCTCGGTGAGACGGGGGCTGACGGCCAGCATGGTTCTACATAAAGAATATCGCTTTCTCCTTGACTGTGGGGAGGGGACCCAGCGCCAACTCCTGAAGAGCGGCCTGGGCTTCAAGCGTCTGGACAAGATTCTGCTGACCCACGGTCACCTGGACCACATCCTGGGCCTGGGGGGACTGGTTTCCACCTTTAGTCGCTGGGAGACGATAGAGAAGCTGGAAATCTACGGCGGGAAGTGGGCCTTGGATCGGGTGGAGGATTTGATCTTCGGGGTGGTGCTGCGGGGAGCCAGACCGCCAATGAAAATCGAGTTCTTTGACGTGAAGCCGGGCGTGCTCATGGAGGACGACACTTTTGAGCTCAGCGTCTTTCCGGTCAGCCATCGAGGGCCAGGGTGCTTCGGTTACGCCTTTCGCGAGAAAGAAAGACGGCCCTTCCTGGTAGAAAGAGCCGAGGCTTTGGGGGTGCCGGCCGGGCCGGAGCGTGGTCGCCTGGTGCGGGGAGAGCCTATCACCCTGGCCGACGGCACAGTGGTGCATCCCGACCAGGTGTTGGGAGAGCCAGTGCCCGGGGCAACCCTTATTTACGTGGGGGATGCGGGTCGTACCGATGACCTGGTAGAAGTGTGCAGCGGAGCGGACGCGGTGGTCATCGAGGCTACTTACCTGGAGGTCGAGGCCGATCTGGCCCGACGGTTCGGGCATCTGACTGCGACCCAGGCGGCCACTCTGGCCCGCCGGGCGAGTGTCAAGCAGCTCTTTCTAACCCACATCTCCCGCCGCTATTCAGAGCGAGAAGTCCTGGCCGAGGCCGAGCCCATTTTCCCCAACACGATAGTGGCCAGAGATTTCGATCGGGTTCGTATCATTAAGGAGAAGTAGGAAAAAAGTGGGGGACGCCCCCACACCCCCGCCGTCGCTCCTGCCCCGGCACATCATCAAGGACAAGTAGGCTATTCTGGAACTACATCTTACAAGCCAGGCAACCAGCATGCGTTTTAGCACTATTGGTAAGATTCTAAAGGCGTTGAAGACTTGAGGCCGATGGGTTATAATGTAAATGGCGTGTAGGTATTGACACTTGGTTATTTGTGTAGTATAATAGCAGTAAGCATTGATCAATATCCGCCATCGTTGCTCTCATTGCAGACAGTAGTTAGGGTGGGAGGTGAGAGAACATCAGACATTGAAGGCCGATCTTCGCCATAGATCAGGAGGGGATTGGCTTTTGTTGTTTTTACATATTTGATGGTCATCGCTGTTTCCGGTTGTCTTCCGTCGGTGGCGTGCCCAGGTGCAGGTGACCTATATTAAGAAACGCGGAAGGCCAATCGGAGTCTACGACGATGATTTCATCTTCCGATTGGCCTTCCCGCTTTGCGCGCTTTGCGTCTTCGGCTGCACTCCCTGCGGCCAGACATCCTGACGCGACTGTCCGACACTTTCAGGTGGGCGTGATTGGCCAGCCAGACATCTGGCCTGTGCAGTCTAGGGAACCCGTTCATACCTTGCTGGTAGGTCGTCAGCTCGGCCGCTGCATTCGTCCTCGATCTTTACAAGCTTGAGGTTGCCGTTTGCAAGCATCTGAACTTCGTATTTGCCAATAATCTGCTTCGGCCTTATGCATACGTCCCAGGGAGGAGCCCCGGCGATATCCTTGATGAAAAGCTGCTTCCCCTCGAACCAAAACTCTCCTTCGACCTTTTGGTGGTTCTCAAGACGATCAGCCGCACCCGTCGCAACACGATAGGTTCCGTCCTCCTTGAACTGCAAGTAGACCTGACCAACCCACAGTTTCGGAGGGGTCTGATGCCAAATACCAATCAAGTCCTCCGCGCTTTCCGGGATGGGCACTGGTGTCGGGGTTGGCACAGGTGTAGCGGTCGGCGGTGCTGACGGGGCACAAGCTGCAAGTAGAAGCAGACCAATAGCGATAAGTGTTGCAATTATTTTCTTCATCTCAATTCTCCTTAGTTGCGTACAGAAGTTTGACTATCCCCAATGCTGTTAGGTTAAGACCTCCGAGGTCTCCGGTCAGAGCCTCACAGGCGCAAAGTACGCTGTATTTGCTGTAAAGTTCTGTCGTGCAAGGGCCATACAAGACCTCGGAGGTCTAGGCGGTTGCTTAACTAAATGGCATTGGGACTATCCTTGTTGGTGCGACCGGCGGCGTAGCAGCTCCAAGCCAAGGCCGCCCAAGATTGCCAGACCCCCCAGCGCCATGACCAAAGCGTAGGTGGGGAAGGCAACGCCGCCGGTCTCTGGCAAGGCGGCCATGGCGGCCTGTAGCTTTGCCAGGGACTCGTCGCTCGCGGTCCATGTCCAACCCTTGATCTTACCATCCTGGACGGTATATACCAATGTCGCCTCAAGTGGGGCGACACCCATCTGGCGCGTTGGGTCCATCCAAGTTCGGCACTTTGTCGTGACTGTGTCCCCCTCCACTTGGAGTATTTCAACTTCCATTTTGAAGTTCACCGCCACAAGTTCCTCAAACCAGGCGCGTAGCTCCGCTTTTCCGGTGTAGGTGTCAGGTGAATCGGGCGGGATGGGGGGCACAAGCTTGACAACCAAGTCATCGGCGTAGAGGGCCACGACGGCGTCAATATCACCGGCGTTCATCGCTTCCACTTCAGCCATTACCACCGCCGCCGGGTCTGTTTCCTGGGCGTAGAGCGCCACGGGTAGCGCGAGCATTACAACGAGTGTGGTTATTGCGATCAGACGTGTTTTCATTTTTGACCTCCTGTTTCTTGTACTTTAGGTTTTGGATTCTTGCCTTCCAATAGAGTTGTCACTTATGGGCACACCTCCTTTCTCGTCCGCGCTCGGCGTTGCCTGACCCTGAGCGACACGGCTGACCTCTTTCTCCAGAAAGGTGAACAGATCCGCCAGGTTGGCAAAGCCTCGGCGCTCGCCAGTGTGGCTTTCGAGGGATACCCGCCAAACCAGTTCACCCTCGCTCCTTATCTGCCACAGGCGCAGCAAGTACGATAGATAACGTCGCTGTCCTCCGCTCATGTGACTGGCCCTTCGTTGTGTTCTGTCCGCTTAGAGCTCCTGGGGGTCACGTTCCGGTGAAGGCTCAGCTTGCCAGCCGCATCAAGGTAAAGCTCCAAAGGGCACCCCCCTGTGTTGGCGGAAAGTTCAGGTTGACTGCTAGTTTGCAATTCTATTATACCAACTAGACGCGGGGAAAACGTTGAGAAAACGTGAGGAAAGCGCGGGGAGGTTGTACAATTTCAGTTGAGATGGTATAATAAACTTAAATGGGTTCACCCTATGCTGTTTGGTCTGTTCCAAATCTGTAAACGTTCAGACCCTCTTCAATCTAGCACCCTGAGGGACGCGGACCCCCGCCTCCAGCGGGACGAAAGGCAACGTGGAGCGTGTATCGAAGGGTGCGGCGAACGTGGCGAGTCGTGGCAAACCCGCACCCCCTTCGACTGGCTCAGGACAGGCTTTGATACGGCCTTCACTGAGCCCTTCGACATGCCCTTCGACAAGCTCAGGACGTGGCTCAGGACACAGTTTCGGCCTACTCAGGATGCTTCATCGCTGCCCCTGAACGGTTACCCGCATCTTTTGCGGAAGGAGGCACGATGGCGCATTTGTCGCTGTCCCTGCTGGGACCTTTTCGGGTTACGCTGGCCGGAGAGCCTGTCACTAGCTTTGAATCTAACAAAGTCCGAGGGCTGCTAGCCTATCTGGCGGTGGAAGCGGATCGGCCGCACCACCGCGAGGTATTGGCCGGGCTACTCTGGCCCGATTGGCCGGATCGAGCGGCCCGCAGCAACCTGCGTCACGCCCTCGCCAACCTGCGCAAAGCGATCGGTGACCGTCATGCTACGCCGCCGTTTCTGCTGATCACCCGTGAGACGATCCAGTTCAACACTGCCAGCGACTACTGGCTCGATGTGACAGCCTTCAGGGCGTTGGTGGAGGCGGATCAGGCGGGCCTACCCGCCGTCCGCCAGTTAGAAGAAGCGGTTGCACTGTATCGCGGCGGTTTTCTGGAAGGGCTTTCTCTCAAAGACAGCCCTGCCTTTGAAGATTGGTCTCTCCTCACGCGTGAGCGGCTCCAGCGTCAGGCCTTAACGGTCCTTCATCGGCTGGCCGGGTACTACGAGCAGTGCGGCGAGCACGAGCGAGCCTGTGAGGTTGCCTGGCGCCAGGTGGAACTGGAGCCCTGGCAGGAGGAGGCCCACCAGCACCTGATGCGCCTGCTGGCTCTTAGCGATCAGCGCAGCGCAGCCCTGGCCCAGTATGAGACCTGCCGCCGCCTCTTGGCCGAAGAACTGGGCGTCGAGCCAGCCAAAGAAACGACGAGGCTGTACGAGCAAATCCGGGACGGAAAGCTAAAAGCCCCTGAGTTATTCCCCGCTCCTCCTTTTGATCTCACCGCCAGACTTCCCCCTTTTCTTGAAGAAGAACCGGTTGAAGTTGAAAGACCTGTCTTCGTCGCCCGAGAGCACGAGCTGGCGCAACTGGGCCGGTTTCTAGATCTGGCGCTGGCTGGCCAAGGCCGGGTGGTGTTCGTCACCGGCGAAGCCGGCAGCGGCAAGACGGCCCTGGTCCAGGAATTCACCCGGCGCGCCCAAGATGCCCATTCCGACCTGGTCGTCGCCAGCGGGAACTGTAATGCCTATACCGGCATCGGCGACCCATATCTACCTTTCCGCGAGGTCCTGGAACTGCTGACCGGCGACGTCGAAGCCCGATGGGCCGCAGAGGCCATTACCAGAGAACACGCCCGCCGTTTGTGGAACACGCTCCCGCTCGCGGCTCAAGCGTTGGTGGAGGCCGGATCGGACCTGATTGATACCTTTGTCCCCGGTCCAGCCCTGGTTGAGCGTGCCGTGGCTTATGTGCCTGGCAGAGCGGATTGGCTGACCCGCCTGGATGAACTTGTGGAACGCAAGGCGACCGGCCCCGGCGTCCCAGGCCCCCAGCAGAGTGACCTTTTCGAGCAGTACACCAGGGTGCTGCAAGCCCTGGCGCGCCAGGCACTACTGGTGTTGGTGGTGGACGACTTGCAGTGGGCGGATGCCGGTTCCATCAGCTTGCTCTTCCACCTGGGCCGGCAGTTGGCGAGCAGCCGGATCCTGATCGTAGGCGCCTACCGCTCGGAAGAAGTCGCCTTAGGGAGAGGTGGAGAACGGCATCCCCTGGAGCCCGTGGTCAACGAGTTCCAGCGCCACTTTGGGGACATCGCCGTGGATGTGGGTCAGGCTGAAAGCCGGGACTTTGTAGAGGCTTTCCTGGACAGCGAGCCAAACCGGCTGGGGGTCGCGTTCCGGGAGATGCTCTACCGGCAAACCCGCGGCCATCCCCTGTTCACCGTCGAGTTGCTGCGAGGCATGCAGGAGCGAGGGGATTTGGTCCAGGACCAAGAGGGCCGCTGGGTTGAGGGGCCGGCGTTGGACTGGGAGACCCTGCCGCCGAGGGTGGAGGCGGTCATCGCGGAGCGCATCGGCCGTCTGGCCCAACCGTTGCAGGGTGCCCTGCGGGCGGCCAGCGTGGAGGGCGAGACATTCACCGCCGAGGTGGTGGCCCGAGTACGGGCAGCCGACGAGCGGGAGATGGTGGAGCACTTGAGCGACGAGTTGGACAGGAGGCATCGCCTGGTACGCGCTCAGGGCATCCTGCGGATGGACGGCCAGCGCCTGTCCCACTACCGCTTCCGGCACATCCTCTTCCAGAAATACCTATATAGCAACCTGGACCAGGTGGAACGGACGCACCTGCACGAGGCTGTTGGAAACACGCTGGAGGCGTTGTATGAAGACCAGATGGAGGCAATGGCAGCGATTGCTGGGCAGTTGGCGTGGCATTTCCAGGAAGCGGGGATGGCGGCCAAGGCGATAGGCTATTTGCGCCAGGCAGGAGATAGAGCCGTGCGGCTGTCCGCCAACGAGGAGGCCATCGCGCATTTCACCCAGGGGCTGGCATTGCTCGAGACCCTGCCGGACAGCCCTGAGCGCGCCCAGCAAGAACTCGCGCTGCAGCTCGCCCTGGCCGCGCCGCTACAAGCCATCAAGGGCTATGCGGCCCCAGAAGTGGGCCGCACCTACGCCCGGGCGCGCGAGCTGTGTCAGCAGGTGGAGGAGACGCCGCAGCTCTTCCCGGTGCTGTGGTTACTGACGAGCTTTTATGGCGTGCGGGCGGAATACCGGACGGCGAACGAGATTGGGGAGCAGCTTCTCAGCCTGGCCCAGCGGGTCGAGGACCCACTGCTCGTAGCGCTGGCACACTGGGCGCTGGGATGGCCCTTACTTCATCTTGGAGAGTTGGCCTCGGCCCAAAACCACCTGAAGCAGATGATTGACTTCTACGACCTCCAGCAGCACCGTTTCCTGTCGTTCCTCTACGGCCAGGACCCCGGAGTATCCTGCCTATCCTGGTCGGCCTGGGCCCTGTGGTTGCTTGGCTACCCGGATCAGGCCCTGAAGCGCAGCCAAGAGGCACTTGCTCTAGCTCAAGAGCTGGATCATCCCTTTACCTTGGGCTTTGCCCAGTGCATTGCAGGTGTGTTGTTCCATCAATTCCGCCGTGAAGGCCAGGCAGCCCAAGAGCAGAATGTGGCGTTGATGCAACTTTCTATTGAGAAAGGGTTTGTGCTTTTTCAAGCAGAGGGAACTATCTACCTGGGTTTGGCGCAAACTGAGGAGGGGCAGGTTGAAGAGGGGATAGCGCAGATGCGCCAGGGCTTCGCTGCCGTTCAGGCTACAGGCGCAGAGCTGCAGCGCTCACGGATGCTTGCCTGGCTGGCCGAGGCATATGGGAAGGCCGGGCAGGCCGAGGAGGGGTTGAGCGTGCTGACCGAAGCTCTGGCCCTGGTGGAGAAAATCAGCGAGCGCTACTACGAAGCGGAACTGCGTCGGCTCAAAGGAGAGCTGCTGCTGATGCAGGGCGATGATGCTGAAGCCGAAGCCAGCTTCCACAAGGCCATCGAGGTGGCCCGTCGCCAGCAGGCAAAGTCGTGGGAGCTGCGGGCGACGGTGAGCCTGTGTCGCCTGTGGCAG
>JBGVTF010000465.1:0-8949 GCA_041862415.1 Anaerolineae bacterium | reverse complement strand
GCCCTCCCACGATGAAGAGGTCGTTCTCCGTCTGGAAAACCCGCTTGAGACAGTCAACGGTCTCCAGATAGACTTTCATCCATTCATCGCCGTAGTGGGCCCGAACAGGCGAGGCCATCTCGCTCAGTACTTCATCTTCCACATCCACCGGGCCGGGAATCATTAATTTGTAGTTTGTCATCCTGTGAACCTCCCTGGTATAATTTGTTCACCTGCTGCACAAAATCGGAGTAGTGAAACGAGTTTTGCAACGCGAGCAACGCACAACAAGTTCTGCTACTCCCAAGCATGGTTTGGCCTGTCAGATTCTGGGGTGAGGGACGATGTGTCTTGGCAAGTCTTTGCCTCTGGTCCAGGCGGCCTCGATGAGGGCGTAGAGCCCGCCAGCGACCAGGGAATGACCACCCAATACCACTGGAATGGGCGCTTGTATAGCCGCCTCGGTAAAGTGCTTCACGAAGGGGTCGGCGATCTTTTCCGGCTGGCGCAGATCGGAATAGAAGCGGTCGGCGGCCGGGGGCCACAGCCCCTTGTGGGCGAAGATGATCCGGCTGTCTATGAAAGCGGCCTGGCCTAGAGTGCTCAAAGTGGCGAAAAACCTCTCGTCGCCCACCTCGTCCAGGTGGAAGCCTAACAGGGAGCGTACCTCACCCCGCGACTGGCGTCCACTGGCCCTCATACCTCGCTCCTCAGCGAACAGGCGCACCTGACAGGCGGTCTCCGACTCCAGATAGGTCCAGGTGGCGGCCGATACCCGTCCCGCCACCACGATCATGGCCTCCCGGTCGGTGAAAAACTTGATCGCCTCCTCCAGGTGGGAAATGTCAAGGTCGAGCCTCTCCAGATACTGCCGCACGTGTCGGCCTGCCGCTGGATGCAATTTGAGGGTCATCAGATCAATGGGGGTATCCACGTCCAGTTGGGTGGCCGCCGTGCGGGGCAATTCGCGGATGGGCAGACCCAGGGTTTCGCCCAGCAGCCACCCCAGGTCGTTGTCGAAAGCGGGCGGATCGGCGTCCTCTAGGATGGAAGCCGGGGTAAAGGCAGCGAAATCGGTAGAGTAAAAGTTGTTGGCGATGAGCAGTCGGTCAGTGGAGAGGAGGCTTTCGGCAATGTGGTCCATTTCTTCAGCGGAGAGGAGAGGCCCGCTCCCCCCTCCCATGTAGAACAGCTTCTCGATCTCGTATTTGTCAATCAGGGCCAACAACTGGTGTCCGAAGTGGAACTCCTCGCCCGGGGCATCCAACTCAACGTAGACTGCCTTGTCTCTCAACTCTTCGGCTAGAGAGCGAGAGTTGGTGGAGACGATGATGCGGTCAATGGCCTCGACCGTCAGGGCTTTGTCAATGGTATCGAGGGTGATGGCCTGGCGGGCCTGGTTTACCATGCGCTCTACTTCGCTTCCTTCGCCAGAGCCCGTCATGATCAGCATAGCCACCCTGGAATCAGAAGAAATGAGCATAGCTCATTATACCTTATATGTAGCCCTCAAGGCAAACTCGTCTGCTCTTATCCTTACAGACACAAGTGACAAGGCCCTGTATCTTTTACCCCTTGTCTTTTGTCACTCAATTTGTTGAGAGCCCGAAGCCACCAAGCTGGAGGCTCTCGGCTTTTGTTGACACCTTCTCTGAGCTAAGCTATAATACCGTCCGTCGCTTTGACCACTATGGGATGGAGCATGGAACGGCTAAGGAAACTGTGTAAGCCGGAGAACATCATAAGGCTGGCTGCGGCGGTTCTCCTCTTTGGGCTGCTGGGGGTGCCCCCCAAGCCCATCGTCGTTCTGGGGCCACAGCAGCATGTAGAAACCGTCAACCCCAAGATGGGTGTCCACACTCGCCTGACGGACGAGGTCGAGGAGTGGAAGATCAAGCGCACTCTTGAAATGGTGCGGGAGATGGGCGCGCCCTGGATTGTAGAGTATTTCCCCTGGGCCTACTACGAGCCGCAGAAGGGCCATTTCAACTGGGAGCACGCTGACATCGTAGTTGACCACGCCCGCAGGCAGGGGCTGACGGTCATCGCCCGCCTGGGCTTTGTGCCCGAGTGGGCTCGTCCCAAGGGCTCGACGGTCGCTTACCTTCAGAGGGCCTCTTTCGATGACTTTGGCGACTTTGTCTACGCTTTTGTGTCTCACTTTCGGGGGCGCATCAAACACGTCATCATCTGGAACGAACCCAACATCAGCCTGGAGTGGGGCTATCAACCTGCCAGCCCTGAACACTACACTGAGCTTTTGCGCTTTGCCTACATCCAGGCCAAACAGGCCGACCCTGAGGTGCAAATCCTGGCCGGAGCACTGGCTCCGACCCTGGCCCCGGAAGGCAGCGAGTGGGGCATGGATGACCCAGTCTTCTTGCAGCGTATGTATGACGCAGGGGCCAAAGATCACTTCGATGTGTTAGCCATCCACGCCTATGGCTGGAAGTTTCCCCCCGATGACCCGGCAGCAGCGGACGAGGTGAACTTTGCCCGGGCGGAGCTCTTGCGCCAGGTGATGGTACACAACGGCGACGGCGACAAGAAATGCATCATCACCGAAGGTGGGTGGAACGACCATCCCCGCTGGACCAAGGCCGTGCGCCCCGGTCAGCGCATCGAGTACACCATCCATGCCTACGAGAAGGTCCTTGAAGAGTGGGATTGGTGTGAGGGCGTTGTCTTCTGGGCCTTTCGCTATCCCCGTCTAGCCCGCACTTATCAGGACTATTATACGTTCGTGGCCGTTGATTTCACGCCCAAGCCGATTTATTGGGAAGTGCAAAAGTATGCGCGGGGGGAGAGGTAGCGGGATGCGAGGAAAGATTCACGTCAGGCACATCCTATTGCTCCTGGTGATCGGACTGAGTGTAGTCGGTTTGGGAGTTTGGTACTGGCTGGGCCGGGAGGAGGAGAAGGACCACACCTGGGCTGTCATCCAGCAGACCGGGGTGCTGCGGGTGGGGATGGACGCCAGCTATCCACCCTTCGAGGAAGTTGATGAGACTACAGGGGAATTGCGTGGCTACGACGTGGAACTGGCACGGGAAATCGGGCGGCGACTGGACCTGGAAGTGCAATTCGCTAGCATCGGCTTCGATGGCCTGTACGACGCCCTCATCGCCAAGAAAGTAGATGCCGTCATCTCCGCCTTGCCCTACGATCCTCTCAGGACCCAAGATGTGTTATACACTGTGTCTTATTTCAACGCCGGTCTGGTGCTGGTGGTGGAGGAAGGCGAGACCGGGATCGAGTCAGTGGATGATTTGAGCAGCAGGACGCTGGGGGTCGAATGGGGCTCAGACAGTGATGCCCAGGGGAGACGCCTGGTCAAGCGGCTGGACGGTTTGACCTTGCATCCCTATCCCACTCCTTTAGATACATTGTGGGGGTTAAAGAACGGCGAAGTGGAAGCTGTCCTGGTTGACGCGGTCTCGGCTCATCACTTCATCAAGCACGAGGGGGCAGTAAAGATTGTGGGCGAGCCGGTGACTGACGAGTCCTACGTCATCGCCGTGGGGCCCACCAGTACCGAACTGCTATCGGCTCTTAACGCGGCTCTGCTGGCCTTGCGAGACGACGGGACTCTGATCCGCTTGCGCGATGAATGGTTCTGATTTCAGGGGGTCGTGTCCAATGATACCACTCCCCAATCAGGGGGCACGGCCGCGTCCGTGAGCTTCTGCTGACCGCTGCCGTCAGCGTTCATGACCCAAATTTCCCATTTGCCCTGGCGCGCAGAGATGAAAACGATGCCGCTGGAGTCGGGCAGCCAGGCGGGGTTGACATCGTTCTCAGGGTTGTTGGCCGTCAGGCTCTTGCGGTCCGATCCGTCTATATTAACTGTACAGATGTCCCAGGTTTCCCCGCTTGCTTTGCAGGCGAAGGCCACTTTTTCCCCATCAGGAGACCAGGCTGGTACGGTATCGTCGGCTACAGTGGTCAGTCGAGTCTTACCGCCGCCGTCGATGTTGATGAGGTATAATCCACAGGCGGGTCCATCGCAGCCCTTGAAGACCAGGCGCTGGCTGTCTGGAGACCAACTAGGCTGTATACTGGCGTCGGCCAGCTTATGAGGGTCCCCTCCCTGGGCGGATATGACGTGTACGCTGTTCCGTGCGTCATAGGCAATGAGTTTGCCGTCGGGGGACCAGTGGGGGGACCTGGCCTCTCCATCGCGGAGCACCAAGTGCGGATCGGTACCGTCAACTTTCAGGGTCCACAGTCCGTTGCCCTGAGGCCACCCTTCCCAGGCGTAGAAGGCGATACGCTTGCCGTCCGGGGAGAAAGAGGGCGAGCTTATGTATATGGAAGGCAATACTGTCTGGCCGCTGCCATCGGCGTTCATGATCCCTATCTGGTACCTTCTTTGATCCTCCAGGCCGATGGTGTAGGCTATCCTCCCCACCGTGGCGGCAGTAGGGGGTGGCTTGGGAGAGGGTGGTACGGGAGTATTGGTGGACGTAGGCGTGTCTGTGGGAGGCACAGAGGCCACCTCTGTAGGGGTGGGCGTAGAGGACAGCTCAACGCTCGCAGCGGGTGTTAGTGCGGCTGCAGGGGATGCAGCTTTGGTCAAAGGCGTTGATGTAGCCGTAAGGGGTGAAGTGGTTGGTGATGCTGTCGGCAAGGCTATGGCCGGGACGGTGGGCGTCTCTTCCTGAAAGAGTCCGAAAAGGACGACACCAGCCGCAATGCAAGCGGCGGCCACAAGTATCACACTGGCGATTCCCAGGGCAGTGGGCAGCCAACGGCGCTTCCTTCTGGGGTAGCTCAGTGGAGACACTGGTGTCTCTGCCAAGTCCTCTCTGAACGCCGGTGGACTTGTCTTAGAGGGAACTGGAGGCTTGGCGATTGCCTCTGCTACTTCGCCCTTCAGCGCCTGGTCAATGGCCGCTATCAGATCAACAGGGGTATCGTAGCGGTCTTCAACCTTCTTTGCCATGCACTTGCGCACGATTTCATCCGCAGATGGAGATGCGTCTGGTCGCTTGTCCCTCACCGAAGGGATAGGAGCTTCAACATGCTGCAAGATCAGTTCCATAGGGGACTCGCCTGTGTAGGGCAGTTCGCCGGTCAGCATCTGATAGAGGCACACTCCCAGGGAATACATGTCAGTGCGGGAGTCCAGGTCCTTTCGTCCCTCTGCCTGCTCTGGAGATATGTAGTAGGGCGTGCCTAATACTCCTGTTGAGGTCAGGCCGGTGTGCAGCAGGCTGCGGGCTATACCGAAATCCATGACCTTCACTGTACCCTCAGGGGTAATCATCAGGTTGGCAGGTTTAAGGTCCCGGTGGACGATGTTCTTTCGGCGGGTGACTTCCAGGCACTCGGCTACCTGGCGGGCAACGACCAGGGCTTCGTCAACCTCTAGAGTCCCTCTGGCAGCAAGGATTTCGGACAGGGTCCTGCCCTCCACAAATTCTGTGACGATGTAGACCATGTCGTCCTCCTCGCCAAACTCGTAAAGCCTGGCTATATGAGGGGACTCCAATTCTTTTAACTCGGCCAGGATGTTTGCCTCTCGCTGGAAACGTTCCATGAACTGGCCATCTTTGGTCAGGTGCGAGTGAACGACCTTGACGGCGACTATCCTTGCCTCCTCTTGATCGCGAGCCACGTAGACACTGCCGGCTGCACCTTCCCCCACTTCGTCGTAGATTTTGTATCTACCTTTGATGGTTTTCCCTATCATTTACAGTGCCCTTTCCTCTTCAGCGGTAACTAACGCTGGACTGGGGTTGAAGCAATTATGGCCCGGATGACCCGCCTGTCGGACTGGGAGCAGGTGTGGGTGGTACGGCCAAGGTCCCTTTGGCAGCCCAGATCTTCAGATTGTCAAAGGTGATGTGAACGTTGGGCTCTGCAAAGCTGGCAGCGAAGAGCCCTATATCGCCATGATCGTAGGAATCGTCGGTGACGGTAATCAGATGTTGGTCATTCACATGGAGGGTGATTTGTGCCCCGGCACAGGTGATCTTCAGACGGTTGCTGGCCTGGCCGCGGTTGATGTAGGGCGACTCCGTCCAATCAGTGATGGCCCCCCAGTCGTCACCGACGAGTTTATCCAGGTAATAGAATCCATCACCGGAGATGCCGAAGCGGTAGAAATGCTCGTCATCTTCGCTGCGGAACAATACGCCGTAGCTGTTGTTGCTAGGGCCCTGGTCCTGGGTCGCATCCACCACCAGCACAAAATCGGTAAAGTTTCGGCCCGATTTGCTCCAGGTGAGGGTGTTGATCTCTTTGGCTATGATGTGATACCGGCTGCCCCCATACTGCCTGACGGTATCCGGTTCAAAGACCTCGCCCCACCCTGTTTCCGAGTCGTTGAAGTCATCAGAATAGATGAGGGTCACCTTGGCAAGAGCCGCGGGTGTATCTTGCCAGGCGGGTCTTCCCTCTGGCAGGGCCCATCCTCTCAAGATAGCCGTGGCACCAACTACCACCAGGCAAATGATAAGCACAGCGGCGCCGGCCATCCAGGCCCAGCTTGGAACCTTTTCCATGAACTTGGGCACCGGTTGGGCAGAGGGTTGGGTGATCGCGGTTTTGGCCGACGGGGGAACTTCATAAAAGGTCAGCTCCGTGTCGCCGAGAGAGATTACATCCTTTGCTGTCAAGGGATGGGATTCGCGTATCCTGAGGCCGTTAACAAAGGTCCCGTTCGCGCTCTCCAGGTCGGTGATGCTATAGCGTTCCTCAGTTAAGGCGATGACGGCGTGGTGACGGGAGACCTTGGGATCTTCCAAGATGATGTCATTATCTGGTGCCCGGCCCAGAGTGGCTCTGGCCCTCAACCTGAACTCCCGTCCCTCTGCCGTGCCCGCGGTCATAACCAGACGAGGAAGGCGGGGAATTTGAATAAGGGTGCTGCTCAGGGAGTCGTCGAGGGGAGGCACCCCTTTGAGCTTCTGGATCAAAGTGTCCTGCTTCGACATCTCCTTTGAGTCCGTCTCCTCTTCGGCCAAGGCGACTGAAACTGATAAAGATACCATCGTCCCGCATTGAGCACAACAGTCGTCATCTGGCATCAGCTCAGCGCCACAGTGTAGACATTTCATGGTTTCTCTGCTCCTGCCTTCTTCAGAATTCATCAGCAGGCTGGACGTCCTGCCCGCCAAGGCGAGACCACCCAGCCTATCTGTTAAGTATTTGTTAACTCTCGCCAGCGTCGCTACAATTGGGTGGTAAAGCCATCCTGATTGCCTGCCCCGCTTGCCCTGAGAGAAGCTGGCGGCACGCGACACCCTTTGGCGGGCTTTTGTCTGGGCTTGCAAGGTATGGCGCACCACTGTAGATTGTAGAGCAAGATGCCATCTTGCCCAAAGTCCCGCCCACATTCTTGCGGTCTAGCCGGGTTGGGATGTCTGCTCCGTCAGTTGTGGGCCGGTACTATGGTGCCCACCAGGAGATGCGTTCCTCGGGCCAGTCTGGCCCCATAGGCCCCGGCAAGTCGAAGAGTTGCCGTTGGTTGCTGCCGTCGGCGTTCATGACCCAGATGGCCCATTGGCCGTCTCGGGTTGACAGGAAGGCGATCTGCTTGCCATCGGGAGACCAGGTGGGCAAACCATCAATGGCCGGGTTGTTCGTCAGACGGGTGATGCCGCCCCCGACGTTGTTGGCTTTGTAGATCTCCCAATTGCCGTCCCGCTGGTCGCACATGAAGACAATTTCCTTGCCGTAGCCGTCCACGGCCAGGTCGTTGCCGGCGGTCGTGAGCTGAGTCGCGCCCGTTCCATCCTCCCAGCCAGCGAAGAGACCGCAAGCGCTGGGTTTGCCAGCCCAGCCTTGACAGCCGTTCCAGGCAATGCGGCCATCGGGCAGCCAGGTTGGGTACCGGCCTATCACTGGCTGGCCGCCAATTTGGAACGCCCGCGCTTCGGTCTGACGCAAGGCATCGTCCTGAATGAAGATATTCCAATCGGGTTCATCATGCCCTGCGCGGATGAATCCCGCCTGTTGGGAGGAGTGAACGACCTTCATTCCATTGGGCGACCAATTGGGCTGTTTGTCCTCAGGGTGGTTGGTGATGTGGCGTCGGTTGCTCCCGTCGGCGTTCATCACCACCAGGCTGTTCCAACCACCGCCCTCGCCGTTGGCCACAATTGCTTTCCCATCGGCGCGGAAATCGGGTTGGCGTGTCTGTTCGTAAAGAAGCCGTCGGTCGCTGCCGTCAATGTTGGCGATGTAAAGGTCATAGGTAGACGGATTGTGAAACTCGTTATAGACGGTGAAAAGGATCTGGCCTCTGAGTCCTGACAGAGGGGCAGGCACAGGCGTAGGCGTGTCCTCTGCCTCTGCTGGCGTTGGTGTGGCTGGCAGCGGCGTGGGCGTGACGACCATGACGATGGGTGTCAGCGTGGGCGCCGGTGTGGGTGTATCCGTCGGCAGAGGCGTGTAGGTCGGGTAGAGTGTATAGGTTGGATAGGGTGTGTCCGTCGGCGCCGGTGTGGGCGTATCGGTGGGCACAGGCGTGTCCGTGGGCACTAAGGTAGGTGAAGGCACCGGAGTGGCCAGGGCCTGTGCGGGGATCGTAGGTGTAGCGCGGCGAGATGACCTGAGAGCAAAGAAGCCTCCTATGGCTGCCAGCGCAACAAGGAGAAGGAACCCTCCGCCGACGAGAAGTGGCACCAGGGGAAAACGACGCTTTTCGGCGACGGGGACGGTCACCACAGGAGCGGCAGCTCTGGCTTGCTGAGGCCTGACAACCGGTCGGGCCGGTACCTCCGAGACGATGGGAACTGCCGGGGCAACAAGAGCTTGCTGCAAGGCCCGGGCCATCTCGCCAGCGGACTGATAGCGGTCATCGGGATTCTTGCTCAGGGCCTTGAGGATCACCCGCTCGACGGATTCCGACAATTGAGGGTACACCTGACGGGGCAAAGGCAGTGGATCGTTGATGTGTTTCATGATGATGGCATAAGGGGTGTCCGCATCGAAGGGGACACGGCCTGTGACCATCTCGTA
>JBGVTF010000464.1:0-3047 GCA_041862415.1 Anaerolineae bacterium | reverse complement strand
GAAAGTTCGAACAGCAAAGAAGCGAATCCAAGGAGCATACTTGAGGTAACTCCTCGAGAAGATAGCTTCCCTTCTTTGGTGACATTCCACAGTGTTGTGCGATTTGTTCTATTGTCGGCTCCCTACCCAACTGAATCTTCAGTTCCTCTGCAGTCCGTTTCACCTTTGCAAGACTCTCTTGCACGTGAACGGGCAGACGAATGGTATTGCTCTGATCCGCAAGAGCTCGCGCAATGGCCTGGCGAATCCACCACGTTGCGTATGTAGAGAATTTGTAGCCGAGGCGATAGTCAAACTTATCAATGGCTTTGAAAAGCCCAATATTACCCTCCTGAATGAGATCAAGCATTGGTAAGTCCTGATCACGATAACGCCAAGCGATGTGGGCTACAAGTCGCAAGTTGGCTTCAACGAAACGCTGTCGAGCTTCATTCCCCTGTCGAATTTCCTCACGTAGCCGAGCTCTATCTGAGGCAGGCAGAGCTTCGCTTTTCAAGCGAATACGTGCTCTCTCCCCCCGCCGAATTAGCTTGGCTAGTTTCACCTCGTCTTCTGCTGAAAGTAAACTGATCTGGCGAATCTCAACCATATATAGATCATACAGATCTTCTATTGACTCTAGACATTGCGGTGGAGGGACATGAACGGGCTCCGGCTCTGGTTCGATGACTTTAAGCATTTCCTCGACCGAAGCCGCCGTAACGATCTCGACGCCCAAGTTTATAAGTGTTAGGCACAAACCGTCGATTTCGTCGAGATGTTCATCTACATCAGGAAAGAGGGCAATGACCTCCTCATATGTCACAAAGCCTTGCTTTTTGCCTTTTGCGATCAATTCCTGGGCGACCACGTTCCTTACTGCCTCATTACGGACATCAATCCTTGACCTTTGACCGATTCACTCGGCATTGTCGGCCCAGCACAGTAGAAAAGCCGCTTTCCTGCTTGACACAGAAAGCGGCTCTCTGGTATAGTGAGTCAGAGCCTGGCCTTCCTGGTCATAGCAGGAAGGAGGCATAATGAAGGGCCTACCGCGCCCTGAATGCGGTTGGTCCCTTTTTTGTTTGCTCGCTGGGTCCCGTCGCTCTTGATGGGATGAGGGGGAATCTATGGCCTAGCCAATTATATCATGCATCGTTGGAAAGTGCAATAGGAGATAAAGGGATAAGGGGCGAGGCAGCAAATCGGCAATGGCAAGACGCTCCTTCCGACGGAGAAAATCGTGCGTTCCCCTCACGGTGAAGCCCCCAAAAGCCGTTTCACCTCCTCATCCGACGTCTGGTCAAAGGCGGCCTAGAAAGCGCCCACGGCCCAGAAGAGGCGCGGGGTGCTCAGGCAGATCACCCGGTCGGCTTCTTTGCCAAGCTGCTTGACGGTGTCGGGCGGGCCCACGGGGATGGCCAGGGGGAAAAGGCCAGAGTTGGCTGGTTGGCTACCGAGAGAGGACAGCATAGCGATTGCTCATCTCCAGCTAGGCGAGCAGAAAGTCGTCTATGGCTACCGACTGCGGGGCGTCGTCAAAGTGGGGATCATTGACGTAGATTTGTGCTTCGTCGTAGCCTACGACAACGACCGAGTGATAGGTGTCAAATCCTTGCCAGTAGGGCAACTCTCGCGTGCGCACCAAAGCAATGATGGGTTGGTCGCTGCGGCCTGCCGGTGTACCAAGGGGGCTGACTTTGAGCAGGCGGAGTAGGTCGGTATAGTTGACTGGATGCCTGATGTAGTCAAGAACCATTGCTGCGCAAGCCGCCAGACAATCGGCCGTTTGTGACATCTTACGCAGAGGGACGTTCAACAAGTTCCCGGGCATTGCGCTGCATCTCCTCGATGAGCCTGTTGGTCACCAGCAGTTGGCCGGTTTGGGCGTCCACATCAATGGTTCCCACCTGGCCCAGCCGTCCCTGCGGCAGCACGGCCAGGTAGACTGGTACACGCCATAGGAAGCGTTCACCATCTACTACCAGGCTGGGCTCATCGCCAGCCATATGATCACTCACCCGGTCGAGCACATAGCCCGTTACTTTCTGTCGGGCCATGAAGGCTGAGACGTTAAGTTCAGCCATAATGCGAATGTCTATACGCACCTGGCCCCGATTCGTGTCGTGGGTCTGAAATATTACAGACATGCTCTCTTTTTCCTCCAGAGGATATTTTACCACGATTTAACAGTAGCGGCAATGGCAAGGCGCTCCTCCCAACGGAGAAGATCGTGCGTTTCCCTCACGGCGAAGCTTCCAAAAGCCGTTACACCTCCTCATCCGACGTCTGGTCAAAGACGGCCTAGAAAGCGCCCACGGCCCAGAAGGGGCGCGGGGTGCTCAGGCAGATCACCCGGTCGGCCTCTTTGCCCAACTGCTTGACGGTGTCGGGCGGGCCCACGGGGATGGCCAGGATGAGCTCCTTTTTTCACAGACTCACTCCAATTCATCAAGTTTTCATCAAGTTTTCATCAAGTCAGATCGTGGGCTGGATGATAATAAGTGCCGCGACCGATCCCTGCTTGTTCAATCAGGCCTTTGGCAACCAGATCACGTAAATCGGCAGCCGCCGTGGTGTGCGACACATTGAACAACTCCCGGTACTCCCGGTTGGTGATTTGTCCTCTCTCCGCCAGAATGACCAATGCTCTGGCCTGCCGTTCGTTGAGCCCCAGACGGGCTGCATTCGTTGGGCTCACCGGCTTGAAAGCGTACAGCGTTACGGTCACTACGCCGCCGTCATCCGCGATGAGGGGTGGCGGCGCGCCAGCAGCCTTCATCTCGCGAAAGACGCGGTCCACCCCAAAGCCCAGTTCCTCCATGTAGCGCCAGGTCTTGAGCACGCCGACAATGTGCGGGTTGCGAGAAAAGTGGCGGCGGCGAATGTTCTCCACGGTCACAATGCCCGGCAGCCCGCCGGGGCTCTCTATCTCCAGCCGGTCGTCGAACATGCGCACCTGGATGGCCGTGCCGGTAATGCTGTAATCACGGTGCGCGATGGCGTTGACGATGACCTCGCGCCAGGCAAAGTCGGGGTACTCGGGTTGCTCGGTCATCTCTAGCCCC
>JBGVTF010000463.1:0-7079 GCA_041862415.1 Anaerolineae bacterium | reverse complement strand
CACCGGCACCGACTCCAGTGGCTTGAGCCAGATTTATATGCCCCTTATCTTGAAGGATCATAATTAGTACAGCTCGGCGTAAATGGACCTACCATTTAACCGGCAGTGAAATTGAAGAGCCGAGGTTGTCCCTCGGCTCTTTTTGATGCGTCAGGTCAATGCCGCCCTCTTCAACCTCGGATTAGGGGTAATGCCTGGAATGCGGCCTCGCTTGGCTATAGGCTTGCCCTCTATGGCCTTGATGTCACCGGTGAAGTCAATGGGTGGAGCGCCAGAGATGGCGCTGCCGATGCCGAAAGCATCAATAGGAGCCCCCCGCTCTCGAAAGAGGCGGATGCGAGGAGGGTCAATGCCGCCGCTGACCGCGATTTTAACGTGCTGGTAACCGGCCTGATCCAGGCGAGCCCGCACTTCCCTCACCAGGTCGGGAGTGACGCGGCCTCGCTCGGCCGGGGTGTCCAACCGCACACCCCACAGCCGTTGGCCCAGGGCATCCGCCACCCGCAGACTCTCCTCAGCTTCGTCTTTGAAAGTGTCTACCAGGGCGATGCGGTTCACCTCGGGCGGCATGTGGCGGTCAAAGGCCAGCGTCGCCTCCACGGTATCGCCAAAGATGAGGATCATGGTGTGGGGAATGGTGCCGGAAGGACTCAGGCCAGCCAACTCGGCCCCGGCCGGGGTAGCGCAGCCCACACAGCCACCCACGACGGCTGCGTATTCCATCCTGGCCGAGACGTCGGGGTGAACGTGGCGAGCTCCAAAGCTGATGATGGGGATGCCCTCGGCTGCTTCGGCACATTCTCGTGCTGCTGTGGCCCAGCCGCTCTCATGGGCCAGGATGCCCAGGATGGCCGTCTCATAGAGGCCAAAGCTCTGATAAGGGGCAGTGATACGCAACACGATTTCCTTGGCCTGCATGGGCTCGCCTTCGTCCAGTGCCCAGACCTCGGCTGTCGAGGGCAATACCGTTCTAAGGAGGTTCAGCACTTCCTTCATCCCGCAGATGAGCCCATCGCGATTGGGAAAGATTTCCATGGTCACCACGGGGTTCAGGCCCTCTTTTTCCAGCACAGTCTGGGTGCGGGCGAAGTAAATGTCGGCCCGGTCTTCGGAGAGGGCGAGATGGATCAAATGGTCAGTCTTCTGGGGCATCAGTGCGTTTCTCCTCAAGGGATTGAGATAGCCAGGTGTGTACCGGTCAACGGGAGCTTTCTCTGGCAGACTGTCAGTCTATCCTCTCAAAGCCTGATGCCAGGCCAACTCTCGAGGGGATCGGTTGAACGGACAACATGCATTCCCGCGTCAGCAAATCTCTGGAATGCTGCATACGCTTCATCCGTATAGTCCATAACTCCGGGTACAACGACCGGAGAGGTGCAATCTTCCAGAAGGTACACTTTCTCGGCCAACTTCTTATCCCGGACGAAAATGTCTTCCAGTAGATCATCAATTGTCCAGGCAACACAGTGACTCTTAGCCTGTCCAGCGATAATGACTGCATCGAATTGCAGGAGCGTCTCTATAAATTTGACATTTTTCTGGGCAATCGACTCTCCGTCCGGCCCCTTCAACACCTCTGGGCCGAGGACTGAATAATGCTCGGTAAGCGGATTGTCTCCTTTGACTTGAAAAGTGGGCTGACTATACCGTGCCATGCTGTGGAAGAAGATGGCTTCCTCAACAGCCGAGACAAGTGCATGGCCAATGCTTCCTAACATAACATGATATGGCCATATGGTCAGATCATATTTACCGCCTTCTTTCAATGTCTTCGTATAGTTTAGAAGATGGCGCTGCGCGTAGTCTTCATCAATCTCAAGACTGTGACAAAGTACAGGATTAAACTTCCACCGACCTTTTCCTATATCATCTTCCGAAATGAGCGTGAAGGCTGCTGCATGTTCGCCTCTATTGTTGACCCAAAATACGGAATGGAAAATCTGCATCGCCTGGTGCGTGTCCATCGTGGGAAAAATCTGAGTAATCACCCCCAGGTTCCGGTAGATGAATTCACACAGCCTTCGATTGTCGTCAACCGCTCCTGTCCCGGAACGTCCACCAACAAACAATTCAAAGCCAGGAATACAAAACGTATTTTGCACGTCTACTGCCACCAGACAGATTTTAGATCTGTCATTGGCCGCGGGCTGTATGTGATGTTGCTTAGCCCACTTCTCGGCTTCCTCAGCCCGTTCCTGGTAGAGAACTTTCCAGACTTCACCAACTTTGTCCGGGTCGAAGTGGGGTGGAATAGGAAGGTCACGGTGTGCCATATTTATTTATCGTTCTCCTTTGTCTAATCTCCTAACCTCTCGATTTTAGCCCCCAAAGCTTGCAGTTTCTCTTCAATTCTCTCGTAGCCTCGGTCTATCTGGCCGATGTTGCGGATGACGCTCTGGCCTCTGGCGCACAGGCCAGCGACAACCAGAGCCATACCAGCCCGGATGTCGGGGCTCTCCATCCGCTCGCCGTGCAATTGGGATGGCCCCACCACCACGGCCCGATGGGGATCACAGAGGATGATCTTGGCTCCCATGGAGATCAGCTTGTCCACGAAGTACAATCGGCTCTCAAACATCTTCTCGTGGATGAGAACGGTTCCCTCCGCCTGAGTAGCCACCACCAGGGCTACACTCATCATGTCAGCCGGGAAGGCTGGCCAGGGGGCATCGTCAATCTTGGGCACTGCTCCGTGGACGTCTGGCACGACGCACAGACTTTGCTCGCTGGGTACGTAAACGTCCTGGCCCCGGACCTCGACCTTTACCCCCAGGCGCTCGAAGACCAGACAGATCATGCGCAGGTGCTCTGGAACGGCGTTCTTGATGAGCAACTCACCCCCGGTCACTGCCGCCAGACCAATAAAGCTGCCGACTTCGATATGATCTGAGGCGATTTCGCAGTCTCCGCCGTGGAGCTTTGCTACCCCGTGGACGGTCAGGGCATTGCTGCCGATGCCCTCAATCTGCGCCCCCAGGCTGTTCAAAAAATGGGCCAGGGCCTGCACGTGGGGCTCCGAGGCAGCGTTGCGGATGACCGTCGGGCCCTTGGCCAGGCAGGCGGCCATCAAAGCGTTCTCCGTACCTGTCACGCTGGCCTCGTCCAAGAAGATGTCCTGGCCACGCAATCTCTCGGCTCTCATACTGTAGCCGCCGTCGCTATCTATTTCAGCACCCAGGGCTGACAGGGCCATCAAATGGGTGTCCACCCGCCGCCGGCCGATGACGTCGCCACCAGGGGGCGGCAGCTTGACGCGACCACAGCGGGCCAGCATCGGTCCGACCAGGAGGATCGAAGCCCTGACCTGGCTGCACAGATCAGGATCTAACTCAGTGTGTTTCACCTCCCTGGCCTGGAGCGTCCACTCGTGGTCGCCCGTCTCCTCGACATCCACACCCAAGTCAGCCAGGATCTGGAGCATGGTCTCCACGTCCCTGATGCGCGGTACATTCCTCACCACTATTTTGGCATCGGTCAACAAACTGGCAGCCATGATCGGTAAGGCTGCGTTCTTGTTCCCGCTGGGCACCACCACACCCTTGAGAGAGTGTCCTCCCTCAATTATAAATTTTCCCATTAGTCGGAATCCCCCGCCTCCTTAGAATTTCTCTGTCCTTTCTCCTCCTTTACACGATACACGAAACCGGTCCGCTCGGCAATAATGCTGAGCAAAGTCGTGGTAGCCCCTCGGGGTTTGTACATCCCCGTCTCCCACTCGCTGATGGTCTGTTGGCGGGTGCCCAGTTCTTCTGACATTTCTTTTTGAGTGAGGCCCATGTGCCGACGCAGGGCCTTGATGCTCTCGGCATTCCACTCGATCTTAGATTTGCCTTTGGTCATTCCCCTTACCTCAACCCACCAGCAGGAGGGCGGTGCCGCCCCCCACCACAAGGATTGCTCCGAAGATGGGCAGGATGTAGCGGCGCAAAGAGGCGGAACCCAGCGATATGGCGATGCCTCCCTTGACCACGGTATTTGACAGGGCGGCCAGAGTGACGGCCCGAGCAGCCACGGCATAGCTCACGTCAGCGCCAGCCAGGCGAGCCATGGAAAGGGTGATAGCGTCCACGTCGGTCAGGCCGGCCAAGACGCTCGACAGATAGACGCCAGCGTCCCCCAGATAGACCTGGGCGGCCTTGGAGACGAAAAGGATGACGGCGAAGAGCAGACCGAACTGGATGGCTGGCCCTAGCTCAAAAGGGTTGGAAGCGCTGACCTCGCCCCTCTCACGGGAGCGACTGGAGAACCAGAGGTAAAGACAGGCAGCCAGCCCCACACCAGCAGCGGCCAACAAGGGCGCGAGGAGAGGATAAACCAACGCCTGGTTGAGGATGTAAGTCTCGAACAGGACGCGGGGGAACATTGTCGTCGAGGCCACGGTGATGGCCAGGGCAAAGTCACGTCCCAGGCCTGGTTCCTCCTGGCTCCGGTGCGAAAAGCTCAGAGTCACGGCTGTGCTGGAGACCAGGCCCCCCAGGAGTCCCGTCAGGCCGATGCCATGCTGAGAGCCCAGCACCTTGACCAGCACGTAACCGATGAAATTGATGCCTGAGATGAAGACAACCATGAGCCAAGTGTTGTAGGGATTCAGCACGTTCAGGGGACCATAGGTGCGGTTGGGCAGGAGGGGCAAGACGATGACAGTAATGATGGCAAATTTGAGGGTGGCCAGGATGTCCTCCTGGGAAATGCGGGCGGCCAGGGCGTGGAGTTTGACTTTGAGGGAGAGGAAGAGGGTCACTATCACTGCCAGAGCCGCGCCGAGTTCCAGGTATCCCCAATAAACCAGAGCCCCACAGATGAAGACCAGCAGGGAAGTGATTTCGGTGGTCAAACCGACATCGCCTGCTTCAGAGGTAACCACGTAGGAGGCCAGCACCATAGCTGCTAGCCCTATGAAAGCCAGGGGTAAGAACCAGACAGCATACTCAGTGGCGATCATGGCCGAGGCACAGCCCAAAAGGGAGATGAAGGCGAAGGTCCTGATACCCCCAAAATGATGCTCGGCTTCGCCAGAATACTGACGCTCCAGCCCTACCAGTATCCCCAGCACCAAAGCCACACCGAACCTGTAGAAAAGCTCGAATTGGGTCATTTCAATGCTTCTCTCCTGTCAATTCTACCATCTCCACTTTATACAGTTCTGCCTTCTCTGCTATCCAAGTTGGGGGGACATGAGAGGGGCTTGCCTGGGCCATAATAGACAAGACTCTCCATGAATCTTGATCGAGGTGGCATTGCTAAGCTTTGTTGGCATGGGCCAGAGCCGCTTCGACGTCCTCTACTGTCAACTCTGAGTAGGCGGCAACGATCTCATCGGGCGACATCCCGGCATCGGTCAATTGCACTATCAGAGAGACGGGACGCTCGGTCCCTTTGATATGGGGCTCGCCCAGGCACACATTGGGGTCAACTACAATCCTATCGTTGGACACCTATCTCCCTCCTTGACTTCACCTTGCGCCAGTTGTTCGTCCGTTTTCAGAATCTCAACGGCGATCCTGTATTATTATACTAGCTAAGGGTCATTTTGGCAACAGTCTGTCTCATGGCTGTAAAATGCAATACAATCGAGCAGCCAGATCAAAACCCCTCACGGCTCCAGCAGCGAGGCAAAAGCTTGTTCGAAGACCTCGGGGGGCTGCAATCCCAGCCAGTAGCCCACCACCTGGTCCGAACCGTCCAGCAGGACAAAAGCAGGAATGGCCCGCACCTGGTGCTTAAGTGCCGTCTCCCGCGTTGCCGGATCGTCTACGTCTTGCCACACAATGTTCACCCGCTCGGCGTACTTGACTCCTAACCCATCCACGATGGGATTCATTTGTTGGCAGACCAGTCACCATTGGGCCCAGAAGTAGAGCAGGGTGGGCGGCGGTAGCACCGCGACAGGTGTGGGGGGTACAGGTGTGTCGGTCGGAACGGGTGGCTCCGTGGGGACAGGTGTAGGGGGTACAGGTGTGTCGGTGGGAACGGGTGACTCCGTGGGGACAGGCGTGGGGGGTACAGGTGTGTCAGTAGGAACGGGAGGCTCCGTGGGGACAGGTGTGGGGGGTACAGATGTGTTGGTGGGAACGGGTGGCGCCGTGGGGATAGATGTTGCTTCGCCTACTCCCAGGCGCGACTCGGCACTGGGAGCAGCCAGAACCCCGGACGGTGTGTCCATCCCGTCTGCCCCGCAGGCAGAGAGGAGAGGGATGAAGATCAGGATCGAGATCAGAGAAGTTAGCTTGTAATGGGTCATGGACAATTCCTTATGGTTTTGTGGGTGAATGTTTGCTTATCCCTCCAGCCGCCAGGGGTGGGTATAAACCCTCATCCGCTGCCCGCGCAGGTATCCGATTAGAGTGCAATTGAGGTGCCCGGCTAATTCCACGGCCAGGGAAGTCGGTGAGGAGAGGGAGGCGGCCACCGGTAGTCCCAAACGTACAGCTTTGGTTACCATCTCGTAACTGGCCCGCCCGGTGCTGACCAGGATCTTGTCTTTCAGGGTAATACCTTGCATCAGGCAGTGGCCTAGGGCCTTGTCCACGGCGTTGTGCCGGCCGATGTCCTCGCGTATGGTCACCAACTCACCGTGGCTGGTAAAGATGCCCGCCGCGTGGATGCCGCCCGCCTCGTGGTAGGCCTCTTGCTCTCGCTTGATCGTGGAAGTCAGATTCAGCAGAATTTTGCGCTGGACTCGCAGGTCGTTATCCAGTGGCACAAGTTGGCTGGCCAACTCCTCAGCGTCGGTCCGGCCACAGCCGGAGCGAACCAGACGCACTACGTCCAGGCGGGGGTCCCGGGAAACCGCTGGCGAGGCAAGAGTGATGCTCACCATGTTACGGGACTCTTCCAGGCTGGCTTCACTGTCCTCCATCATTGTGGGCGAAGCCTGGCCGCAGTGATGGACCAGAGCGATGTCGGCCAAGTCGGCGATGAGACCTTCGCTGAGGCAAAAGCCCACGGCCAGTTCCTTCTCAGCCCCTGGGGTGCGCATCAAGATGGCTATCGGCTGGTCGTTGATGCGTATCTCCAGAGGCTCCTCGATCACCACAGAGGCCGGAGCCTGCTTCGTGGACTCCCCTCTGACCTCGGTT
>JBGVTF010000462.1:0-13657 GCA_041862415.1 Anaerolineae bacterium | reverse complement strand
GGGTTGGCCTGCCCGAGGCTCAGTACAACCTGGCTGAGGCGGCCATCTACCTGGCCACCGCGCCTAAAAGCAACTCGGCTGGAGCCTATTTCAAGGCCCTGGCCGATGTGGAGAGGGAAGGAAAAGTCGAGGTGCCGGACCATCTGAAGGACGCCTCCCGCGATGGCCAGGCTCTCGGTCATGGCAAAGGGTACAAGTATCCCCACGATTACCCCAGCCACCACGAGCGCCAGCAGTACCTGCCCGACGAGTTGCAAGGGCGGCGTTACTACGAGCCAGGGGAACTGGGCTATGAACGAGAGATCGCCAAACGACTGAAGAGATTTAAAGAGTCCGCGGACCCGGACGAGAAGGCGGGCTAGGAGAATGCCACCGTGTATTCAGTGGGAGTGAGAAAATCATCCCCGAGCGGCTGAGTGGGGAAAGAGGAGTAAAGGTGATGGAAACACAAGAAACTACCTGGCAAAAGTTGCTGCGGATGACAACAGAGGCCTTGGGGCCAGCCCAGTTCGATGAAGAAATAACCGGTTTGCTGACGGAACTCGACGAAGAGGAGGCCCTTGCTTATTATGTCGGCCTTGTCGCTGATGTCATGGCCGTGACGACGGGCCTGACAGCCACTCTGGACACGTCCACTAGGGAGGAAGCCCAGGCGGCGCTGGATCAGATTGCGGCTGCCCTGGCTGACGTGGATTTTCAGAGCGGCCAGGAGGTTCTCTCTCCCCAGCGACAGGAGTTGTACCAGCGCTTCGCCCAAATGGCCAGACCCTTCCTCAGTGAGCTGGGAAGGGCCATAGCGGCGACCTTTGGCGCTTACGTGGCCGAGACCGACCCACCGGAGACTGACCCCAATGCCCTTGTCCTGGAAGCCGAGGCGCTGATGGAGAAAGATCGTGCCGCAGCCGTGGCCCTGCTCGGTCGGGCGGCAGCGTTGGGACTGCGGGGAAATCGCTGGTGGTGGCGTTGGCGCGACGAGATCGCTCCACCCCTGCAGAATCCTGTCCACCTGATGACGATGGTTGTGGACGGTATCACTGTACAAGGCCAAGTTCCCCTTGATTCCCCATCCCTCGAACGGGTTCAGTGGCGGGAAGCAGGTGAGGTCGTGGAAGAGGAAGTCTGGGCTGAGGAGGAAGCCATGACCGAAACGGCCGCAGAAGCCGAAGTGGAGGATCTGATAGACCAGCTCTTCGAGGGCGAAGACGCCCTTCCCCCTGATCTCCAGGAGCGCATCACCGCTCTTCAGGAAGCTGCCATCCCCCGACTCATCGAGATCGCCGAGGACCGTGACTTGTGGAATGAGGACTCGCCTGGAGAAGGCTGGGCCCCCATCCACGCTATGGACGTGCTGGGCAAACTGAAAGCCGCCAATGCAGTTCCCCTGCTCATTGACATCGTGGCGGAGACAGAGCCCATGGACATCCTCTACGATGGGGCCCTCTTCGCCCTGGAGGAAATTGGCACGGCCGCCCTGCCCGCCCTACTGGCCACCATGCGATACAGCCGGGACATGACTCTCAAAACCAGTCTCGCTCCCACCCTGGGCGAGGTCGGTCACAGGAGCGAAGAGGCCTATCAGACGCTGCTGGACCTCTATCAGGCGACGACCTGGGAGGAGGGACGTGATCTGGTGGTCATGGGATTGGCGGCGCTGGGCGACGAGCGAGCCGTCCCCTCGTTGCAGGAAGCATTGGAGGACCCTGATTTAGGCATCTACGATAGGAACGAAGTAATTGATGCCCTGGAGCGGCTCGGCGTTGAGGTGCCGGAGGAAGAGAAGGAGCGATGGCAGCCCCCCTGGGTGGAAGGTATCACACGTCTCACTCAGCCGGAAGAGTTGGCCAGGTTGCTGGAAGCTCTGCCACCCGAGAGACGGGCTGACGCCGAGAGAGTCGCGTACAGCTATGTCTATATGGTGGAGATGGCTCTCGGCCGGGGCACGCTGGAGATGAGCTTCGACGCCCCTCCAGATTTGGCGTCAGCTATCGTGGCATTCATGGGTCTGGCTCTGCTGGGGCTGGATTTCGAGGAGGACGCCACGGAGTTTTCCGCAGAGGTACAGCGGGCCTACGAGCACCTGGCTGGGGACGCTGGCCAGACCTTGCGCCAGCGAGGAGACGGATTGATGGCCGTGCTTTACGCCTACACCGGAGGAGGGTACAGCCTTGACGACGATCCAAACGCCCTTCTCTCCAGGGCACGGGATATCTTCGACGAGGACGAGGAAGAAGCCCGTAGCTTGCTAGGGCAGGCTGGGGCGCTGGCCCTGCGGGGGAAGCCGCTGTGGCCGCTCTGGCACCGCGAGTTGAAAGAGCCCTTGTATGATTGGACCATAGCCGCTCTCGACCTGGTCGCCAGCCTGCGCCAGGATGGCCAATGGCCTCTGGCAGAGTTCAGCGAGGAGCACGCCCGCCGACAGGAATCGCCCGAGGAAGCACCACCGGCCATGCCCACGACCGAGGCAGCCGTGACACCTCCTGAGACAGAGTCCCTAAGCCAGCGGCTCTACGAGGGTGAGCAGGCACTGACGCCAGACCTGGTGGAGCAGTTCCACTCTCAGCGTGAGACGGTTGTCCCGGCCTTGCGCCGCCTGCTCTACGACTGGGCTCTCTACGACACTGAAGGGTCAGGCGAAGGCTGGGTTCCCATCCATGCCGTGCGCCTCCTGGGCGAGCTGGGGGCCGAGGAAGCCATAGACGATCTAATGGAAGTCCTGGCCGAGTCTAGGTATGAAGAGATCATCCGCCAGACTACCCTGGAGGCTCTGGAGCAAATTGGCCCGCCAGCGCTGCCAGCGGCATTGGACTTCCTGCGCTGGTCCCGGCGCACCGGTTTGCAGGGCGAAGTAGCCGGACTGATCGGGGTGATTGGCAAGGAGGACGAGCGAGCCTATCCGGCCCTCAGGACCTTCTTCGAGCAGACGGACTGGGATGGAGCGCGAACCTTGGCGGTCAGCGCCCTGGCCCTCCTGGGCGACCAGCGAGCCATTCCACTTCTGCGCTCTGCCCTGAAAGAACGGGACCTTCAGCCGAGTGACGTAGCCTCCCTGGCCATGGCTCTGGGCGAACTGGGGGTCAACATAGAACGGGAACCAGCTCTGAAACGGGCGGTGCGGAGGATCTCCCTGCACAGCCCTGAGGAACTGGAGCCACGGCTCATGGAGGACGACGAAGGCCAGGTCTATCGAATTGGCCAGGATGCCCAGGGACGCCCTCTCTGCCCGGACTGTGGGATGCCCATGGTAGAGGAAGACGGCAGGCTGGTGCACGCTCCCCAAACTCCTGTGCACGCCGAGAAGAAGGTGAGGCGCAACGATCCCTGTCCCTGTGGCAGTGGCAAGAAATACAAGCACTGCTGCTGGAAAAAAGACCGTGAGAAGGGTGGATGATCGTCTCTCAACGCAGCAAACGGTTTCTGCGCCAGCTCGCCATTGTGATATTGTTGGTGTCGGCCGCAGTCGGTGGGGGCCTGGCCGGGCGGACTTACCTCTGGGGGAAGCAGCACCTTCCGACTGGCCCCACGCCCGGCGCGACCTCTGCCCCTCAAGCCCAACCGTCACCCGGGGAAAGCGCCCACGCCGATGAGCCTCAGACGACCCTGACCCCCATCTCACAACCGACGGAAGGGCGGGCTCGACCGAGCCCAACTCCCACCCCTCAGAAGGTAATAACCTACACGGTGAGGGAAGGCGACAGCCTGTGGAGCATCGCTGCCCGTTTCGGGCTGGACGTTGACACCCTGCGCTGGTCCAACGAGGACCTGGCCCGCAACCCCGACCTGCTGTCAGTGGGCCAGGAGTTGACCATCCTGCCGGTCAAAGGGGCCTACCACACCGTGCAGGAAGGCGAGACGGTAGACGCCATCGCTCTGGCCTACGGGGTAAGGCCGACTGTCATCACGGACTATCCCTTGAACGACCTGCAACCCCCCTACCGGTTGAAAGAAGGTCAGACATTGGTCATTCCTGGTGGCCGCCGGGAACTGCATTGGCCCCAACCCGATCTCTCCCTTGGCAGCCCCTTCGCCTGGCCCGTGGTTGGGGAGATCACCCAGGGGTACAGTGAGAAGCATGCGGCCCTGGATCTGGGAGCGCCCTACGGCAGCCCGGTCTACGCGGCCAAGGCGGGCACGGTAACCCACAGCGGTTGGGCCAGGACAGGCTACGGCTACACGGTTATCCTCGACCACGGCGAGGGCGTGCAGTCCCTGTATAGCCACATGAAGGGCGCCTGGGTGACGGTGAGGCAAAAGGTGGAGCGGGGCCAGCTCATCGGTGAGGTGGGCAGCACCGGCCACTCCTCCGGCCCCCACGTCCACTTTGAGATTCGGGTTGATGGCGAGCGCGTTGACCCCAGCGGCTATCTCCCCGCCGCCCCACCGCACTGATCACTTCCCACGAACAAATCAAATGCATCCGTTGCTTCTGCTGCCAGGGACTGTGCCCGCAGCAGGCGGTGACCATCCATCACCCCTGGCTGGGCCGGGTGATATTGAGGCCAAGAGGGGGGCGCTAGGATTTTGCCCTCAACTCTCTTGTGCTTTCGGAACCTGATGGCAGTGGCGGCAGCGGGCTTCATAGACCTCGCTGGCCCCCACCATGATGATCGGATCATCATAGGAAGCGGGTTGGCCATCAATGAGGCGCTGGGTGCGGCTGGCCGGTGCCCCGCAGACGACACAGATGGCCGAGAGTTTGTCCACCCTTTCGGCCTCAGCCATGATGAGGGGCATAGGACCGAAGGGCTCGCCCCGGAAATCCATGTCCAGCCCGGTGACAATAACCCGTTTACCATTTTCGGCCAGGGTGTTGCAGACCCCGGCGATGGTCCAATCGAAGAATTGTACCTCGTCTATGGCCACCACTGCTGTGTCAGGCTCCACCCAATCGAGGATTTCCCTGGCTTCGGTGACGATGGTGGCGTCCAGGCCCATACCGTTGTGGGAGGTTACCTTCTCCAGAGCGTAGCGGTCATCCAGGCCGGGCTTGAAGACTTGTACCTTCTGCCTGGCTATCTGCGCTCGCCTCACCCGCCGGATGAGTTCCTCGGTCTTGCCACTGAACATGCTACCGCAGATCACCTCAACCCACCCGCCTTTATGCTGGTGGTACATAACCTTTCCTCCTCATCAAAGGGCCTGCGCAGCAGGCTTCCGCTGCGCAAGCCCATCAAAGACAAAGGGCAGATGCGTGCAACTCTGCCCCTGCCAATTGGCTATCCTGCTCCAGCAAAGACCTTTGGTCTACCCGGCATCAACCAGCGGCTCACCCGCTTTCTTCTGATGCGGCCGTTTCCTTTTTCGCTGCCCTCTTCCGCTTCGATTTCTTGGCCGCGGTGGCCTTGGCTGCCTCTTTGGTAGACTCTTTGGCGGAGGCCTTGGCTGCCTTGCCGGCAGGCTTTCCCGAGGCTTCTTTGGGGGATTTCTCAGCAGTGGCTTTCTTGCCTCTCAGCTTTTCCGCCATGGCTTTGGCCGCCTTTGCTTCATCTGGCTTCTTTTTCGGAGCCTTGGTCTTCTCGGCAGCAGCCTCCTCGGCCTCCTCAGGGCGGCCTTTCTCCTCGGCGGCGAACTCCTCCCTTTTCTCCAGGCGCTTCATAAAGCGCTCAACCTGGCCAGCGGTGTCAACGATGCGTTGCTCACCGGTAAAGAAGGGATGACAAGCCGAACAGACGTCCGTCCGTATGCTTTCCTGCGTTGACCCCGTGGTGAAGGTGTTCCCACAGGAGCAAACGACCTTCGACTCGGGGTAGTACTTGGGATGGATGTCTTTCTTCATATAATGATTATCTGTCCTTCCAGTGAAGTTTCTCAATTGTAGGGCAAGATGCGCCACTCCCGCACCATCTGTACCGTCTACACCGCAACAGTGGTGCAATAGTGGTGATTGCGGCACAGGCCCCCTTGCCCTACAAGCTCTCACACACGTGTGGGGTAGACGCTGACCTTTTTCCTGCCGCGGGCCGCATTCTCGAACTTGACGAAGCCGTCCATGGCGGCAAAGATAGTGTGATCCTTGCCCAGGCCCACGTTGTTACCAGGCTTGATTTTGGTGCCCCGTTGACGCACGATGATAGTGCCCGCTCGCACCGCCTGGCCGCCGTACCTTTTCACTCCCAGACGCTGGCCGGGGCTATCTCGACCGTTGCGGCTTGCACCGCCGCCTTTCTTATGAGCCATCTCAACTCACCTCTTTCCAATAAACGTTAGCTTGTTCTGTAGTGACGACTTCAGTCGTCAACGACGAGGCCAAAGCGACTAAAGTCGCCACTACGACCCCGATATTCCAGGTTAAACGATGATTTTGTCAATCTGTAGGCGGGTGTAGGCTTGCCGGTGACCAGCCTTGCGGCGATAACGGTTTCTGGGCTTGTATTTGAAGACGATGACCTTCTTGCCTTTGCCCTGACCAGCCACAGTGGCCATCACCTTAGCCCCTTTAATGATGGGATTGCCCACCTGGACCTTGTTCTCGTCGCTCACCAGCAAAACCCTGTCCAGTTCGACTTTCTGTCCAACTTTCAAAGGCAGCTTCTCGACCTGAATGGTCTCGCCTGCACTCACTTTGTATTGTTTCCCACCCGTTTCGATGACAGCGTACATGTTTTTTTCCTTAGCGATGTTAGCACAATTCAAGCGCGGGCACATGTCGTTCACGTAGCCCCCGCGCATTGCACGTCTATTATACCCATATCTCCATTTTTGTCAAGACCCCAGTTGTGATATAATATCCTTGACCGCAGGACATTCAATCGTTTATCCAACACTTTTGCAAGGGAGGTTTGCTATGCCAGTAGAACTGACTTATTACGGACATGCCTGTTTCGGCGTCAAGGGCGGAGGGGCAACCTTGCTGATTGATCCTTTCCTGACGGGCAATCCCCTGGCTGCAGCCAGCGCTGACGCTGTGGAAGCAGACTACATCCTGGTCTCCCATGCCCACGGCGACCACCTGGGCGATGCCGTGGCCATCGCCCAGCGGACTGGGGCTACCATCGTCAGTAACCACGAGATAGCCACTTACGCTGACAAACAGGGGCTGACAGCTCATGGGCTGCACATCGGCGGGGGCTGGGATTTCCCCTTCGGCCGGGTCAAGCTGACCATTGCCCATCACGGGTCGTCTTTTCCCGATGGTTCCTACGGGGGCAATCCCTGCGGCTTCCTGTTGACCATTGAGGGCAAGAACATCTACCATGCCTGCGATACTGGCCTCTTTTACGACATGAAGCTCATTGGCGAGGAAGGCATCGAGTTGGCCATCTTGCCCATCGGTGACAACTACACGATGGGGCCCAAAGACGCCCTGAGAGCAGTCAAGCTCATCGAGCCCGGGGTGGTTATCCCTATTCACTACGATACCTTCGATGTCATCCAGCAGGACCCGGTGGCTTTCGCCAGGACAGTGGAAGCCGAGACCAAAGCCAGGTGCGTCGTTCTCAAACCAGGCGAGAGCTACAGCCTGTAAGAGCCTACCCGAGAAATTCGTAGTAACGACTTCAGTCGTTCCCAAAGCGGCTCCTGTACCGCAACGGTGGTAAAAGCCGCCACTACGAACACTCCTCGGATAGGCTGTACGTCAAACGAGGTGCTGGGATGGGTCCCAGCGCCTCGCTCTTCTTCCTCGTCCTCTTGAGTCCCCCTCACTCGGCCCAGGAAACCATTCGCTCAGCGACGAAACCGTACTCGATATTCAAACCATCCAGAGCCGTCTCGAACATAGATCGTTGGTTGCTGCCATCGGCGTTCATGACGTACAGTTCCCATTTCCCGTTCCGGTCGGTGAAAAAGGCGATGTGACGGCCATCAGGTGACCAGGCCGGAGAGACGTTGTTGGGCGGTGGTTTGGCAAAGAGCTCCTCGTGGGTCAGCCTGACCCTGTTGCTGCCGTCGGCGTTCATGACGTAGATCTCCCAGTGGTCGTGTTGGCTGAACCCGAAGGCAATACGGCTGCCGTCCGCGGTGTCCTGAGCCTGTCGAAGGGGCGACCAGACAGGCGATATGTCACGGCCATCGGTGGAGATGGCGAACAGGCTGCGGTCGTCGGTGACATCTCCTATCGTCCCTTCCTCGTTGGTCAGGTGTATGCCGAAATCACTGTCGTAGGCGATGACCGAACCATCAGGTGACCAGGTAGGAGAGAGGCTGTGGGGGTAGCAGCGAAGGTCGTGGAAATAACGATCCTCCAGCCGTACTATGCCCAGCTTCCACCAGGGGTCCGCGGGCTGAGTCCAGTGGAAGCCCCAGAAGGACCTTTCTGTGTCCTTATCCAGCCCTCCGTAGCGGCGGGTGAAGGCGATGCGGCTGCCGTCTGGTGACCAGGCCGGGCCTTTGGCCGCCACCCAGCCGAAGAGAAGGGTCTCGTTGCTGCCATCCTCGTCAATGACGTAGATGCCCCGTGGGTCCCGCCAACGAGCAAAAGCCACCTTCTTGCCGTCGGGCGACCAGGCCGGCTCCATGCCATCGGTCAGGCGACGCAGGCCGGTGCCGTCGGCGTTGATGACATAGATGTCACAGCCGTTGCATGTCTGGAAGACCAGCTTGCCCGTGAACTCGGGCCTTGGGGTCAGGGCGGTGTCCTGAGCCTGTCGAAGGGTAGGCATCGGAGTAGGGGGGGCTGGAGGCGGGGGCGGAGCCGACACTTCCGGCACGGCCGCCAGGGAACCGGTCAGGTCAGCGTAGGCCGCTGCGATCCAGCCTTGGCTGTCGCCACCAGACGGGCGGTGTCCTGAGCCTGTCGAAGGATAGACGATCTGCAGCCAGTCCCCAGCGGCGTTTTGCCCCACGACCTCCACTGAATCGTTCAGGCTCAACCCGCCTACGATAGGATAGGCCGTGCCGGGCCCGGTCCTCACATTCAGGGCGGAGGCGGTCACTCTAGCCGTCGGTCGGGAAGGTGCAGGGGTATCAGTCGGTTGCAGCGGGACGGGTGTGGCCGTGAAAGCCTCTGCCGGCGCGGCCATAAGGACCGTCGTCGGGGTTGGCGTGACGTTGGTCTCGGCTGCTGCCAGAGGCACGATGGTCGGAGTCGGGGTAGCACGGCCTACGTTCAGATCGCAACTGGTAGCCGACAGGGCAACTACCAAGAGTACAATGGCTACCAAAGAGGTTTTCCTATTCATTCAATCCACCTTTCACCTATTGCATCAGCTCACTGCGCCCACGAGATCACCCGTTCGCCGACGAACTCGTAGCCAATTGACACTTCATCCAACGCAGTCTCAAACATGGGACGCTGGTCGCTGCCGTCGGCGTTCATCACCCAGACCTCCCATTTCCCCCGGCGGTCGGTCAGAAAGGCGATTTTAGCGCCGTCCGGCGACCAGGCCGGGGCCACGCTGCTGGCTGAGCGGTCAGGCAAGGGGGAGGTTTCGGTCAGCTTGGTTATGTTCTCGCCGTCGGGGGTCATAAGGTAGATTTCCGCAGGCGGTCTCTCATCGTATATGTAAGCGATCTTGGTGCCGTCGGGAGACCAGGCTGGCGAGGTGGCATTGGTGTCCACGATGAGGGCGTATTGATTACGGTCGTAAGTCTGCCCTCCTATGGACCCGTCCTCACTGGTCAGGTGAAGGCCGTGGTCGCTGTCATAGGCGATGATGTTGCCGTCCGGTGACCAAGTGGGGGAGAAACTATGCTCCCAGCACAGGATTTCGGCCAAGTGCTGGTCTGCAATCCTGATCACCGCCAGCTTCCAGAAGGGAACGCCGCTGCCATCTTCTCCACGCTGATGGGTCATAGCCAGGCGTGCACCCTCGGGCGACCAGACTGGGGCTTTGGCCATGTCCCAGCCGAAGACGAGGACCTCGTTCTTGCCATCCTCATCAATGACGTAAATGCCTGGTGACGGTTTTCGCCAGCGGGCAAAGGCCACCCGCTTCCCATCGGGCGACCAGGCCGGATCCATACCATCGGTCAGTTGCCGCAAACCCGTGCCGTCAGCGTTGATGACGTAGATTTCGCACCCACTGCACCGCTGGAAGACCAGCTTGCCTTGCAGACCAGGCGTCGGTGTGGGAGTGGCCGTGGGAATAGAAGTGGGCGTGGGTGTGTCAACGGGCGGACTGGTGGGAGTAGCCGTCGGCTCTTCAGGAGTGGGTGTGTCTGTGGCAGCCATGGTCGGTGTGGTCGTGGGAGAGGCAGTGGGTGTCTCGGTAGGGGCTGCGGTCGGTGTAGTTGTAGGAGTTGGGCTTGGTGGAACCGGCGTGTCGGTCGCCGTGGGCGTCGCCGTAGGCACAGTCGTAGGGGTAGGTGAGGCCAGACCTATTATGGTGACGATCTCTTGATCGGCCACGATGAGTTCACATATCACGAACGCAACGACGAGCAGCGCCATTACCAGGACACGGACTTTCCAGCTCACCCAACCACCTCATTGACCCATTGACTCACTGACTTGTTGACTCACTACCCCCCTCACTCGTACCGCAAAGCCTCGATGGGATTCAGTTGGGCAGCACGGGTGGCCGGATAGATGCCGAAGAAGAGGCCCACGGCCATGGAAAAGCCCGTGGCCAACAGGACGGCCCCCGGGGTGACCGCGGTCTCCAGGTTCTCGGCCAGGCTGCTCACGACTTGGGAACCGATAAAGCCCAAAGCGATGCCGATGAAACCGCCAATCAAGCTCATCACTATAGACTCGATGAGGAACTGGAGCAATATATCGCGGCGTTTGGCTCCCACGGCCTTGCGGATGCCGATCTCTCGCGTCCGCTCGGTGACAGAAACCAGCATGATGTTCATGATGCCGATGCCCCCAACCAGGAGGGCGATAGCGGCGATAGCGCCCAGATAGAGGGTCAACACGCCAAAGATGTCGCTGGCGAAGGAGACGATGTCGGCCTGGTTGATGACGGAGAAATCGTCCTCGTCGCGGAATTGGATCTTGTGGCGGGCGCGCAGCAATTCGGTGATGTCATCCATAGCTGCCTCGATGCGCTCCTCATCCGCTACCTGGACATAGATGTCCGAGACGGTGTGCTCGCCAGAACGATTCCGCCGCGAGGAGAAAAGGCGGGCCTGGGCGGTGGTCAGGGGCACGAAAATGACATCATCCTCATCGCCGCCGAAACCGGAGCCGCCCTTCTCTTCCATCACCCCGATGACCTTGAAGGGCACCTGGTTGATCTTGATGACCTGGCCGATGGGGTAAGCCCCTTCGGGGAAGAGATCTTCCAGCGCCGTCTGTCCCAGAACGGCTACCCGGGAGCGCCCGACCAGATCCTCAGCGCTGATGAATCGGCCGAATTCGGGGTAAAAGTTGCGTACCTCCCCGTATTCAGGTGTGATCCCACTGACATAGGTTTCGGTATCTTTGTTGCGGTAGATCACCTCAGCAAAACCCATTGTCTCTGGGGCCACGGCCACCACGTCGGGAACGTTGAGGGGATCGGCGATGGCTTGGGCATCAGCGTAGGTCAGGCTTCGAGGGCTACTTCCCATACCCATGCCCCCTCCGCTGGACCCCTCAGGGTCGCTGGGAATGACAAAGAGGAGGTTAGAGCCAATGCCCTGGATGGAATCGGTGACCATCTTTTCCACCCCCTGGCCCACCGAGACCAGGGTGATGACTGCGCCTACGCCGATGATGATGCCCAGCATGGTCAGTATTGAGCGCAGTTTGTTGGCCGCCAAAGCCCCCACAGCAACGCGGATGCTTTCGTTCAGATTCATGTCTTCAGTCTCCATTCTCCATTCTGCCAACGCCTCCCTGGGCTTCCCTGGCGACCAAGGAATCGGCCGAGGCCCCTCTGGCAATCAGCGGCTCAGCCACGATCTCCTCCCTGACGACGCAGCCATCGTGTAGGTGGACGATGCGCCGGGTGTGGGCGGCGATCTCGGCATCGTGGGTGACAAAGACGATGGTGATGCCTTGCTCGCCATTGAGGCGTTGGACGACAGCCATGATCTCGGCTCCTGACCTGGAGTCCAGGTTGCCGGTAGGCTCATCGGCCAGGATGATCGTCGGCTCGTTGACCAAAGCCCGGGCGATGGCCACCCGCTGCTGCTCGCCACCAGACAGTTCGTTAGGCCGGTGGTGTATCCGATCGCCCAGCCCTACAGATTCGAGGGCAGCGATGGCCCGCCGGCGGCGGTTGTTGACCCGCCCCGAATAAAGGAGGGGTAGTTCCACGTTATGGAGAGCCGATGTCCTGGACAGTAGATTGAAAGTCTGAAAGACAAAGCCGATCTTGCGGTTGCGAATTTCAGCCAGTTGGTTGTCGTCCAACTGGCCGACGTCAGCACCATCCAGGAAGTAGCGGCCTGAGGTAGGTTGATCCAGGCAACCGATGATGTTCATCAGGGTAGACTTGCCCGAACCGGAGGGCCCCATGATGGCCACCAGTTCGCCTTCTTCAACTTTGAGGGAAGCGCCCCGCAGAGCGTGAACCTCCACCTCACCCATGCGGTAGATTTTGGTGATATCGTTGATCTCGATCAGGGCCCTGGCCATAGCCTCAAACCTTTCTATTGCGGCGGTCCGAAAGTGCGCTGCAGCCGCTCGCGGCCGGAAAGGCTGCGTAGGACCAGGGTGTCTCCCTCTTCCAGGCCAGCCACTACCTCACTGTCGAATTCGCTGCGCATGCCTATCTCGATCTCCACCCGTGAGGTGAGACCGTCTTCTTCTAGCCTCTCCACGTACATCTTGCCGTTCTCGCGGTCTATCTGGATGTAGCGATTGGGGACTAGCAGAGCGTTCTCGTTGCGGGCGGTGGTGATGGTGGTATTGGCGCTCATGCCAGGCCGCAGAAGCGCATCGGTGGGTTCGATGGCCACGGTCACAACGTAGGACACCACCCCCCCGTCAACGCTAGCTGTGGGGGCGATGGCTTCAACGTGGCCGGCGATCTCTTCATCGGGTAGGGCGTCAAGGGTGATGAGTACTTCCTGTCCCTGCGTTATCTGACTGATGTCTATCTCGTCTATCTCCACGTCAATGTGAAACTTGGAGACGTCTACCAGCACCACCATGGGTGTGCCCGATGAAACCCATTCGCCGACCTCAGCTCCCAGCGAGGCCACCACGCCGTCGAAGGGAGCCGTGATGAGCGTCTTTTCCAGCTTTAGTTGGGCCTCTTCCAACTGCGCCTGGGCCTGATCCACCTGGGCCTGGGCAATGGCCACATCCTCTGGTTCGGGATTCTTCCTCAACTTGTCAAGATTGGTCTGGGCTTGAACTACCTGGGCCCAGGCACTCATTAGTTCGCTCTCGGTGGGCGACTGGGCTATTTTCTGGTAATCGGCCTTGGCCCGCTCGTAGTCTATGCTGGCCTGTTGCAAGGCGGCCGACTGGGGCAGGGCTGAAACGCCCGGCGCCCAGGCCACCTGGTCATACTCAGCCTGAGCCTTTTGCAGAGCGATGGCGGCCTTTTCCATGTCCGCCTTGGCCACGATCAACTCCTCCTCAGTGGGACCGGCTTGGACCTTTTCGTAATTGGCTGTAGCACCGGCCAGTTCGGCCTCGGCGGCAGCGATGTCTTCAGCGCTGGCTTCCTTCATTGCCTGCTGCAACTTGGCCTCGTTCAAGGCCAGGGTGGCCTGGGCCTGGGCCAACTGGAGTTCCAGGCTGGCCGTTTCCAGTTTGGCCAGGGGATCACCAGCCTTCACTGTCTGCCCCTTTTCCACAAAGATCTCTTCCACCTTGCCCGCCGATTCGAAAGTCAGA
>JBGVTF010000461.1:0-2299 GCA_041862415.1 Anaerolineae bacterium | reverse complement strand
TTCCTTCTCAGCCCCTGGGGTGCGCATCAAGATGGCTATCGGCTGGTCGTTGATGCGTATCTCCAGAGGCTCCTCGATCACCACAGAGGCCGGAGCCTGCTTCGTGGACTCCCCTCTGACCTCGGTTATCGTCCAGGGCAGCAAAGTGCCGCTGGTCTTCAGTGTCAGTTCGTCTGTCATAGAAACCAGTAGATTCAACCGCTCTCTTGTTCGCATTGGATTCAGAGAATTATAACGGCAAACAAGCTCCTGGTCAAACTTGGCAGCTTAGACCCAGGAGAAGGTCTTCCACAAGAAGAGCAGCCGCCCTGGCTGCGAGGTATGCAAATTCGTCCACACAGTCTACCAACGATAGGCGTTGAGTGACCAGAACCCTCCGGCAATGGGGACACCGGTGCTCTCCAGATTGGCTATCGCCCGGACGATCTGACGATAGCTCATGTCTTTGACCGGATCGTTATCCTGGTATACGGCGAGGATGCCAGAGTGGTCAGGGTCCTGGTCGTGCAGTTCCTTGAAGTCTGTCGGATTCAAGGTAAGAATGGCACGGTCGACTGCTTTGGCATGGGCAAAGTGGACTACATCGTTCTCACCGGTGAGCGGAGGACGCACATCGGCAGGGACTTGTACCTCGTGGCCAGCTTCGAGCAGCAATCTTCTCAGTTCATGAGAGAAGGCACAATCATCCAGGTACAGTGCCAGGTTCAAGCTCAACTCCGTGGGAGAGCAGATATTGCTTTTCTTCCTCCATCTCGCTCTCGATGAGCACGCGGTGAGTATGGTAATAAGCAAGGGCTTCCATGACCTGATCCACCGGCAGGTCCATGTCCTCGGCTGCCTGCTCAGCGCTCAGTTCGTTGGCCCGCATCTTGTACACCAATTGGCCCACCGTCATGTTTCGTCCCTTCAGGTAGAGTTGTTTCCGCCCTTTCTCCGGGCGTGGGATGAGGTATTGATAGTGTCCGAAGATGAGAGGCTCAACCGCTGGCACGCTCAGTTCTTTGAATCTCTCCAGCCGGCTCAGCATCTCTGATTCGACGCTGACGATACGTCGGCCCGACAGCATTTCGTCTACGATCCAGAAAAAAGTCCCATAAGCCTGTTGAAGCAAGTCCGCCCGCGACCTGACCGACAGGCGTTTCTCCAGGAGCGCCAGTAGTGCCGCCTGCGCCGTGGTCAGGTCCACCTGTACCCGCACTTTGTCCCGCTTGCCGCGAGATCGGGTGGACGGCTGTTTCATATCCTGTGGCATGATTCACCTCCTGATACTCCAATTATACAGCAAAATGGAGCAACTGTCAAAGGACGTCACTTTCTCTTCTGCGCCCTCCCCCCCTCGGTATCCCCATCTCGGCCATCAAAGCCCACAAGTGCCTGCCCGACTTGTCGCCGCAGCGCGGACAAAAGCGCCCAGCTTGACCATGGCCACGCTGGCCAAGCCCCACAAAGCAGCGATCCACAAAGGTGGTACCTCCCCGGTCACGTAGCGCCACTCCCCCCACGAAGTACCCAGGTATTCATAGGTTCCACCCAGAACCGTCCCGCACAGATACAGCCAGAATGTCTCGTTCAGGTCAAACCTGAACAGGATCAGCCCCCCGGCGACGAGCAATCCGGCCCAAAAGTGAGCGTCCAGGACAGCGGCCCAGTTCACCTGAGCCAGGAGCAGCCAACTTTTTGCAAAGGCTAGCCCAGGCAGCGCCGCAAAACTGGCCACTTTCAGCCATTTGCTGGCCAGGGTTTCCGTCTTGCTTAGCCCGCTGAGAAGGTGTAAGCGGTAAGCGGTAAGCAGGCCGATGCCCCACAAGGGAGGCATGTAAGGCGGCGGAGTCAACCCGTTCCAATAGGTCCACAGGCCGCGAGTGGTGCCCCACCACTCTCCCCGTAGCCCAGGGCGACGGCGGCGATGAAAATCGGCAGGTCGGTACGATAGTCGCTGCGAGAGAGCACCAAGAAGAGAACCCCCGGCAGGATAAGCCAGGGGATGATGCCGCTGTGGGTCAGCAAACACAGGCCCAATTGCCAGCCGCCCGTGCCATACTCCACGATGACCCACAGGAAAAAGAAGTCGGCCAGCAGGGTGCCGACGGTCGTCCAGCTTTTTTGCGTCATGGTTTTCAAGCGGGCGTTTCCTCTTCTTCCCCTTCCTCTTCACGTTCCTCGGACGGTTCCTCGGAAGCGACGGCCTTGGGCTTTGGGGCGCGGCCCAACTCCAGGCCGGTGCCCTCCCAGGCCTGGATAAGCCCCCGCAGCACCTGAAAGAGCAGCCAGCTCAGGACAAAGGTCACGACAAAGATGG
>JBGVTF010000460.1:0-15413 GCA_041862415.1 Anaerolineae bacterium | reverse complement strand
GGATCTGCACGGTACAATCGCGCAGATTTTGGAGTCGAACTCCACCGTTGCTCATGGTTTGTCTCCTTGACCGTGCGGCGTTTCACCTAAAGCCACGGTTTCTCTCACCGCTGAGAGCGCCGAACACGCAGAGAAGGTCATCTTTCTCCCTCTGCAACTCTAGCGTGCTCCGTGAGATATGGATAGTCACCAAGGGTACTTGTTTACCGCCGAGTCCGCGGAGGACGCGGAGAGTCAGGAAAATCGTTCACCATCCGGCGAATGCCGTCTTTTAGAACCCTGACATTGAAGTTGATCAGCAAGCCTACTTTACAGCCGGAAAGTTTCAAGTAGGAGAGCAACTGAGCCTGATGAATCGGCGACAGGCGATCAACGGCCTTGATCTCCACGATAACGGTCTCCTCGACGAGGAGATCCAGGCGGTAGGCACAATCCAGCTTGACTTCCCGATAGAGTACAGGGAGCGGCTTCTGTTGCTCTACCTTCAGGCCGCGCTGTGCCAGTTCAAAAGCCAGGCAGGCTTCATACGCAGACTCTAGGAGGCCAGGCCCCAAGGCACGGTGCACCGCGATAGCCGCACCGATGATATGCTCTGTGATCTGGTTTAGAGTCTCCTGCTCTGTCATCTCTGCGATCTCTGCGTGCTCGGCGGTAAACAGAAGCCACCAAGGTATTAGTCGGCCGGGCCCTTGTAGAACATGGGCACAAAGAATGTCCAGGCCAGCACGAGGAGCGAGCCTACGTAGGGCACTGCCAGGCCCTGCGCTTTGAACGGACCACCCAATGAATACACCCAGATCACGAACGCGACGGAAGAGATCGCCACGTGCACCCAGTCGGGCGGCTTTTTCTCCACGGGATCCGTTGTCCCATAGGCCCGCACTGCGACTACGCCTATCAGGCAGACAACCGCCCAGATGGTCAGGACAATGATCTGATCCTCGGGAATGAAGCCGCTGCCCACCAGGTAGAGGCTTACAACTTCAGCCGGGATCATCTTCAACAACCTGTCCAAGTAGAAATTAAAGCTCTGCGCTTGTCCGGCGGCCGCGGCTCTGACGCCCGTGTCCGGCCTTCTGATTCGAAATGGGGCTGACATCGTGACCTCCTATCGTTGAATGATCTGAATCTGGCAATGATCCGAGTTTACCACAAACGCTGTGTGTGAATTGGGTATACGCACCTCCTTATTTCCGCCTACCTGTGTGATCTGAAGCGTTCAGCCCAAAGCCCCCTGTTCCCGCAGAAACGCCTCCATCCGTGCCACGAACCGTTCGGCGTCGGCCAGCAGTTTGCGGGCTTTTTCCGGGTCGGCAACGAAACGCGGATCGTAATCGCTGCTTTCTCGTTTGTCCTTCAGGGCGTTGTAGACATCCTTGTACTCTGGTTCGACCAATCCGGGCCTGACCAGGAACTCACTGAGAGCAGCTTGCAGCCCAGAGTGCTTGCTTCGCACAACGTTGATAGCATACAGAGCAGCCGTCAGGGCATGGAAACAGGCGTAGTAGGCGCGGGAAAGGGCGATGTCCAGAAAATCGTCCTCTTGCAGGGCGTGAACGGCTTGCAGGTTGTGACGCGCCTGCTCAAGGTAGAAAGTGATGGTTTCCTTTGTGGCTTCATCCATTGCTCGTTGCTCTCCTTCTGGGAAATACAGAGGGAACTCTCGCTGTTCTATCTCAGCCTGCTGAGGGTCCCACAGCTCGATGCCATCTCGCCGCAGGTTCACGTACAAGGGGAACTGAAGTCGCTGATAGCGGCGGTACTCTGCTTCCGACATGGCCAAAGTGAAGAACACGACGTCGTCTCTGGGGGTTAGGCTGTCCACCACCGCTTTGTCCTGTTCCCCAGCCGTTACTACCAGCAAATCCACGTCCGATTCGGCGTCGTGGTCGCCCCGCGCCCTGGAGCCAAAGAGCACCACCCGCTGCACCCGGTCACCACACTCGGTCTCCAACTGCTCCAGGAAATGGGCCAGACTCTTCCGCTCCTGGGTGGTCAGGTATGAGACGCGCTCTTCCGCGAGCACTCTGTCAGCTCTTGCTTTGCCCTTCTCCATGTTTCGATGGGTCGCCTTTTCCCTCGTCACTCGTTGCCTCGTTGGCTCTTTCCGCCTCAGCCACGTCCCGTTCCACGTCCACGGCAGCGGTGGCGATGGCCCAACTGACCAACCTCAAGCACTATAGCTGCAGACTCTTGGCCATCTCGCGCGATCGCATCTCTTGATATTCTTCAAAGCTGACCAACACCGCCTGCGTCTGATTCTGATGGATGATGGCTATAGGCCGACCAGTAGCCTGCAAGCGCATCACCAGTTCCCCCAGTTCATCCTTCGCTTCAGCCTGGTCCAGCGCACGCCAAGTCACCGTGAATTTATCCGGTGTAAGAACGCAAAGCACCCTGGTCGAACCGTCTGGATTGACAAACTCGACCTCGTAGGCTTTCTCTGGCCTGGTGTAAGACTCTACAATAGTGCCTGTGTCGCCTTCACTCAGGCCACACTCTCCGATATCAACATTCAACTTTACCACATCAAACAGCCCCGGGGTTATCATTTTTCCCTCCCGATGACGTACAACGTGATCAATCGGATTTCATCCGAGTCCCATTCTACGATCCAACCCGTCCGCACGATGGCTTGTTGTCCTTCCACTCCTGTCACAGGGATGTCAGCCATGTACCGTTGGCCATAGTGGTCTCTCCCCGCCGGTGTGGCCTCTGCCTCTGGAACAAGAGCCTCCAGTTGTGCCACCAGCCCCTGGTAGTTCTGAATAGTGTACCCCAGCATCCGGCGAAACCCGGAGGCCTTGCCCCTTCCGTCAGGGTGGTCCGGGTTGAGCACATATTCGGTGAATTTGCGGTGATCAATGACGATGCGTGAAGCCAGGTCTCCCAACCTGACGCTCACTTTGTCTGTTCCTGTCTGCTCTCGTCGTCATCACCTTCTTCCCCCGCTTGGGCCTCAGCCACATCCCGTTCCACATCCACGGCGGCGGTGGCGATGGCCCAACTGACCAGCCCCCAGGTGCCGCCGGAGATGATGATGGCCATGATGAGCGAGCGGGCGGTGAGCGGGGCGGTGGCAGAGCCCTTGATCAGCCCCGCTACGGCCATCACGATGGCCAGACCGCCGAAGAAGATGCCGATCTTTACCGGTCCGCTGAGTCGCTTCCAAATGTCCTTTACCATTGTTTCTTTCCTTTCCTCAACAGAATTGTGAGGGGAGATTATTGGTGGAGGGACACCCCCCACACCCCCGGCAGGAGAGTTCCCCTGCACCCCTATAACCTCCGCCAGAGCTTACCTGCCAACTCTTGCGATTTGGCGCAGATTTCGTCCTCGTCGAGGGTCAAGAGTTCCTTGTTCCGCATCAGCACCCGACCGCCGACGATGGTCGTGTCCACCCCTGTGCCGTCCACGCCGAAGATGATGTGCCAGGGAAAGTTGCCCTCGGTCAAAGGCGTGGTGGGCACGTAATCCACCAGGATGACGTCGGCCAACGCTCCCACGGAGAGCTCGCCCAACGGGCCGGGGAAGAAAAGCTCGGCCGTGCGGGCGTTGTGGGCAAAGGCCATCAGCATGACCTGGTCAGCACCCATCACCCGCGGATCGCTTTTGCTGAGTTTGTGCACCAGGTAGGCAGTGTGCATTTCGGTGAACATGTTGTTGGAAAAGCCGTCGTTGCCCAGACCGACCTCGATGCCGCGCTTGAGCATGGTCAATACGTCGGCTGTGCCCACGGCGTTGTTCATGTTGGAGCGGGGGTTGTGTACCACCCGCGTGCCCGTCTCGCGCAGGATGTCCATCTCGTAAGAGTCCACGTGCACGCAATGGCCAGCGATGGTTTTGGGACCCAGGATGCCCAGCTTGTTGAGTCGCTCCACCACCCGCAGGCCAGACTTTTTGAGGCTGTCCTTGACGTCGGCCTTGTCCTCGGCCACGTGGACGTGGAAGCCGACGCCCAGATCTCCGGCCGCGCCCACACACTCCTCCAAAGTCTCATCAGACAGGGTCAGCGAAGCGTGCAGGCCAAAGGTGCCAGCCAGCAGCGGGGCAGCCCTCTGCCGGGCCTCGGCGATGAAACGAGCGTTTTCAGCGATGCCGGCCCTGGCCTTGTCCAGCCCATCGCGGTCGGTGGTCTCGTAGCACAGGCAGGTCCGCAGCCCTGCCTCCTGGGTGGCCTCGGCGATGATGTCCAGCGAGCCAGCAATCACGTTGGGTGAGGCGTGGTGGTCAATCAGGGTGGTCGTGCCGTGACGGATGGCGTCAATCAGGCACACCAGGACACTGTGGCGGACGTCGCCCGACCAGAGGGCTTTGTCCAGCCGCCACCACAGACTCTCCAGGATCTCTGGAAAGTTCTGGGGTGCTTTGCCGGGTATGGCCATGCCCCGGGCGAAAGCGCCGTAGAAATGGGTGTGGGCACAGATCAGCCCGGGCATGACCAGCCTGCCCTGGGCGTCCAGTCGTTCTTCATCGGGGTATCTGGCGACAAGCTCCGCCGTCGGCCCCAGATCGGTGATGCGCTCACCTTCAATGAGCAGGGCCCCATCCGTTGTGACAGCATTGGCCTGACCGAAGGTAATGATAGTCCCACCTGTAATCAGCATTGGTTTCTCCTTTCAACGTAATCTTCCAGCACCAGCACATCGAGCTCGTTGACTCGTTTCAGTCCAGCGTCGTTGGTGACAAAGGCCTGAGCGCCGTTCAAAAGGGCAGTGGCCATGTGGATGGCGTCTGGGGTCTTGAGGTCATAGGCCACCCGCAGGTCCGACATTTTATCCATCACTTGCATGTCCGTCTCGTGCAAGGTCAGATTTGGGAACTCGCCCAAGATGTGACGATAGCGTAAGAGCATCTCGTTGTCAGCGGCCTTCTTCGCTCCTGCCAACACCTCGCCTGCCAGGAGAACCGAGACCTCAGCCGAGAGGTCTCCCCGGTCAATAGCCTCGAAAAGGGGTTCGGTAAGAGGAGCGAAAAGAGGGTGATCCTCAAAATGGTAAATAAAGATCATGGTGTCAAAGCCCAGGACCTGATAGCCACGTAAGGCGCGGCGGAAGTCTTCTACTCCCATGACTCTCGCTCCTCACGCAGGAACTTTTCGCCGCCACCCAACTTGGCCCACATCTCCCTACCGAGGCCGCGTGTGTACTGGGCGTAGTCTTTCGGCTCTGGGAACATGCGCACGCTGTCCCCTTCCAACACGAAGAAGATCGTATCGCCAGCCTCAAGTCCCAGAGCCTGTCTGATCTCCTTGGGAATGACCATCTGACCGCGGCTGCTCAGTCTGGCAGTAGCAGTTTTCATCTTACTCCACCTCCGTACGTCTTAACGGCTACCATTCGCTTTTACAGTATATCATGGGATAAGAAAAAGCTCAAGAAATATACAAAAGACCTCCGAGGTTTCCTCAAATCTCGGAGGTCTGAGAGAACGTGCACATCGCTCCCTCCATCCCCGCCGGTCGCGGCCCACCGCTCACCATCCGGTTTAATGAGATGGACTCCAGGCCCGGCAGGTGGGCCGCCAGGTAGGCTGTCATGGCCGGGCCGTCGGCATGACCTGGATCAAGCAGCAGGCCGATGACGGTCCCGCTATGGGCCACGTTGACCCCCAGGGCCCCCACCTCCCTGGCCAGACCGATGACGGTCTCCAACTGGGGTTTGTGGAGGATGCGCTGATGGACGCGGGCGCTCAGGGTAGCCCCGTAGCCGATGTCAGCCAGATTCCCCCGCCGCAGTCCCTCCTTCACCGCCGCCAGGGCCTCCTGGTGCTCGGCTACCATCTTCGGCAACAGGTCGGCCCGGTAGCGACGGTTGTAAGCCAGAGTGTCCACCGTGCCGCCGAAATCCAGCACCACCATCTCCAGAGGTGGAGCCGGCCCCAGGTCCTCATACACCTGTCCGCTCCGGTGGTCGAACAGGGCCAGGCCAGGGAACATGAGGCTGTCGCTGGGCTCGACGCTGAGAGCGATACGGGCCACCTCCCAGGGTGGCACCCTCTCTCCCAGAGCCTCCGCCAGGGCGTAGACAGTGGCTGCGATGTCGGCTGTGCTGCTGGCCATCCCCTTCGCCCGGGGGAGATCAGAGCGGATGCGCAACCGTCCGCCCATTTCCGTGCGCCCCAGGCGAGCCAGCGCTGCTCGCAGCGCTGCAACCGACTTGGGCGTATCCGGCGGGTACGACCAGTCCCTTCTCTCGCATGTCAGCTCCACCTCGGCCACCGAGAAGCGGTCAATGGGGCAGGAAATGAGAAAAGGCTGCTCCCCGTCCAGGGTGCCCTGGACCAACTCACCGCAGGCCCCCGGCACGGCCACCCGTCCCTTCGACCCTTCGACGAGGTTTATCCTGAGCAAAGTCGAAGGGCTCAGGGCAGGGCTCAGGACACTGTCCTGCCCTGCTACTGCGACGGACACTGGATTCTGGGACCGTTGACGAGGGCCACTCACAGTCTCCAGACAATTCCTGCTCACGATGCTCCTACCTTCAGCCAGCGGACAGCGCCTATAACCCCGCTATCTGGTACACCTGTCCCATGTCCAGGCTCTCCCGCACCTGTTGGGCCAGCCGGTCGTACTCCCGTTCCCGCACCTCGGCCATGCTCAGACCGGAGAAAGCAGCGTCCCAGCCCAGGCTCCGCAGCCAGGCTCGCCTCAGGTTGGGGTTGTCGAACAGGCCGTGCAGATAGGTGCCGAACACTTGCCCCCTTTCGTCCATCGCCCCATCGAGAGCATCCACCAGTTGGTCGCCTCGGGCCAACAGGCGAAAGGCCGGCTCGCCCCCACGGCTGTGTCCCATGTGGATTTCGTAGCCCTCTATCTCTTGTCCCTCTATCTCAGCGAAAAAGCCCCGGTCGTTTTCGATGCGCGCTCGCGCCTGGTAGGTGGCCTTTACCGCTTCAAAGACGGTGTCCACCGGCAGCAGTCCCAGCCCCTCCACCTGCCCCTCAGCCGATTCTAGTCCGTTCGGATCGGAAATAGTGCGGCCCAGCATCTGGTAACCGCCGCAGATGCCCACCATCGGGATGCCATTTTCGGCCAGCGCACAGATAGCCCTGGCCAGCCCCACCCGCCGCAGCCACAGCAGGTCAGCGATGGTACTCTTGGTACCCGGCAGGATGACAGCCTGGGGGTGGCCCAACCGGTCGGGGCCGTCCACAAAGCGCACCTGCACCCCTTCCTCAAGAGCCAGGGCGTCAAAATCGTCAAAGTTAGAGATGCGGGGCAGCCGGATGACGGCAATGTCAACCTCAGACCCTTGCGAAGGGTGCGAATAACCCTGGCAACAGGACGATTCTTGATGGGCGAAGACACTTTTAGCCTGCAAGCTGTTGCCAAACCTTCGCAAGGGTTCCCCCAGAGCCACAGAGTCCTCCTCGGCAATTCGCAAACCCCGGATAAAGGGCACCACGCCCAGCACCGGCACTCCTGTGCGCTTCTCCAACATGGTCAGGCCATCTTGTAGCAGAGTCACGTCGCCCCTGAACTTGTTGATGACAAAGCCTTTGATCAATCGCCGCTCGTCTTCTTCCAGGAGGACCATCGTTCCCACCAGCGAGGCGAACACCCCACCGCGGTCTATGTCACCCACCAGCAGCACCGGGGCCTTGGCGTATCTGGCCACGGCCATGTTGACGATGTCGCTTTCCCTCAGGTTGATCTCGGCCGGGCTGCCTGCCCCCTCGATGATCACCAGGTCATATCGCTCACGCAGTCTGTCCAAAGCAGCAGTCACCACTGACCACAGCTCCCCCTTGCGCGGGTAATACTCCCCGGCGGCGAGGGTGGCCCAGGGCTTGCCCATGACCACCACCTGGGAACGGGCGTCCTGTTCCGGCTTGAGCAGGATGGGATTCATGTCCACGTGGGGCTCCAGGCCAGCGGCCTGGGCCTGCACTACCTGAGCCCGCCCCATCTCGTGGCCTTCACGGGTGACGAAAGAGTTGAGGGCCATGTTTTGGGCTTTGAAGGGAGCCACCCGCACTCCATCCTGGCGGAAGATGCGGCACAGGGCAGCTACCAGCAGGCTCTTGCCGGCCGACGAGGCGGTGCCTTGGATCATGAGGGTTTTGGCGGTCATACGAATCACGCCTCACGTTTCACGGATCACGAATGAGTTGGCGCAAGGTCTTGGTCAGCCGGCGGCACTCCTCCATCCGCCGGGCGGCGATGCGCACGTACTCTGGCAAGCCGAAGGAGGTGCAATCGCGGACCATGAGGCCGTGCGACAACAATTTCCGGCGCAGGTCACGCCCATGGCCCACCTCAATCAACAGAAAGTTGGCCGCCGAGGGGACGACCCGCAAGCCCAGGCGGGTCAATTCCTCCACCAGATAGGCTCTGGCTTCGGCTATCCTGGGTAGGGTCTCCCGCAGGTGATCTGTATCGGACAGGGCAGCCAGGCCGGCCGCCTGGGCAGCCGCGTTGACACTCCACGAAGGTTGGACCTTCTTCAGGGTGGCCGCCACCTCCGGCGAGGCCAGCACGTAGCCCAAACGCAATCCGGCCAAAGCGTGGTCTTTGGTCATGGAGCGCAGCAGCACCACGTTGCCTTCGGCAGGGCTCAGGCCACGGTCTCTGTCTACCAACAGTTCCGAGGGCCAGGGGCCAGCCACGAAAGTGCGGTAGGCCTCGTCCACCACCAGTAACCCCTCTCCGCAGGCTGCCGCCAGGGCCTCTACTGCCTCCCGTGCCAGGTAGACCCCCGTGGGGTTGTTGGGGTTACACAGAAAGGTCAGCCGAGGCCGCTGTCGCTCGATGAGGGCCTCAATGGCGGCCACGTCGGGCTGAAAGTCGGCAGCAGTTGGAGCGCGGTACTCGGTCACCCCGGCTCCCATCAACTCGGCTGCGGCGCGATATTCGCCAAAGGTGGGACCAATGATGACCACCGGGGCGCCGCGCTGCAGATAAGCCATCCCCAGCAACCAGATTAGCTGGGCTGTGCCATTGCCCACGATGATGTGGTCGGGGGTCAGCCCGTGAACCTGGGCCAGACGCTCCCGCAAGGCGATGGCTTGGGCGTCGGGATAGCGGTCAAGGGGCACTGTGGCCAAGGCGGCTCGCACCTGAGGTGAAGGACCGTAGGGATTGGCGTTGGCGCTGAAATCAATCACCTCATCAGGTGACAGGCCCAACGCAGCCAGCTCGGCGTAGTCCGGTCCACCATGAACAGCGGGAGTCAGCTTCTCGACCTCGGGACGGGGGCGGATGAGCATCGCTAACAACCTCTTTTGGCGAATATCCTCAGCTCAGATGAAGAAGAAGCGGCATTATGGGACGAGTGGTACGCCCAGGCCCATCAAGCGGTGGGGCATATATGGGCTACTGCCAAAACGATGCCCAGCAAACCGATGAACAGGCCAACCGTCACCGCCGCTACCTTCAGAGCGCGGTCAACGGTCTCGGCTCCCGGCAGGGCGTGGCCTCCTTCCAGCCGGTAGTGGCCCACCTTCTCCAGGGTGACGCCCAGCGCCCCGGCCATAGCGCTCATAGTCCAGCCAGCGTTGGGGCTGGCGGTGCGGCGGTGCTGATGCCACATCGCCTGCCACGCCCCGGCTGCGTCCTCACCCGCCAGTGCGGCGGCAGCAAGCAGCAGCAGACCCGCCAGGCGGGCAGGGATGAAATTGAGCACATCGTCCAGGCGGGCAGCGAATTTGCCCAGGTGCTCGTGGACGGGGTCGCGGTAGCCCAGCATGGAATCGCAGGTGTTGACAAAGCGATAAGCCCAGGCCCCCGGCAGGCTGGCAAGGGCAAAGAACAGGAGGGGGGCCACGATGCCGTCGGTGATATTCTCGGCCACTGACTCCACGGCCGCTGCCGCCACCAGGCTGGCATCTAATTGGCTGGTGTCGCGGCTGACCAGGTGCCAGTTCACCAACCGCCGGGCTTCGGGCAGGTCGTCCCTTTCCAGCGCCGCCTTCACCTGGCGGGCGGCTTTCACCAGACCAGTATAGGAAAAGGTCGCCTTGAGCAACAGGGCGGCTAACAGGAGGTAGGCCAGCGGGCTTAGCCTCCGCACCCAGACCAGCGCCCAGGCCAGGGGCAGGCTGAACAGGGCCACGCCGCTCAGCACCAGCACCGCCCCATGAATGAATCGCCAGGTAGGGCCCTCCTGGGGTGCCAGGCGCGCCACCCCCTTGACAAAGTTGCCCATCACGACCACCGGGTGGTAGCGATTAGGCGGGTCGCCCAACAGCAGATCGAGGGCCAGGGCCAACAGCAGGATAAGAACAGGCATGTCCACATTGCTCAGTAGCTGGCATGTGGTGATGGTCATGGATGGGTGACTCCTGCAGCCCGGCAAGCGGCTACAAAGTTGGTAGCCAAGTGGGGTGTGGTGGCAAAGTGGAGGTGGATGTACGAAGCCAGGATGTTACGCTGAGAGTAGCCCTCTGGTCGTGGATGCGAGCCGCTCCCATAGGGTTGTACTACGTACGCCCTGGGCATGTCCGGCGGCAGGTCTACCCAGTCGGACAGGTGGAATTCGTGGCCGCGTAACTCTTGGTCCTTACAGGCCAGTATGCTATCCCGTTGCGCCTGGATGACTACATAGCTCAACTTGAGTCGCTGGCCTTCGGTGAAGATCCGCCCCGGCACCAAGCCTACCATGGGGTGGATGCGCCCCTCCAGGTCAGTGATGCTTTCCGTCAGGTACATCAGCCCTCCACACTCGGCGTAGATGGGCAAGCCTTGTTGGGACGCCTGGCGGATAGCCTCGTGCATGGCTCGGTTGGCCGCCAACCCTTCGGCGTACATCTCCGGAAAGCCGCCACCCAGATAAACTCCCTGACTGCTTTCGGGCAACTGGCTGCCGTGCAGAGGGCTGAAAGCCACCAACTCGGCTCCGTGGGCTCGCAAGAGGTCCAGGTTGTCCTCGTAGTAGAAACTGAAGGCCTCGTCGCGGGCCACGGCGATGCGAACCGAGATAGAAGGTGTCTCAGTGGGGAAAAGTCCTGGGTCGGCAGCCTCCAATGATGGGGCGGAGCGGGCCAACTCGATGAGACGATCCAGATCTATTCCCTCCATGATCCGCTCCCTGATAGCGCGGAGGGCGTGGCCTAGCTCTGAATCACTGGAAGCAGTACCCCGCTCGGCGGTGGGGATGAGGCCCAGGTGACGGTGAGGCAAGTGCAGTGCGTCGTCGCGGTGGAGGTAGCCCAGCACCGGAACGCCGACTGATTCGATGGCCTCTCTCACCCAGAGAGCATGTTTATCGCTGCCTACATTATTGAGCACTATTCCAGCCAGCCGTAGGTCAGCGTCAAACTCTCGGTATCCCAGAGCCATGGCTCCCGCACTACGGGCCAGGCAGGCTACGTCCATGATCAACACTACGGGCGCGCCGAGCAGTTTGGCCACCTCAGCCGTGCTGCCTGCCTCACTCCGTCCGGAGAAGCCATCGTACAAGCCCATTACTCCTTCGATGATAGCTATGTCAGCTTGGGCTGCAGCGCGGACGAAGAGGTAAGCCACAGTGGGAGGGAATACCATCCAGGTGTCCAGATTGCGGGAGGGCTGGCCGGTGGCCGCGTGGTGATAGCTGGGATCAATGTAGTCGGGGCCGACCTTGAAGGGAGCTACTCGATAGCCCTGGGCTGTCAGAGCGGCCATCAACCCTGTGGCAATGGTGGTCTTGCCTACCCCGCTGGCTGTCCCAGCAATTACCAGGCGAGGAACTTGGACACGCATCTCCTCCATCCTTAGTTTGGCAGCACAGTCGGGCGGCCATTGCGCGGATGGGGCAGAATGGCTACATCGGCCCCATAGACGGCGGCAATGTTGGGCGCGGTGATGACCTCCTCTGGACGGCCCCGGGCAAAGACAAGACCTTGGCACAACAAGACGAGCTCGTGGCAGAATTGAGCTGCCAGGTTGAGGTCGTGGAAAATGGCCAGCACAGCCAGACCCTGCTCGTCGACCAGGTGGCGGACCAGAGAGAGTATCTCCAGTTGGTGATTGATGTCTAAGTGAAGAGTAGGCTCATCCAACAGCAATACCCGAGGTTCCTGGGCCAGAGCGCGGGCCACCACCACCCGCTGGCGTTCTCCTCCGGACAGTTGGCCGATGAGCCGGGAGGCCAGATGCCAGGTGTTGGTCTCTTCCATAGCCCGTTGGGCGATGGCCATATCGGTAGCAGTCTCATTGCCGAGCAGACCCAGGTAGGGAGTGCGTCCCATGAGCACTACCTCCCAGGCGGTAAAGGTCTCAGGCAATTTGGCCGCCTGGGGCACCACCGCCAGGCGGCGTGCCAATTGAGTGTGGCCCCAGCGGGTCAGGTCCTGGCCTCCCAGGGAGACACGGCCTTTGTCAGGGCGCAACAGCCGGCTGAGAATTTTGATCAGGGTGGATTTGCCCGCCCCATTGGGGCCAATAACCCCGACCATCTGGCCGGGGCACACTCGCAGGTCCACGTCCTTCAGCACTGGACAGCCGTTGTAGGCAAAACTGACCCCCTGGGCTTCCAGCAGCCATTCGTTTGGTGATAGGCTGACACCATCGCGCCGCAGAAATCGGGCCAAGAGCCGAAAATCTGTTTTCATGGTCATTCCTCCGAGTATCTCAGCTACCCTCTCGCAAGTTAGGCCCTGTAAGAGAAAAACGTCCCGTTTTTAAAGTTGCCTGAGCATCCTGAGTAGCTTCGGAACGAAGTGGAGAAGCGTATCGAAGCCTGTCCTGAGCCAGTCGAAGGGGGTGCGGCTTATACCAGGACCTTGCTATTGCCACAACCCGCACCCTTCGATACGGCCTCCACTACGTTTTGGCCTACTCAGGATGCTAGTCCTGCCTTTACAACCGTTGTCCTGTCCATATTGCCCTGAGATAAAACGGGAAGCTATTTCTTAACGGCCCCTTAGAACGAACTTGCAGGAGGGTGAACAGCGGTCAGAAGACAGCCTGCTTCTTCTGACGAAGCAGGTAAAGGAAGAAGGGTGCGCCGCAAAAGGCGGTTATCACGCCTACCGGCAGTTCGCTGGGTGAGAGCAGGGTGCGGGCCACCCCATCGGCCAGTACTAAAAAGATGGCCCCGACCAAGGTGGTCATAGGCAGCAGAAAACGATGGTCTGGCCCCCACACCAGGCGCACGGCGTGAGGCACAATCAGGCCTACGAAACCAATGATACCGCTGACAGCCACGGCTGAGGCTGTGATCAGCGAAGCGGCGATCACCAAAGCCAGCTTGATCCGCTCCACGTTGAGCCCTAACTGCTGGGCCTGCTCCTCGTCCAGTTGCAGCACGTTGAGAGGGCGGGCGTTGACCAAGATGATGGCCGAACCGACCAGTAGATAGGGTGCCAACACTCGCACCTGCTGCCAGTTGGCCAGGGCCAAGCTGCCCATCATCCAGGATATGACGTGGAAAGTGTGGAAAGCGTCCTTGCCACTGAGCATCAGATAGGTCGTGATGGATGATAGGAAAGCTCCCAGGGCCACGCCAGCCAGCAGCAGGGTAGTGACGGGTGTCTTGCCGCCCACCCTGGCCAGAGCGTAAATGATAGCCGTGGCCAGCAGAGCGCCGAAGAAGGCGAAAATTGAGATCGCCCCCAGACCCGCCCACGTCACCTGCACGGTGAAGTAGATGGCCAGAGTGGCCCCCAGGCCCGCCCCCGACGACACGCCGATGAGGTATGGGTCGGCCAGGGGGTTGCGGAAGAGGCCCTGGTACACCGCCCCGGCCAGGGCCAGGGCGGCGCCAACGAGCCCCGACAGGACCACCCGAGGCAGGCGCACCTGGAAAAGCACCGTCTCCCAGGTGGCGGGCCAGTCACGGGAGATGGCTAGCCAGGATAACCGGCCCAGCAACATGCGGGCCACCGTCATAGGGGGGATAGCCAGCGAACCCCAGGCAGCGCCCAGGGCGACTACCATGACCAGAGCCACCGCACCTAGAAGCAGGGCCAGGTAGCGCTTTCTCGACCAGTAGGGAACAAGCGTGAAGCGTGAAGAGTGAAGCGTGAATCCTGATTCGCTGATTTGCCGATTCGCTGATTCGTGGTTCATTCAAACAGTTCCGGGTGCAGAGCCTTGGCCACGAACTCCAGGGCTTCAGCCATTCGGGGACCGGGCCGTGAAACCAGGTTGTCGTCGAGTATTTCCACAATGCGATGATTTTTTACTGCTGAGATGTCAGCCCAGCCCGGGCGCGCCTTGACCCCCTCAACCGTCTCACCGTAGGGATGATCGGCCAGAACGATGACCTCCGGATCGGCCAGGATCAGGACTTCCAGATTGAGTTGGGGCCATTGCTCTTTAGCATCGGCCGCTATGTTGATCCCACCAGATCGGGTGATGAGATCGTCAATGAAAGAGCCAGGACCGGCGGTGTACAGGTCATTGGATAGCTCCCAATAGACACGGGGTTTGTGTTCGGCCTTTTGCACTTTTGCCATCGTCGCTTCGATGTGCCCACGCAGTTCATCGGCCAGGGTGGTGGCTGCCTCCTCCCGCCCAGCTACCCTGCCTACCAGAACGATCTTTTCCAGCACATCATCTACGGTTTCGGGATTAATCAGCACCACCTTCAGTCCTCGTTCGGCCAGGGCCGGCCCCACGCTCTGAGCGTGGATGCTGGTGCCCAGCACCAGATCGGGGTTCAGACCCACCACCTGCTCCAAGTCAATGTTTGAAAAGCCACCTACCTTGGGCTTTTCCTGGGCCTCAGGTGGGTAGTTACAGTACTCAGTCACGCCCACAACCTTATCGCCCAGTCCCAGGGCGTAGAGGATCTCTGTATGGTTGGGAGCCATGGAGACGATGCGCTGAGGCTCGGCCTCGATAGTCACTTCAGTACCCAGGTCGTCGGTGATGGTCATGGGGAAGGTCGCCAACTCGGGCGTGGGTGTGAGAGGCGGGACCGGGGTGTTGGTAGGTTGGGGTTCAGGAGCGGGACTACAGGCAGCTGTAACTGCCAGCAGTGCTACAACTATCAGCAAGAAGCAGTATATCTTGTACATGAGAGTCCTCTCTAAACGAGTGATTTATCGTAGCGCCCATTGGTTTTGGCGCAACAGGATTGACCAAACAAAATCCCCGACCTGTGTAGTCGGGGGCTTTCCAAATTGAGAAACCCCTTGCCAGGTTGACAAGGGGTCTGAGTTACGGCGCTCTAGCCATGGCTCTTACCCCCTTCCTCGAAGGTCCTCAGAGCGCAGCCGGGGCGGGTCTCCTGGCTCTCCTGGCTGATGGCTTACGGCTGATAGCTGAGAACAGGTCAGTTGTTCCGCCTGTCTGCCATCGGCCAGGATTACAGTTGCGGGACAGCGCCGGACTTTCACCGGCTTCCCCTTTAAGCCCTAGCATCCGGGCAGTGGGCACCTCGGCCGCGAACTATTCCATTGGCATAAAGTATACCACAAAGACAGGGGAGTGTCAAAATCCCGGTTAACAGAGCAAGGCTCATGACCCTAGCGTCTGACACGCC
>JBGVTF010000459.1:0-2290 GCA_041862415.1 Anaerolineae bacterium | reverse complement strand
GGCAGCAGCTTTCAGTCGCCATACTATGGCGGGCAATATCGGGTGCCGCGGGGCGGCGGATGGTTTGAGACAGCCGAGTTCGTGCGCACCACGGCCCGCAACGCCACCAGCGAGACCGCAGCCAACGATGACCTGGGCTTTCGCTGCGCACGCTAGGACTACAACGGTACCTGTCATTGCGAGGAGCGAAGCGACGAAGCAATCTCGTTTTACAACGGCAGATTGCCAGCCAGGGACGAGATTCCCTTCGACTGCGCTCAGGACAGGCTTCGCTCCCTTCGGTCGCTCAGAATGACATTAAGAAAGGAGGGATGCCTATAGACGAGAGAACGGACAGCGCAAGACTATTGTAGACCATAACACACAAATCTCTAAGGAGGAGGAAACAAATGAAAAAGCTTTTTAGCCTACTAATGATCGTGGCTCTGTTGGCCGTCTTCGTGCCAGTGGTCAGTGCCGCTCCACCGGCCCAGGGCCAGGAGTACATCGTCACTGCCGGTGACTGGCTGTCCAAGGTCGCCGACAAGTATCTGGGCAACCCTCTGGCCTGGCCGGCCGTCATGTCGGCCACCAACCAGAAGAACCTGGAAGACAGCTCCTTCGCCAAGATCATCAACGCCGACCTGATCGAGCCCGGCTGGAAGCTCTGGGTCCCCAGCACTGAAGAGGCCGATGCTTTCCTGGCGACCTATGACCCCAGCATGCCCGAGTTGCTCTACGCCACTGGACCTGCCGGACAGTTGGTCGTGGCTAGCTGGTGGACGGCAGGCGGCGAGGCCGAGGGTCTCAACGGGATGTTCGATATCTACGCCTCGAAGTACCCTGACGTCGAGATCGTCAACGCCACCGTGGCCGGGGGGGCCGGCTACGTCTTCAGGCCCGTGCTCAAGACCCGCATCATCGCTGGCGACCCGCCCGATACCTTCCAGCTCCACGCCGGCCTGGAGGTCGAGGGCTACGACCCGGAGACCTACCTGGAGCCGCTGGACGACATCTACGCCTCCGAAGGGCTGGAAGAGATCTTCCCAGCGGACCTGTTGACGCTCCTCAAGTACAAGGACCACTACTGGGGGGTGCCGGTCAACATCCACCGCTCCAACGTCCTCTGGTACGACAAGTCCATCTTTGAGGAGGCCGGCCTGACGCCGCCGACCACCTGGGACGAGTTCTGGGCCGTGTGCGAGGCCCTGAAAGCCAAAGGCATCGTGCCCTACGTCATCGGCACCGCTGGCGGCTGGGAGGCCCCGCATGTCTTCGAGGATGTGCTGGCGGGCACGTGTGGGGCCGAGAAATACAGCGGCCTGTTTACCGGCGCGGTCCCCTGGACCGACTCCTGCGTCACCGAAGCCTTGGAGAACTTTAAGAGGACGTTCGACTACGCCAACACCGACCATCCGGCCCTTAGTTGGGACGCGGCGGGGCACTACCTCATTGACAACAAGGGCGCCATGATGATCATGGGCGACTGGGCCAATGGCTGGTTCCAGGCTGAGGGCTACACGGACTACGGCTGGGCGCCACCGCCGGGCAGCAAGGGCATTTTCGTCGGCCTGTCGGATAGCTTCTCCCTGCCGAAGGAGGCCCCGAACCGCGACAACGCCATCGCTTGGGTCAAGGTCTGCGGCTCCAAGGAGGGCCAGGAGGCCTTCAACCCCAAGAAGGGTTCCATCTGCGCCCGAACCGACTGCGATCCGGCCCTGTTCAACGAGTACCTGCAGTCGGCCATGGCTGACTGGGCCAGCGACGCCATCGTGCCCAGCATGTTCCACGGCGCGGCGGCCATAGAGTCCTGGGTTCTCGACTATGTGGACGCCGTCACCCTCTTCGTCGTCAGCGGCGATGTGGCCGGCACCCAGGCTGCCCTGGGGCAGGGGTGCGTGGACGCTGGCGTCTGCCAGTAGCCTTTCCTCGAACGGAGCAAGTGAGGCAGCCCGGCCCAGTCGGGCTGCCTCATTCCACGCTTAGGAGGAGTTGTATGCGACGTTGGGACTGGGAGCGAATCACTTCGATTCTGTTGATCCTCCCCTCGGCCATCGCTATCGCCATCTTTGTGTATGGTTTCATCGGTTTCACCGGCTTTGTCTCGCTGACCAAATGGGACAAGCTGCTCCCTGATTTCTCCCTGGCCGGCCTGCGCAATTACCAGACGCTGTTTGCCAACCCGCGCTTCCGGATAGATATGCGGAACATGGTCGTCTTTACCGTGCTGTTCCTCCCCTCGTGTCTGGCCATCGGTTTCCTGTTGGCCGTCCTGCTCGACCAGCGCATCAAGGGCGAAAACATCTTCCGC
>JBGVTF010000458.1:0-4508 GCA_041862415.1 Anaerolineae bacterium | reverse complement strand
ACTGGCGCACCACGATCCACACGGATCATCTGCACCTCAACCTGGCTGGCACCCGCTTGCCGGGCCAGAGCCCTTAATTGGACCGGCACGACTTTTTGAGCGTAGGCTACGCCTTCTTCCACGGACGAAAAGTCGCGCACCCCGTCGGGCAGATGCAGGCGGAAGCTTTGGTCAGCGTCTAACGGGCGGATCATCACCCGCAGTTGCTGCACCACGCCGCCGGCCACAGCGCCCACGGCGTTCGCCACCTCGGCGTGACGGGGGATGATCAAGTCGGTGCGCAGTTGCCTGGCCACGCGGGGCAAATAGGCTTCCACCGGTGCGCCGACGGCGACCACCGGCTGGCGGAGCCTCAATTGGCAATCCAGGTCGGAGCCGGGAACATTCCCTAGCGCCCGGGCCAGCAACGCCGCCGAAGGCTCTCGCTCCCAGACTTCGGCGAGCTCAGTCGAGCCGTCTGGCAGGGTGGCCTCGTCGCTCAGCACCTTGCTGATCAGTTCCGTCGTCACCCGGTTCGACACGTCAGCGACCACTCGCTCACAAAATGCTTCGGGCGAGAGGTCCGTCTGTGCCGCCAAAAGCTCAGCACCAAGCCGTGATGCTTCGGCGTCCCAACGCTCAAAACGCCCCAGGACGTGTAGGGCATCGGTGGGTGTAAAGCCAGCCCGAAGGACCAGCCCCTGCGCTTCCAGGCTCTCGATCTGCCGCGTGGCCAGCGCGCCGTAGTGCAGCTTCTCGACCAGAGAGCTCAACGATTGGGGGCCTGCCGCCAGGTGACTCAAACACTCCTGATCCCCGTCCGAGAGCGCGTGGGTTGTGCGGCGCTGCGCCAGCACGAATTGCCCGGCCAGGCTCTCCCGCTGGCGCGTTCCCACCTGCCGCCGTAGTTCGTCAACGACCCCAGGGTGCTCGCTCGCCAGCAGGCACAACGGCACCACGCGCCGGGGACCGATGACCAATGACAGCGAACTGCCTTTGCTGTTCAGGCACACCTGGCTGTCGCCGCCCAGCCCCACAGTGTGGACATCCACTGCCTCGACCATGGTCCGCCACTCGCCAACTTGGGCGCCTTCAGGGTTCAGCCCGGGACGGCCATCGCGCAGCGCGGCAATGTCGGTCGTCGTGCCGCCCACATCCACCACCCACACGTCACGACGGCCCGCCAGGTGCCAGGCACCAACCACGCTGGCCGCCGGCCCCGACAGGATCGTCTCGATGGGCCGTTGCATGGCCCACTCGGCCCGCACCAGCGAGCCGTCTCCCTTGACGACCATCAACGGGGCCGTGATGCCCTGCTCGTCCAGGGTGCGGCCAACGGTGGCGATGAGCTCCCGCAACAACGGGATGAGCCGGGCGTTGAGGGCCGCCGTCGTCGCCCGGCGCACGGCGTTGAGGCGGGTGGTCAGCTCGTGACCACAGGTGACCGGCAGGGCAGTCAGTTCTTCTACTAGCGCCCGCACCTGCAGTTCGTGAGCTGGGTTGCGTACACCGAAATAGCCCGATACGGCGAAAGCCTCCACCCGCTCGCGCCGAGCCAGGATGGCCTCCCGCGCTGTCGCTTCATCCAAGAGCTCAACCTCATTGCCCATCCCATCGTGGCCACCGCGCAGGTAGACCACGTCTCGTGTCACCAGGTCGCGCTCGAAACCGTATTGTCGGATCAACGCCGGGTCGTAGCCGATGAGCAACAGGCAAACCGGGCTGCCCCGCCCCTCGACGATGGCGTTGGTGGCCAGCGTAGTCGAAAGGGCCACCAGATCCACCTCAGCGGGGGACCGGGCCTGTCTATCGAAGACCGCTGCCACAGCTTGCCCAATCCCGACCGCCAGGTCGTGACGGGTAGTCAGGGCCTTGGCCTCGGCCAGCACTTCACTGCTGGCGTGTTCTACCAACACGGCATCGGTATACGTGCCCCCCGTATCAATGCCCAGGGCAACTGTCATGCCCCATCCTCCTTGCAAAACAAGTTTTCCTAATCCGCTGATGCCTTCATCAGCAACGATTGGCTTTATCGGCTTTTCTTGCTCCGCTTCTTGTAGGCTTTGATGTAACGCATAGCATACTCGTCGCGTCCCAGAAGAAGGTCGGCAGCCAGGATGGCCGGGCGCACTTTGGCCGCGTCCACGATGGGGCACGTCACGCCGTTTTGGATGGCCATGGCCAGGAAAGCCCAGTTGACCACTTCCCGCTCCGGTAGACCAAAAGAGACGTTGCTGGCACCCAGTGTCATGTTGACCCCTAGCTCCTCGCGGACCATCCGGATCGTCTCCAGGGTGATCCGGCCGGCCTGCGAGTCGTCGGCGCCCACTGTCAACACCAGACAGTCAATGACCACGTCCTCACGGGGGATGCCCAGCGCCTCGGCTCGCTCGACGATCTTGCGGGCCACAGCCAGGCGCTTCTCTGGTGTGGGTGGGATACCGTCGTCATCCATGGCCAGGCCGATGACGGCCGTCTTGTACTCGGCCACCAGGGGCAGCACCCGCTCCAGGCTGGCCTCTTCGCCGTTGACCGAGTTGACCAGGGGCTTGCCCTCTAGTTCTAACTCTTTGTGCACGGCCAGCGCGGCCCGCAGCGCTTCGGCGTTGGCGCTATCTATGCACACTGGCACTTCGACCGTTTCCATCACTACACGCACGGCCTCAGGTAGCAAATCCACTTCGTCCACCCCGGTAGCCCCTACGTTGACGTCCAGCACGTCGGCGCCGGCCTCTACCTGGGTTTCAGCCTCCATGCGGACGATGTCCAGGTTGCCCACGCCGAGGGCGGCAGCCAGGCGCTTCTTTCCCGTGGGGTTAATCCGCTCGCCGATGAGCACTGTCGGCTTTTCGGGGCTGATGATGACCGTCCTCTGTGTGCTCTTTAGAATCGTTTCCATCCAAATTCCTCGTCTCGCAGCTCGTAGGGGTCGGTGACAGTATGGGCTGTGAACCTCTCCAGCCCAGCCTGCAAGATTCAGTCGAGTTCATCGTAGGAGAGATGAGCCTAACAACACCTTAGCGGCGGCTGTGCAGTGAGGACACATGCGCCGTCCCACCCAGCCCATGTCCTTCACCTGGCGGGCTGGTGGGACAAACTGCTCCAGCTTGACAATCTGCCCGGCGTCCAGCACCGACAGTTTCCGTAAAAAGGGACGCGCTACCTGCCGAACGTCCATGTAGATGACCACTTGCGCGGCCATGCCGATCAGGCCAACGCTCAGTCGGTAGCGCTCTGTTTCTGGACTTTTGAGACAATTATACTCTGAATCTACTGAGCAGCCAGAACGCGCTGCGGCGAGGTCATGGTTGCGTTGCTTGACCCTCGCTGCGGCGCACCGGATAGATCTTGAAGATGGCCTGACCCCAGCCACCGCACCTGACCCCGACGTCCAGGCAGCTTAGCCGATCAAACATGTACGGTTCCGGGTCTAGATCGCTGCACAACCGCTCCTGAATGACAGCCACAGCCACAGACAACGGCGGCAATGCATGGACACAGATCGTCTCTGGGCCTTCGTGAGTTCGCAGCAACCCCAACGGCGAGAGGATGATCTTGTCGCCAGGCTTGTGGTTGGCACAACCGGGCGCTTCCATCACCTCAGCGATGATGTCCCACCCGGCCATCTTGTCCACCCGCTCCAGGAGGCGCACCGCCTTCGGATTGGCCTGGAACATGGTCATCTCTTCGTCGGTGTAGCCCATTTGCTGCTGAAACTCGGCCCAATCAATAGTCATGTACTCTCCCTCCATCCTCCGCTACCAGCGCGGGACGCCCCATCCGCCGTCCATCCGAAGGGTCTCACCAGTCACGCTGTCAAAGGCAGGTGAGCACATCAGGACCATCATCTGGGCAATTTCGGGTCGGGTGACCAGCCGGCCGACCGGCGTGTAGGCGATGGCCCGGTCCACAAAGGTGGGGTCAAACTCGGCGATGTCAGGCGCGCTCTCAGCAATCTGGCCGGGGGAAATGGCGTTGACGGTGATCTCCGGCCCCAGTTCCAGGGCCAGCGACTGGGTAAGGTGGCGGACGCCCCACTTGGCCAGGCCGTAAATGGAGTGGTTGCGCAGGTCGGCCGAGCCGGCCGAAATGTTGATGATGCGGCCCCACCCTTTCGCTTTCATTCCCGGCGCGACCAACCCGGCCAGCATGTAGATGGCCTTGAGGTTGGCGTCCATCACCCGATCCCAGTCCGCCTCGGTCAGCTTGGGGAAGGGATCCATGGCGAAAGGGCCTGCGCCGTTGATCAGGATGTCCACCGGGCCCAGCTCTTTTTGCACCTCGTCAACCATGCGGACCAATTGTCCGCGGTCGGCGACATCGGCCATGAAGAGGGCAGCCCGGCCGCCTTCCTCTTTGATGGACATGGCCAGAGCTTCGGCCCGATCCTGATGAGCCACGTCGTTGATGGCCACGACCGCCCCGGCAGCGGCGAATTGGGTCGCTATCACGGCCGGCAGATTGCGCGCCGCACCGGTCACCAGGGCCACGTGGCCGGCCAGAGACACATCGTATGCCAGTGTCATGCT
>JBGVTF010000457.1:0-5480 GCA_041862415.1 Anaerolineae bacterium | reverse complement strand
GTGGTCTACGCCCAAGACCTGTCCTTCTCCTGCCAGCAGGAGGAAGCCGCGATCATTCAGCAGGCTGTGACCGATCATCAACTCAACCAGGTGGTGCTGGCCGCCTGTTCGTGTTGTTCGCTGGATCAGGTGTGTTATAGTTGCACGACGCAGCGCATACGGTGCAAGACAAACCTGGGTGTGCTGGCGGCTGATAGCGCCAAGCTGCGTGAAACCTACGCCGATGTGTCCCCCCGATTCGAGTTCATCAACATCCGCGAGCACTGTGCCTGGCTTCACTCCGATGATCCTGCTACAGCGACGGCCGAAGCAGAGCGCCTCATCGCCGCCGCCGTAGCCAAGGTCAATCTGTTGCCGCCAGCGGCGCGCCCGGTCATCCAACTGGACACTCGGGTGTTGGTGGCTGGCGACGGAGCGGCGGCTATGGCTTGCGCCGACGCTCTGGTAGCCCAGGGCTTTGCTGTGACACGCAGTGAGGAGGTGCCTTCGGCGGTGGTGGGTTCCCCCGGACGGTTCACGGCCACCTGGGGCGGAAATGGGAACCAGCGCCAGGTGGAGGCGGACGCTGTAGTCCTGGCCCCTTCCGAGGCGGGGCAGTTGAGCAGGTTGCGAGACGCGGTAGGCATCGCCGAGTCCACAACCTCGCTGACGGCCAGATTGACTGGAGTGTTCGTCTGTCCCCCTGATGGCCAGGCGGATGTGATGGGCGCAGCCGTAGCGGCCAAGGCGGCGGCGTTGCTGGGTTCTGGCCAGATGGTGGCGGAATGTAACGTGGCCCGCGTTGACCCACAGCGCTGCCGGGCCTGTGGTACATGCGTGAGCGTCTGCGAGTTCCACGCGCCTAGGCTGGTGGAGGACAGCGAACTCGAAGAGGGAGAACGCCTGGTGTCCCGGATAGACCCGGCCCTCTGCCGTGGTTGTGGCACCTGTGCAGCTCACTGCCCATCCAGCGCCATCACTGCTGGCTACTCGACCGACGAGCAGATCGAGGCCATGCTGGTCGCCATGTTGGCCTAGTGGGGAGTGTGCATGGGCTGTGGACCGGACTTGAGGGACATTGAGGCTGTCCTGTTTGACTTTGACGGCACGCTGGTGCACTTGAACATTGACTTTGGGCGGATGCGGGCTGAGGTCAAAGCCCTCTTGCCCCAATACGGTCTTTCGATGGAGGGGCGGAGCACTCTCTACGTCCTGGAGTTGATCGAGGATGCCGTGCGGGAGCTGAAAGCGCAGGATGAGGGGAGGGCGCGGGCTTTCCAGCAGGAGGCCGAAGCGGCCATTGTGGCCATAGAAATGGAAGCAGCAGACCAGGCTCAAGTGTACCCTGAAGTGCCAAGGTTGCTCCGCAGGCTGCGGGAACGGGGAATCAAAGTGGCCATCGTCACCCGCAACTGTGGGGTGGCGGTGGATCGCATCCTGGCAGAGAACCCGCTGGTCTACGATGTGCTGCTGACCCGGGACGAGGTGACGGCAGTTAAGCCGAACCCGGAGCACCTGCTGGCGGCCCTGCGATTGCTGGGCGTCGAGCCCCAGCAGACATTGATGGTCGGCGATCACCCGATGGATGTGCAGGTTGGCCGCGCGGTAGGAGCCAGGACAGCAGCGGTGCTGACGGGGGCCGGTTCACCGGAACGCTTCTCTGAGGTGCAACCGGATCTAATATTGGCGCAGGTAGGGGACCTCAGCGAATATTTGACATAGGTGCTGAAGAATCCGTAGTGACGACTTCAGTCGTTTCCACAGCGAGCGGCTAATGGCTTTTGATTTATTAATCGGGTAATAACTGCGGGCTAATCTTACCCGATCAAGTTGTCAAAAACCATAAGCCGCCACTACGAACACTCTTCGGATAGACTTAGCCTGCAGAGGGGCAATGAGCGAATCGGGAGCCAGAACCTGTCCTGAGCATAGTCGAAGGGTCATAGTCTTTACCTGCAACTGGAATGCCTACAGCGGCCTGGAGGCGGCTGGCTACGACCGGCTATCCCTCCCGGCCGGGGTGCGTCCTGTCAAGGTGATGTGTCTGGGGCGTTTGCACCCTGGTCTTGTCCTCAAGGCCTTTGAACTGGGAGCCGATGGCGTCTTGATGCTGGGCTGCCCGCCTGGCGAGTGTCGCTACGAGTTCGGCAACTCGCGAGCCGAGGAGCTATTCGAGGAGACCAGGGCCCTGGCGCGCCTGCTAGGCATCGGCGAGGAGCGGTTGCGGTTGGATTGGGTGGCTGCGGACGGCGGTGAGACTTTTGTGGAGAAAGTGCGAGAGTTTGTGGAGGGAGTGGCAGGTAACGGGTAATGGGTACCGAGTCAACGAGGTTGTGTATGGAGGCCATCGCACATAGCGTCAGGCAAAATCGTGCCTACTATTGTCTGGAGTGTGGCAAGTGTACTGCCGTGTGCCCCATCTCGCGGCGAGAGGCCGCCTTTTCTCCTCGAAGCATGGTGGAGGCGACCATTGCCGACCGGGGCGGGGAGCTGTTGCATGACGGACGGCTCTGGTCTTGTCTGACCTGTCGGCGGTGCAGCCAGATCTGCCCTTCAGACGTTCGCTTCTCCGAATTCACTCGCGACCTGCGGGCTGTGGCCCGGGATGTGGAGCAGGAAGGACATTGCTCTCACGGTGAGACCATCCAGACCTGGATGCGCATGATGGCCGACCCGGAGCTCAAGCAGAATCGCCTGGTGTGGTTGGACGAGGAACTGCGCACCTCCATCGATTCCGACATTGTCTATTTTGCAGGCTGCCTGCCTCACTACGACGTGCTCTTCAACCAAATTGGTGCTCAGGGCCTGGAGATCGCCCGCAGTGCGGTGAAGGTGCTCAATCACCTGGGCATCGAGCCCATCGTCCTGGCCGACGAGCGCTGCTGTGGCCACGACCTTTTGTGGGAGGGAGACATCGAGAATTTCCGCAAGCTGGCTGAGCTCAACATTGCCCTGCTGCGCGAAACGGGGGCGCAGCGCATTGTCACCACCTGCCCCGAGTGTGCCCACACTCTAAAGGTGGACTATCGCACCTTAGGGGGTGGTCTGGGTATGGAAGTGTTGCACTTCTCCCAGTTCCTGGCTCAGAAGCTGGAGGCAGGTGAATTGGATCTAGAGAAGTTGGGTGGTCAGGTGACTTACCAGGACCCTTGCCGCCTGGGACGCTATCTGGGTGTGTACGATGAGCCCCGGCAGGTGATAGCCGCCCTGGGGATGGAACTGGTCGAGATGGAGTACAATCGTGGGCGTGCCCTCTGCTGTGGCACCAGTGCCTGGATCCAATGCGGGGCCACGGCCAAAAGCATCCAGATGGATCGCCTGCGCGAGGCCAAGGCCACCGGCGCAGAAACGTTGGTCACGGCCTGTGTCAAGTGCCAGATCCATTTCAAGTGCGCCACGGACGATATGCGGCTGGGAGACGAGATAGGGATCGAGGTCGAGGATTTGACCACTTTGGTGGCCGAAGCTCTGATCAGAGAACCAGAGTCGGCTGGCGGCCCATAGCCCTGGAGCTCAAAGGAGCGGAGGCCAGAGTTGTCCCAGGAGACGCAAATTGACAGGAGACCGGCTTTCTGATATACTGTTTCTCAGAAAAACAGAATGTCAGGAGGAACAACATGTCTGACACGCTAACTGTGCAGGTTGCTCAACGGGGGGTCGTGACCCTGCCCAAGTCCATCCGCGAGGCTTACGGTCTCCAGCCCGGTGACACACTTACTCTGCTTGACCTGGGAGGAGTGTTCCTCTTGAGCCCTCGCCGTTTGGAGGTTGACGCCCTGGCTGAGCGCATCACCCAGGCTCTCACCGAGCGAGGTGAAACTTTAGAATCCATGTTGCACGCTCTGCGTGAGGAACGAGAGCGTTATGCCAGCTAACCCCCGCGTATTTCTCGATGCCAGCGCCTCGTTTGCGGCTGTCTGGTCCAGCGAGGGGGGAGCCCGCATGATCCTCAAACTGGGAGAGGCTGGCGCGGTCCGTCTGCTGGTGGGCTCTCAAGTATTGGATGAGGTGGAAGGAGCGCTGCGGCGCAAAGCACCGGAGGCTTTGGGGGCGTTCGCCCTCTTGCTGGACCGGAGTAACATCGAGGTCGTTCCCTTGCCAACCGATGAGGCCATCCATGATTGTCTGGCGATCACCGGTCACCGAGGCGATGCTGGGGTGCTGGCAGCGGCTTTGAATGGCCAGGTGGACTATTTCGTGACTCTGGACCGTCAGCATTTTTTAGACAATCCGCACCTGAGTGGATTTGCATCGTTTCCCATGGGGACACCAGGTGACTTTCTGGCTTGGTACCGCGCTTGGTTAGGAGAAGCCAGGGTTTGAGGGAAGGGAGCTATGGTGGAGCAATACAGTGCTACAGTGATGGATCACTTCATGAATCCGCGCAACGTGGGAGACCTGCCCGATGCCCACGGAGTAGGGATGGCCAACAATCCCCAGGATGGTGACACGGTGCGGTTTGCGATTCGGGTGGAAGAGGGCGTCATCGAGGCGGCGCGTTTCAAGGCCCAAGGATGCGTGGCCGCCATCGCGGGCAGCAGCGCCCTGACGGAACTGGTGCAGGGAAAGGAGCTGGAGGAAGCCCTGGCCATCACGAAGGATGATCTGGCGGCAGCGCTGGGCGGCCTCTCGGAGCGGAAGCAGGCGTGTTCGCTGACCTGTCTTGAGGCGCTGCGGCTCGCTGTTGAGCAGTGCGATCCGAGCCTGGTGAAGTAGTTTGCCGGATTGTTGGAACCGCTTGTAGCACTCTTCTAGAGGGGCACATAGCTTTGCTGGCCACATGCCACCCAATAGTGTGTTGGGCGGCTGTGCTCAAAGCCAGTCGCTTCGTCCCCAGCACTGTGGCTGACAAAGATACGATAGAGTAGATGCCGAGTCTTCTGGCCAGGTCGCTGCCCATCCGTTGTTTCGGAGGAGATGAAATGGAAGCAGTCGTTGTAGTTGCCTACATGCTTGTCATCGCATGTGTGTTAGCCATGTTGTGGCGCCTAGTTCGCGCGGTGGAACGTATCGCCGATAAACTTGACAAGTAGCGACTGAGGTCTTATAGGGTAGCAAGAGATGCGGACATGTATGATGCCTCACCTTGGTTGACATTTTCAGTTGTCCAACACTTTGCTGCACCGGACGCGGCGATCGCCGCGCTTTGTGTCAACGGCCCTGTCGTTTTGCGTGGCATTGGGTCAAGAGTGGCCCAGTGGATAAGCCGCCGCGCTGGTGAGCTCCATCCCGTTAGGAGGTACTCAATTGCCCAAAGATGAGCTTCGCATTGGCGTCTTTGTCTGCGACTGTGGGTTGAACATCGCCGGGAGTCTGGACACGGAAGCGGTGTGGGAATACGCGGAGAAGCTGCCCGACGTGGTCTTTGCCCAGGGCAACCGCTATACCTGCTCTGACCCGGGTCAGCAGGAGATCAAAAAGGCTATCGTCGAGCATAACCTCAACCGCGTGGTGGTGGCCTCTTGCTCGCCCCGCCTGCACGAACCCACCTTCCGCAACTG
>JBGVTF010000456.1:0-5458 GCA_041862415.1 Anaerolineae bacterium | reverse complement strand
GTTTCACGCCATTCGCCATTCTGAGTAGCAGATGAAGTACGAAACTGTCATCTTTGATCTCTTTCACACACTGGTCTCAGTGACCGCATCCGGTGATCCTGGACCGCAGCCCTACGAGGTCGTTGGGGTCCCAGAAGACGCGTGGTTCGCCGCCTGGAGACGGCATGAGGAACGACGGCTCAGAGGTCAGTGTGGCTCGGTGGCGGAGATCGTGTCGGACGTTATCCGCGATTTGGGTCTTGAGCCGCTGCCGGAACTACGAGAGAGTGTGTGCTACCCGGCGTCACAGGTTTCGCCATGCCCTGGTCAATGTCATAGCTGAAGTGCTGAACGGGATGCAAAGACTCCGAACCAGGGTGGCCAAACTTGGAATGATGAGCGACACGGACTTTGACGAAATAGCATCGTGGGAGGAATCGCCTTTGGCTTCGCTATTTGACGTGGCGTTGTTCTCTTGCTACGAGGGGGTGGCAAAGCCAGAGCCCGCATTCTACCAGCTCGCCACTCAGCGCCTTGGCGTTGATCCCAGGCGGTGCATCTACGCAGGAGACGGAACGAGAGATGAACACGTTGGAGCCCGAGAGATGGGCATGAGCCCAGTGCTGGTAACGTGGTCTTTGGAGAGCGAGGCTCCGGAGCGTATCCCTGTACTTGCGCAAGGTTGCGACGCTGTAGTACGATACCCTGGGGATGTGATGGTGTTACTGGACAACGACAACACGGCATATACCGATGAGTAGCCCCGTCAAAGAGTGGAACCTTAAGATTACCGAAAGCTGACCATCATCGCCGGAGCCGAAAGCAGGCAACACCAAATTCACCCGCCTGTGGTCGAGGCCATAAATGGAACAAACGAACCAAAGACATTCGCTTATGTGGTAGTCAAGCGAAATCGGTGGTCTAAGCCTTGGGGGATCAGATGAGTACGCCAAAAACAGAATGGTGGAAGAACTTTTATTCGGGGCTTTGGTTGGATGTCTTACGGCAGTTCAAGACTGAGGAGCAAACACGTGCTGAGGCAGGCTTTATCGAGAAAGGGCTCCAACTCACCCCACAGGCTCAAGTTCTCGACGTGCCTTGTGGTGCAGGCCGTCTCTGCCTCGAGCTGGCATCGTGTGGTTATCACATGACGGGGGTGGACTTTACGCTACCTTTACTCGATGATGCGCGACGCAAGGCGACCCGGCGGCAGCTAGAGATTGCGTGGGAATACCGAGATATGCGTGATCTTCCCTGGGAAGAAGAATTCGACGGTGCGTTTTGCTTCGGGGGGAGTTTCGGCTATTTTGATGAAGAGGGCAACGATGACTTTCTGAAAGCCGTTTCTGGGACCCTCAAGCCCGGGGCCAAGTTTCTTGTGGAGGCCATCATAGCTGAAATACATCACCCGAGATCCCAGGATTGTGCCTGGGTGCAAGTCGGGGACATACTGGTGCTGCAAAAGCTCCACTACGATCATGTGTCTAGTCGAGTTGACTTTGAGTGGATCTTAGTACACGAAGGCAAAGTGGAGAAAAAATCAAGTTCCATTCGGCTATACACTTACCGCGAGCTTTGCCAGTTGTTTGAAGAGGTTGGTTTTGTGGACTGTGAGGGGTATGGCTCATTGAGCCAGGAGCCATTCAAGCTTGGATCGCAGAGGTTTTATTTGGCTGCAACGAAAAAGGGAGTTTGATGGGATAGGCCACCGTTCTCTGCGACTGGCAACTTTCTGCCGATGAGAAATTCTGAAGGAGGGCTTTGTGACGACGATAGCTACACAAAAGGTGCGTTTGCTTTTGATCGGCGTGGGCAACGTGGGCCGGCGGTTCCTGGAGTTGCTCGTCCGCAAGCGAGACACCCTCCACGACCGCCTGGGATTGGAGTTGATACTGACCGGCGCAGCCGACACGTCCGGCGTGGCAATCTGCCCTACCGGCCTCGATCCGCAGCAGGTTGTACAACTCAAGACTGCGGGCCAGGGCGTGGCTGCCTATCCGCGTTGGGGCCAGCCGGGGGTGGCTGCGTTGGAGATGGTGCAGACAACAGAGGCCGACCTGCTGCTGGAAGCCTCCCCCGCCAACCTGGAAGACGGCCAGCCGGGGTTGAGCTGCATTGAGGCGGCGCTATCGAGGGTGATGCACGTCGTCACCGCCAATAAAGCGCCGTTGGTGCTGGCCTTTCCCCGTCTGCTGGTCCTGGCCAGGGACCACGGCGTGCGGCTCCAGTTCGACGCCACCGTGGCTGGCGGCCTCCCAGCCGTCAACCTGGGCCAGCGCGACCTGGCCGCAGCCGAGGTCCACCGGGTGGAAGGCATCCTCAACCTCACCACCAACTACATCCTGACCCGCATGGCTGAGGATGGTCTGAGCTACGACGAAGCCCTGGCCCACGCCCAGGACGCCGGTCACGCCGAGGCCGATCCCAGTTTGGATGTGGAAGGGTGGGACGCCGCCAACAAGCTGGTCATCCTGGCCCACAGCGTGTTGAGCTACCCGGTAATCCTGGCCGACGTGGCCGTCGAGGGGATCACCCACGTCACCGCCGAGACGCTGCGACAGGCCGCCGCCGAGGGAAAGCGGGTGAAGCTCGTGGCCACCGCCGAGCGGGACGGCGACCGCTACCGCTTCAGCGTACGTCCCACCTGGCTGGACCCCGACCACCCGCTGGCCCAGCTTGGCCCCAAGCAGATGGGCATCGTCTACCACACCGACATCAGCGGCGTCATCTCCGCCGCCATCGTCGAAGAGACCCCGGTGCCCACGGCTTCGGCCATGTTGCGCGACGTCGTTGACATTTATTCTTAGACGGTGTCTGAGAATTCAGTCATTGCGAGGAGCGGAGCGACGAAGCAATCTCCAAAAGAGTCAAATGAACAAGCAATACTATGTCTACATCATGACCAATAAATAGAATACTGTGCTTTACACGGGCGTAACCAATGATCTGAAAAGAAGGGCTTACGAACACAAATCAGGGTTGGGAGGAGGTTTCACAAGCAAATACAACATCACCAAGCTCGTGTACTATGAGGCGTGCGATGACGCCTATTCAGCGATTGCGAGGGAGAAGCAAATCAAAGGCGGTTCCAGGCAAAAGAAGATTGATCTGATCAACGCGATGAATAGCCAGTGGAAAGACTTGTATGAGGAGTTGTGAGTTGGAGATTGCTTCGCTTCGCTCGCAATGACAAATGTAACAATATCAAGTTAGACGACATGACATTGGAGAAAAGCTATGAACAAAAATAGGAGGGGTTCAGGCATGCTAGTACCAACAATCATCATGGGAGCCCTGGCAGTGATTCTTCTATTCATAGGGTACTACAAAGGAGAGGGACAACACATCATCGGTATGAAATCAGGCCTGAGAATGACGGCTCAGATTCTCCCGTTGTTGATTTTCGCCTTTATCGTGGCTGGTATGGTTCAGGTTCTAGTCCCTCAGCAACTCTTGTCAAACTGGGTGGGTGCGGAGTCGAGCATGCGAGGGATCCTCATCGGCACAGTGACTGGCGCTTTAGCCCCTGGAGGTCCTTATGTCAGTTTGCCCATCGCTGCTGGCCTCTTACAGGCTGGTGCCGGTGTGGGAACGATGGTTGCCTTTCTAACGGGGTGGTCGTTGTGGGCGGTTAGCCGCCTGCCGATGGAAGTGGGAATAATGGGTTGGAAATTCACCCTCATTCGCATTGCCAGTACGTTCTTCTTCCCGCCCATCGCTGGATTGATCGGTCAGATGATCGCTGCAGGTGCTAAAGTCTGAGAATTGACTGAAGCTCAGAAGTTTGTCTCAATGAAATTGATAAGATACTGGATAACCTGGAAGAGTACGCCGACGAACTGGCGAGTCTGATGACGGAGAAATTTGAAATTCTAGCGTGCGTCTAGTATAATAACGCGCCCGTTGTGTGTCAAGCGTCCACTGAAGAAAGCCTTTTCAGCGGAGTCATCCAACACAAGTGCTTTGGAAAGAGAGTCGTATCTTATGAATTTTGTTCGTAGCCACCACCGTCTGGCGCTCTTGGTGATGCTAAACATGATTATTCTGTTGCGTTGTGTTCCGGCTCCGGTTGAACCGACCAAGCCAGTCTTACCGACTCTTGTACTACGTACGCCTATGCCAGTGCCTCCTGCACTAACACCGGCGCCACTGCCCGCAGTCACGGCGGGTAGGGTTGTTCAAGAGATGACCGAAAAGCGTGAGACCCTCTCTATTGAGCAGATTGATAATCTTCTCAGTAGTTTTTTCCCTACCGATACTCGACCCTCTCAATATCCTGTAGATACTTATCGAATTTGGTTCCAGACACGAAACGAAGATGATGTCGTCGTTCAGATTCAAGCTGATGTGCGTTTCCCAAGGGTTGAGGCAGATGTGGAGGAATTTCCTGTCTTTGTGTACGGTCCTGGCACGACGGGGGTTGCCACCAAGTGTGCGCCTCTGGACGAGCAAGCCAGGGGATGTAATTGGGGAGACTATCGGAGTCACCTGTTGTCTTATGCCACTCAAGGATATATTACAATCATAGCGAACTGGCAAGGCTTTGATGATCCAGATCGAACACATCCGTACTTTGTCGCCGAGTTAGAAGGGCGCGTTATGCTTGATGCGGCCAGGGCCGTTTATCACTTTTTTGAGCACCCGCCATCAGACGACATCCTTGCTCGTCCGGCTCCGGCGATCTTTTTGGGTGGATATTCCCAAGGGGGCCACGGTGCTTTTTCGGCTGACGCAATGGCGGCTGATTATGCGCCAGAATTGGATATCAAGGGGATTATTGGGCATGCAACGGCGCCGGATGTGGAGAGGTTGATGTATGATAGTCCACGCTACACGCCCTATATTGTTTATGCTTATCGCGACTTTTATGGAGACCAGGTTATCAATATCCAGGACGTTCTTTTGTCAAATTTAGTTTCGACATTTGAGCAAGATGTGACATCGCTGTGTATTGATGATGCCCTTAATCATTATGCCAATACGCCAGAGCAAATGTTTACGCCAGAGTTTCGGAATGCTTTGTACCACAATCAACTGGCTGACCAGTTTCCGGCTTTTAAGGAAAAGCTGGATGCCAATTACAGTGGTCGAGTTGTGAACGGATCTGTGCCCGCAATCATTTTGCACGGTGATGCCGACTCCATTGTCCAGTTACACACAATCAACAAATTTGTATCCCAAATGTGCCAAGCAGGCAAGAGTGTGACTTACAACGTCTATCCAGGTGTCGATCACTTTCAGACTCGGCAATGCAGCTTTGTGGACACGTTGCAGTGGATGGAAGACATTTTAGGTGGAAATACGCCTGTCTCAGATTGTGTGATAGTGGATAATGCGGACGAGGTATTCATGCGCTCTGAGTCCGAGTACTGGTACGAGGCTCCCGGTTATGGATACCGGGGGTCTACCCACTGGACTTGGACCGTCAGCGAGGAGCAAGAGGAGGACTGCTGGGCTGAGTGGCGGCCTGTGCTGCCCC
>JBGVTF010000455.1:0-3481 GCA_041862415.1 Anaerolineae bacterium | reverse complement strand
CCAACAACCGCATGAACCCGACCGGGCCTATCGGCCCGCGTTGCATCGGCGCTTTTGCATGTGTTGGGCGTCTTGTAGTGAAGTAGGTCTTGCATGGCCCGGCCCGGCGGGTGATGCGCGAGTCGTTAAGCGGCTCGAAGCAAAGGCGCGCCAGCCTCAGCCGAAGGGCCTGTCCTGAGTAAGGTCAAAGGGCCTGCCGAACCGCCTGTGGTGAGCTTGTCGAACCAGGCATTGCCGTTTGACTGCTGTGTGGTATAGTAGCATCCAAGATTAATCGGTACTTCGCCATCGTTGCCCCATTGCGGCCGATAGTCAATGCGGGGACAGAAACCCGACATTTCCGCATATAAGGGATTAGACGGAAATAATTCCGCATATTCACTAGTTAGCTGCCTTCATTTATATCCGAGATGAGATTAGCTTTATTGGAGAGAAACGCTGAATATCTGTTGTCGACCCTGTTAATAGGGCTGGCGATATTTCTTTTTCGTGAAGTATGGGTGTCGGTCCAAGTTCTGGAGAGTATATATAAACATCTGCTGGAAGGCGCTGTATTTACAGAAGGCCCTCCCATTCTGGGTGTGGAACAATATCTTCTCTTCTGCTTGTGCTCTGCTGGTTGGTTCCTGTTGGTATTTGCCTTTCTTTTGTCACGAAGATGCTATCCTCTATGGATCGTGCAGTTTTCATTTTTTCTTACGCCTATGTGGGTCGTCTTTTATGCTTTTTTAAACGAGCGCGCTGACTATGAATTTACCCCCTTACGGCACTTTCTAGTGCACCAGTTTCTGCCTTCATGGAATCTTTTTTGGGTCATCCTCTCCATTGCGGTAGCAGTATTTGGTGTCAGGCACTGCCGATTAATGAGAAACGCGGCAACCTAACAACTGGGCGGTGGATGAGAAGGATCAGGGCAGAGGATTATTTACAGATATTGAGAAAATAGGATTGAGCAAGGAAGCAGGCAACTAACCCCGCGTCGAGCCGACCCGCCTCCGGCGGTGTGTAAGCAACGCGAAAAATGTAAAGAATTGGCTATAATGAAATCATTGAGTCTTGCCGGGTCGGCGTGCGGCTCACGCCCTCGTTAAGCGGCTCGTAGCAAAGGTGCGCCAGCCTCAGCCGAACAGCCTGCCGAACCGCTGACTGGCTGTGTGATATACAGGAGTAATTGAAAAGGAGGAAATCGAATGGCCAAAGTTGACACCCCTAGACTGGAACGCCTGCGCGAAGAGATGAAAGAGGCCGGCCTCGACGCGCTGGTCTGCCGGCTGCCAGAGAATGTCGTCTACATGACGGACTACTGGCCCCACCACGGCTTCTCGGTCGCTGTTCTGCCCAAGGATGGTAAGCCGCTCCTCTTTTTGCCTGAGGTCGAGGAAGAGTACGCTGACCCAGACTGGGCGGAAGTGACTCCCTTCGGCTGGGGCCTGCTCAAAGACGGCGACCTGTACGAGAACTATCGGCGGCTGCTGGGTCAGGCCCACGACAAGCTGGGCTTGAAGGGAGCCAGCGTCGGTGTGGAAAAGAGCTTTGAGGTCGTGGGCCCCACCTATCGGGCGGCAGAGCCGGTTGTCCCGGCTGCGCCCTGGTCGGCGCTGCTCGATGAAGTATTCGCCGATGCCAATCAGGTAGATGCGACTGACTTGCTGCAAACCACGCGGGCCATCAAGACCGATTACGAGTTGGAAAAGCTGCGCATTGCCAACGAAATCGCCGAGATGGGGATGAACGAATTCCTGGCCAAACTAGAACCTGGTATGAGCGAAGCCCAGGTCGGAGCGCTGGTGGAATACAGAATTCGTGCCGACGGTCCTGGCTACAGGGGGGCACGCCTGGTGCGGGCCTTGGCCGAGGTGGGCGCTGGCCCCATCGGCAGCACTAAAGGGACATTGCTCGTTCCATCCACCCAGCGTGTGGTCAACGAGGGAGACATCGTCATGGTTGAATTGGCGACCGTCGTGGATGGCTACTGGTCGGATCTGACCTACGTCTCGGTCGCTGGCCAGCCGAATGACCGGCAGCGTGAGGTATACAACAAAGTGCTTGAGGCGCAACAGGCGGCTGCACAGCAGATGCGGGCGGGCGTATCCTTCTCCGGGCCCGACAGCGCTGCCCGCAAAGTGCTTGATGAGGCAGGGTTGGGCGAATACTTTGTTCACATCACCGGCCATGGCGTCGGTTTGCGCTACCACGAGTTCATCCCCTTCCTTATGCCGGGCGCGACGGGCACCCTGGAAGTGGGGATGGTCAGCAGCGTAGAGCCGGGCGTCTACATCCCGGACTTTGGCGGCATTCGCATTGAAGACTGCGTGGCTGTTGGCCGGGACGGGCCGATCTTTCTGTCTACACCCCGCAAACCCTGGTAGCTGTGAGACCCTTAGGGTCTAAATTCAAAAGGAGGCTGAACTATGAGACTCGAAAAAAAAGTTGCCGTCGTCACCGGTGCAGGCAAGGGCATCGGCCAGGGAATTGCCAAGGTCTTCTCCCAAGAAGGAGCCAAGGTCGCTGTAATTGACTGGGATGAGGAGGCGGGCAAGAAGACGGCTGAGGAGATTCGCCAATCGGGCGGCGACGCCCTCTTTGTTAACTGCGATGTATCGAACGAAGAGCAGGTCAAGGCCATGGTACAGGCAACCCTAGACAAGTACGGTCGAATTGACGTGCTGGTCAACAACGCTGGCATTGGTGTCTATTTGCCAGTGCTGGAAGCAACCAGCGATGATTGGGATCATTGCCTGGCCGTCAACCTCAAGGGGGTATTCCTCTGCTCCAAGTACGCCATCCCTCACATGCAGGCAGTCGGCAAAGGGGCCATCGTCAACATCTCGTCGGTGCACGCGCACGCTACGGTCAACGGTGTCGCGCCCTACGCTGCTTCCAAGGGTGGTATCACTGCGTTGACGCGCAACATGGCCATTGACTACGGCCCTGCCATTCGGGTGAATGCTATTGCCCCCGGCTGGGTGCTGACGCCTCTCATCCAGAGCATCTTCGATAGCTACGACGACCCTGCCGAGCAGCAGCGTCTAGTTGAACAACGGCAGGTGATGAAGCGCATCGGCCAGCCGGAGGATATTGGCCATGCGGCCGCCTTCCTGGCCAGTGACGAAGCCTCGTTCATCACTGGCACCCAACTCTTTGTAGACGGCGGCCTGACAGCCCAACTTGAGAGCTGGTAGAGTTGTACGGCATCGGCTGCGGCCAATATAGCACCGACGAGAGCGAGATAGGCGATATCGGCCACATGGCTGGGTAGCGGCAAGCGCATGGCCCGGTAGCCTGGCTGGCAGATTTCCACCAGTAAACAGAAGGGAAGGGAAGGAGGTGATGCTCGACTTGTAAGAGACGATCTAACTAGCCTGACTGATCAGGTCGGCAAACCCACTAGCGTGAACTATTAAAAGGAGGATTCTAAGATGAAGTATCTACTTTCCCTGTTGATTGTGCTTTCCCTGTTGCTAGTTGCTGCCCAGTGCGG
>JBGVTF010000454.1:0-3236 GCA_041862415.1 Anaerolineae bacterium | reverse complement strand
GTCGCCGGTCTACCTCTGGGTGCACGATGGCGAAACGGAATTGCGAGACGCTTCGCACCTGTGGGGCCTGGAGAACAAGCCGACCCACACCGCCATCCTGGAGGAATTGGGCCAGAAGCGGGCCAGGATCGCCCTCTGCGGGCCGGCTGGGGAGAAGCTGGTGCGCTACGCAACAATCTCGGCCGACCTGAAGCATGCGGCCGGACGCACCGGCCTGGGCGCAGTGATGGGCGCCAAGAAGCTGAAAGCGGTTGCCGTGCGGGGCACTGGCAAGCTTCCCCTGGCCGATCCCGCTCAAGTCGGCGTGCTGGCTCGCTGGATGCGAGACAACCACCGGGACTTGATGGGCGCGTTCCCCGACCTGGGCACTGGCATCAGTGTCATGCCCTACAACCGTGATGGGGTGTTGCCGGTGCACAATTTCCGCGACGGTCACCTGGACGGCGCTGACGTCCTGGGCCGCGAAGGCATGGCTGAGCACATCGTCGCCCGCATGGAGAGTTGCTACGCCTGCGTCGTCGGTTGCAAGAAGGTCGCTGATCTGGATGAGCCGTACCCGGTGGACCCGGCTTATGGTGGCCCGGAGTATGAAACGGCGGTCAGCATTGGCTCCAATTGTGGCGTGAACGACGTCTACGCTGTGACCAAAGCCAGCGAGCGGTGCAACGCCCTGGGGCTGGACACCATCTCGGTCGGAGGGACGATTGCCTTTGCCATGGAGTGCTTCGAGGAGGGGCTGCTGACGTCAGAAGACACTGGTGGGCTGGACCTGCGCTTTGGCAACGCCGAGGCCATGCTGCAACTGCTGGAGTGGATCGCTGCCCGCCAGGGCATCGGTGACCTGCTGGCAGAGGGGGCGAAGCGAGCCGCCGAACAGATCGGTGGCGGCGCGGAGCGGTTCGCCGTCCACGTCAAGGGACAGGAGTTGCCCTACCACGATCCCCGCCTTCAGCACGGCCTGGGTCTGGGCTATGCCGTGTCGTATACCGGCGCCGATCACATGCACAGCGCCTTTGACATCAACTACGAACAGGTGGAGAGCATGGACAGCGTCCGCAACCTGGGCCTGCTGGAACCCATGCCTGCCACCTGGCTCGGTCCGGAGAAGGTGCGGGCTATCCTCTACGACGGCCTGCGCCGTCATCTGAACAACTGCCTGTGTTTGTGCGCCTTTTTGCCCTACAGCAACAACCAGGTGGTGGAAGCGGTGCGGGCCGTCACCGGCTGGGATACCAACGCCTGGGAGTTGTGGAAAGCTGCTGAGCGAATGGTGACCATGGCTCGCGCCTTCAACGTGCGGCAGGGCTTTACTCCGGCCGACGACCGCCTGCCGCCTCGCATGGCACAACGCCTTGGCTCTGGCTCCGGCGAGCCCATAGACCCTGTGGCCATGGAGGCGGCTCTGCCGCTCTACTACGAGATGATGGGTTGGGACCCGGCCACGGGGGTGCCCCACACGGCCAAGTTATATGAATTGGACATCGGGTGGGTGGCCGAGTCGTTGGGTTGACTCTTTGGCTTGGCACTTGACTTTGGTTCCAAATTCCCTATAATACACATCATATCGGACCACATCACACCATCATCGCTTTTTTCGGCACACTTCCTCTATCCTGCCTCGGTCCGGTAACGTCTTCTGAACTGCAAGTCACTCTATCAGCCGTCGCGCTTAAGTCTTTATTTTGCCACGCAAACGATCAACCAGTGTTGCATGAGGATATCCGCCTGGCCCCCTATTCCGCAAAAGGGTTCAGGCTTTCGTGAAAACGTTGGTATAATCACTTTTCTCCCCTTCACTTCTCAGGGCGAGACCATTTTCAACTCAGGCTGGTGGTACGCAGGTGAAGAGGCACGACCCCTATCTCTAGATTCTTATCCGCCGATCAGGTGCAGCACAGACCATGATCTATTCTCAATGGAAAGGAGGGAGTAAATGAACTCAGGCTAATGGTACGCAGGTGACAAAGGGGTCCCCTCTCCAGACTTTTGTCCGCCGATCAGGTGCAGCGCGCACCATGATCATTATGGGAAAGGAGAAGAGGTAAGATGAAAAAAGGGCTGGCTGTCATAGCAAGTCTAGTCATGCTCATCGCCGTGCTGTCGGGCAGCCTCGTCCTGGCCAACAGCGGCACACCGGTGCCCGCCAGCGACACGGTGATCGTTCGAGCGTACTTCCCCAGTCTTGAGATGGCTCACAAGGTGGTCATCTCGTTCGAGGCAGAGACACTCGAAACCGAGTACGAGACCGGCTATCTCGTCATGGAACTGACCCAGGATCAGATCGCCGTCCTCACCGACCTCGGCTTTCAAGTCGAGGTTGACGAGCAGTACGCGCTTTCGATGCTGTCCATTCCTAGCTATCCCTGCTACCGCACCGTGGAAGAAACCTTTGCCACCGCGCAGGCGATTGCCAACGACCACCCCAATCTCGCCACCTGGACCGACCAGGGCAATTCCTGGGAAAAGTCGGCCGGCTTGGGTGGCTATGACCTGATGGTCTTGCGTTTGACCAACTCGACCATCTCCGGCCCCAAGCCCAAGTTGTTCATCACCGGTGCGATCCACGCCCGCGAATATACCACCGCCGAACTGGCAACCCGTTTCGCCGAGTACCTGGTGGACAACTATGGCACCGACGCCGACGCGACCTGGATTCTGGATCATCACGAGGTCCATTTGATGCTCCAAACCAACCCCGACGGCCGCAAAAAGGCCGAGACGGGGCTCTCGTGGCGCAAGAACACCAACCAGAATTACTGCGGCCCCACGAGCAACAACCGAGGCGCTGACCTCAACCGCAACTTCGAGTTCCAATGGGCTTGCTGCGGTGGATCCAGCGGCTACGAATGCGACAGCACCTATAGAGGCCCCAGCGCCGCCTCTGAGCCCGAGACCCAGGCCGCCCAGAACTACATGCGCTCCATCTTCCCCGACCAGCGCAGCGCCAGCCTCAGTTCTCCTGCCCCCGACGATGCCACCGGCGTCTACATTGACCTCCACAGCTCCGGTCGGCTGGTCCTCTGGCCCTGGGGCTTCACCTACGACACAGCGCCGAACGGGACCCAGCTTCAGACACTGGGGCGCAAGTTCGCCTACTGGAACGACCACACGCCAGAACAGGCCATCGGGCTGTATCCCACCGACGGCACCACCGACGACTTTGGCTACGGCGACCTGGGAATCGCAGCCTATTGTTTTGAGTTGGGCACAGCGTTCTTCCAGTCCTGCAGCTACTT
>JBGVTF010000453.1:0-2957 GCA_041862415.1 Anaerolineae bacterium | reverse complement strand
AGCGCCAACCGGGAGGGCATCTTCATGAACGTCAAAGTAGGGGTTGTGATCGCGCCGGGGTTCCTGGCCCGGAAAGCCCACTCCCAATCGGAAGAAACAACCCGGCGCATGGGCAGTCAGGAAACTGAAATCCTCAGCTCCCATCTCGGCCGTGGCCTCACCGACCTTGTCAGGTCCCAAGAGGTCAATGCACACCCGGCGGACGAACTCGGTCAAGCCTTCGTTGTTGGCTGTGGCCGGATAGCCGGGGATGATCCTGAGTTCGTAATCACCGCCCAGAGTGCGGGCCAGACCGCAGGCCCTCTCCAGTTCATCGAAAATTTGCTGCCGTATCTCCGGCTTGAAGCTGCGCATAGTGCCCGCCAACTCTACTCTGTCAGCCACGATGTTGGTCTTGGTCCCGCCCTGAATAGTGCCCACGGTGATGACTCCGCTGTCGAGGGGACGAATGCGCCGGGAGACGATGGTCTGGATGGCCACAATCACCTGGGCAGCCAGGACGATAGCGTCGGTACCTTTGTGGGGATAGGCACCGTGGCAGGCTTGCCCCGAAATGGCAGCGCGAAAGGTATCGGAGGCAGCCATCATCGGGCCAGGCAGTAGGCAGATGGTCCCGGCCAGCGTGTCAGCAAGGGTGTGCAGGGCGACAACGGCATCCACCCCCTCCATCACTCCGGCCTCCACCATGCGCATGGCCCCGCTTTTGCCCTCCTCATCTTGCCCCTCTTCAGAAGGCTGAAAGATGAAGCGCACCTGACCTTTCAATTCTGTCTCTGACAGCAGCATGGCCGCCCCCAGGAGACAGGCCACGTGAGCGTCGTGGCCACAGGCATGCATCACGCCAGGCACCTGAGAGGCGTAAGGTACGTCGTTCAACTCCTGGATGGGCAAAGCATCCATGTCAGCCCGCAGGGCGATGGTAGGCCCCCTGTCCCCCAAATAGCCCACCACACCTGTCAAACCCACTCCCGTCTCCACCCTGATACCCAGCTCTGTCAAGGTATCGGTTACCAACTGGGCGGTCTTGAACTCCTGAAAGCCCAGTTCCGGCTGGCAGTGGATGGCACGACGTATCTCAATCAGACGTTCTCGCAGAGCTTGTGCTCGCTCTAACATGGATCACTCCTTCGACTCAATTATACCACAGACCGGTTTCAGATGACAACAAAGAGCCCGAAGACTGAAGTCGCGTCCTCAGGCTCTACAGTTGCGAAGCGAAAGGCGGCAGCTATCGCTTACGGCTCCCGCTCCACAAGAAGCCGCCGATGGCCAGGAGAAAGGCCAATCCGAACAAGACAATCCACCAACCTGCTTCCAAAAGCTGCTCCACCACGGTACCCGTCGTGGGCAGCCCCTCGGGAGTCGGCTCACCGGTGACGGTAGCTTCCGGGGTGACGGTCAGTTCAGGCGTCTCCTCCATCGGTTCCGTAGGGGTAGGCGAGGGCGTCTCCGTCGGCTCTGGCGTCGCTGTTGGTTCTACAGTCGGTGTGGCCGTCACCGTGGCCTCGGTAGGGCACGGGAGGCAGGTCGGCCTCGGGGTGGGTGTCGGCGGGCAGGTCGGTATGGGCCTTGGCGTCTCGGTGGGGCATGGTGGGCAAGTCGGCGACGGCGGGCAGGTCGGCCTCGGGGTGGGTGGGGTGGGTGTCGGCGGGCAGGTCGGTATGGGCGCCGGTGTCTCGGTGGGACACGGTGGACAGGTGGGCGGTGGTGACGGCGGTAAGCCACCAACGAAGCAGAAGGAAATCAGGATCAGCAGCAAGGTGATGAGAGCCGCCAACAACAAGATGAGAGTCTTGATCCTCCCGAGCTTCTCTGGATCAGCTTTGAGGTCAACGTACCACTCGACGAGCCAACCGAGGATAAATCCGAGTAACAGGGTAACCAGGGCTACGATGAGAGTATCCATTGTCGAATCTCCTCTCTGCGCTTCAAGGAAAAGCAATAGACAAAAGTCTGTCCAGCCATCTCTCAAACCACGAACTACTACCCGTGACGGGCAGGTGCTCTATGGCAACGGTAAAAGTCACCGCCACGGAGGGAGCGCTCGTCCTCTCGGCATCATCGCTGGCCACGGCCGTTACGGTGTGCTCCCCTGGCTCCAGGGGAGTATCCGCAACCAAAGCCCAATCGCCCTGAGCGTCGGCGGCCGCAGTCCCTACCAGGCTCCCATCATCGTAGACCTGGACCGTTGTGTTGGGGGGGGCGGTGCCAGCGATGGTGAGCCGGTCATCTTTGAGAACGCTGCCGTCCAGCGGGGTGGTGATGACCGGTGCAGCCAGAGTGGCTGTCGGAACGATCGTAGGAGTAGGCGTCGGCTCGAGCGCTACTGAAGTAGCAGTAGAGGTAGCTGTTGGCTCGGGCAGCACAGGGGTAAGGGTAGAGAGAGGCGTGCCGGTGGCTTTTGCCGTGGCCGTAGCCGAAGGCGTCGCCGTAGCCGTGGAAGTTGGAACGGGAGGCATGGCGGTGGTAACGGCACTGGGAGAGGGAAGAGCTGTCAGTGTCGCCCCAGCGATGAGCCCTCCCTCTGGACCAGTGGCAGCGTAAAGGCCCAGCAGCAGGGGAATCAGCAGGAAAGCCAACGCCAGGATCAAGGTCTTCTTTTTTCGGACCTCCTCCTCGTCCCAGAACAGGAAGCGCACGCGCATCTTTATCCTCGTTTGGCCAGCGCCTTGGCTTGCTCGATCCAGCTTTCAGGCTCTATCTTGCGCCAGGCAGGCACCCCGAGAATCTCCCTGATCCTCTCCGGCGTCGTCTGGGCCAGTTGGGCGTAGCTATTGATGCCGCCGTCGCGCAGCTTCCACTGGTAGATGCGGCCGATGCCCTTGATGTCCGCCAACTCGTCGGGGTGCGTTTGGACGTACTCGTCGAAGCGGGCTTGCAGGGCATCCAGTTGAGCCTCTTTCGCTTCAAGCTTGACCTGGAGTTCGTGGATTTGCGCGTCCCTCTTCTCCAGGTAC
>JBGVTF010000452.1:0-4502 GCA_041862415.1 Anaerolineae bacterium | reverse complement strand
GCCGATTCCTCCTTGGGGTTGAGGTCTTCCACCTTGAAGTCTATCAGCCGCAAACCCATGCTGTCGAATTCGTCCTTGACCTTGGCCTCGACGACTGCGCCAACTTCATCAATCATGGCGGGCAGATCGAAAGCCGATTTCCCCTTCGATCCCAGTTCCCCCACCACATCCTTGAGGGCCGATACGACGTACGTCCGCAGGGTGTCGTGGATCTCGTCTGTGGTGTAGAGACCCTGGCGGGCAGCGAATTCACCGACAAAGAGTTGAGGGTCGGCAACCCGCATCCTGAAGATGCCGTTGGCGACGATCAGGGAAGCCCCCACACCGATGCCTGGATGGCGGATGGGGACGGGGTTGCGCGTCCCCCAACCCATCTTGGGGAACTCGGTCATGTTGACAAAGTACACCTCGGCCTTGAAAGGCGTCTCGCCGCCAAAAGCCTTGCCGATCAAACCCACCAACAGGGGAATGTTGGCCGTAGCAATGGTGTGGCGACCGGAATCAAAGGTATCCAGGGCCTTGCCGTCGCGGACAAAGACGGCGGCCTGCCCCGCCCCCACAATGACCTGCGAACCGATGCGGAAATCACCCATGCCCTTCTCGGGCACCCGCTTCACGATCTCTTTGGATCCCATAGAGGGAACCTGAATTACATCAAAAATACGTGCCATTGGTCGTCCTCCTCAAAAAAGAATTAGGGGTGGCGGATTGTAAATCCGTCACGAGCTTTGCAGATACTCTCACTACACAGCGCCAGTGATAACGTCTTCGCGCTTGGCCCAGGTGTCGTTGAGTTCCCCGGTGAGGCCCACCAGATCTGAAATGGCCTGGGGCACGCCCTCTTTGGCCACGATTGCGCTGCTCAACTGGGAGATGCTGGCCTCCAGTCGGGGCACGCCTTCCAGCAGGGCGTTGTCAAAGTTGTACAGGGCATCCAGTTGCTTTTCTTTGACCTTCACTGCGTCGAAGAAGCCCGCGTACCCCTGGCTGGCCGTCCTGATCTTGATGATGAAGGACTCCAGTCTGGTGGAAGCGCGATCCAGATCATCAACCAGTTCAATGAGGCCCGCGCTGAGCAGCTCCAACTTTTGATCGTTCAACTTGCGTTGCTGTTCCTCAAACTGGCGGACCAGATGGTCGCGCAGCAGCTTGTCGGCCTCGCGGCGCAACTCTTTCTCTTTGTAGCCCTGGTAGCCTGGGACGGCGGCCACGAACTTTTCCAGCCCTCCCAGAGCGCCCTTCACTCTTTCCAGAAAATCCATTGTCGTTTATCACCTCCTTGAATTTGTTTTCAGATAGCAAGCGGTAAAGCAGACCAAAACCCAGTATCCTTGGGTCTATTATAAACCATTTTTGAGTAAAAGGGAAGGGGGAAAGGAAATTTTTAAGACACCCCCCTGGTTCCATTCTCCACTCTCCATTCTATCACAACTTGCCTCTCCTTGCCCGAAATCTGGCCGACGTTAGGCTGACCACTGCCTGACAGCCTGTGCCGCAACAGTGGCGCCTGTGGCGCAATGGCGCTTTACAAAGGGCCTGAGCCGTAGTAAAATAGAGCCAAATGAAGTGCCGCCGGGCTGCGACAGGTTGGCTGGATTGATTTGGGGGAAGGGGGACACCCCCTTACACTCCCAGCCTGGCGGCGCCAATCCCGCCACAAGGAGCATCTTGATGAAATTGAAATGGTACGGCCCGCTGGGCCTGGCTATAGTGATCTGCGCCGAGGTTTTGCTTTTCCTGAGGGTGGAACTGATCACCGTGTGGTTCACGCCCATCGTCTGGACGGGCTACATCCTGTTCGTGGACAGCCTGGTGCTCAGGCTTAAAGGGGAATCGCTGATCCACGACCGCCTGAAAGAGTTCCTCATGATGCTCTGGCTGTCCATCTTCTTCTGGTTGATGTTTGAGGTCTACAACGTCTTCCTCAAGAACTGGTACTACGTCAATCTGCCGCCCCAGGCCTGGCAGCGCAATCTGGGTTACGGTTGGGCCTTTGCCACTATCTTCCCCGGCATCTTCGAGACGACGGACCTCTTGGAAGCCCTCTTCCCCTTCCACCGCATCCGCAGGACCCCGTTGCGCTTTTCCGACTTTTGGCTGAGCCTGTCCGTCGTGGTGGGTGTGCTCTGCGTGGTCGTGCCCCCGCTCTTGCCCTATCCCATCGCTTGCTATCTCTTTGGCTTGGTGTGGCTGGGGTTCTTCTTCCTGGTGGATCCCCTCAACATGCAGTTGGGCGTGCCTTCGATTCTACGGGACTGGGAAGAAGGCCGGCCGGGTAGGACCTACGCCCTGCTGCTGGGCGGTCTCGTCTGCGGCCTCCTGTGGGAATTCTGGAACTACTGGGCGCGCACCAAATGGATCTACGCCGTGCCCATCCTCTCCGAGATCAAGATCTTCGAGATGCCTGTTTTGGGCTTTCTCGGCTTCCCTCCCTTCGCCGTGGAGTGCCACGTCCTTTACCACCTGGCCAGGAAGGTGCTGAGGGGGGAAGTGATGTGGGTATGAGGCAGCCATGAGCAGAAAAGCAAAGCGAAGCATCACTCTCGCCCTTCTGCTGACCGTTGTCGGTCTCTTCAGCCTGGTCGGTCGCGCCCCAGCCCAGGACAGTTCGCTGGCCTTCATGGTGCTGGGCGATACCAGAACGGGACACACCGCCCATCAGAGCGTCGTGGACAAGATGCTGGAGCTGGGGCCCCCAGAGTTTTACCTGCACACTGGAGACCTTGTGGACTATGGCTCGGATAGGTCGCAGTGGGATACGTTCCTCGACATCGAGCAAGATCTGATGCAGGCCTCGACTCTTTACCCGGCGATGGGCAACCACGAAATGAACCACCAGAACTACTTCGACGTGTTGAACCCTCCAGGCCCCTGGTACTCTTTCGACAGCGGCAATGCCCACTTTGTCTGCCTGCAAGTGGATGGCTACGGCCATTACACTCCAGGACAGCCCCAATACGAATGGCTGGTCAGCGATCTGGCGGGCACTTCGAAGCCGTGGAAGTTTGTCTTCTTCCACATCCCGCCCTACAGCTCTGGAGGGCACGGTAGCGATCTCAACGTGCGCCAGGCGCTGTGCCCGCTCTTCGAGCAGTACGGCGTGACCATCGTCTTCACCGGTCACGATCACGACTACGAGCGGAGCGTTGCCAACGGGGTGACCTACATCGTGACTGGTGGCGGGGGCGCCCCTCTATACCAGAAGGGACGCGACAATCCGGCCAGCGTCTACTTCGCCAGCGTCCACCACTTTGTGCAGATCACCCTGTCCGGCGATACCCTCCACGGTGTGGCCATCGAGCCAGATGGGACCGAGTTCGATCACTTTACCATGGTGTTGGGCGAAGTAACGCCGACAGCCAGCCTGACGCCGACGCTCACTGATACGCCCACCGTCACGCCGACGCTCACGAGAACACCAACCGAGACATCAACGGCCACAAGGACAGCCACACCTGGGGCGATACCGGTGGGAGCGCCAGGCGATTACTTGATCTACCTGCCCCTCATCATGAAGCCGTATGGCAATCGCCATTGAGGGAGCCATTTCCCGCCTTGGGCGCGTCCGGTGGTCTCCCTGCAAAGTGTTGCTGCTCCAATCTTGCCCCATCAAATCATTGAGGGCCTCGAGCGGCGCGCAGCGAAATAGACATCTCTCGCCCCAGGGCTTGCAGGGCGTATTCGATGCCCCCTTGCAGATCGCTGCGAGTGATAACGCCCGAAAGGTCCACCCCCAGCTCCACAATAGTCTGGGCCACCTCGGGACCAATGCCCACCAGGACGCACTGCGCGCCCAGCAATCGGACGGCCCGCACCGCTTGCAACAGGTGATTGGCCACCTCGGTGTTCACCTCCGGCACACCGGTGATGTCAATGATAACTATCCGGGGCGCTTGAGATTCGGTAGCCTCCAACAGGCTGTCCACTATCTGCCGGGCCCGCTGGCTGTCAATGCTGCCCACCAGGGGCATGACGATGATGTCCTCTATCACGGGGACGATAGGGGTGGCCAAGCTGAGGATAACTTCCTGTTGGGCAGCGATGAGTTCGTCCTGTAGATCCACGCGCAGCTCGCTCACAGCTTGCAGCTCAGCCAGAGCCCGGCTGGTTTGATCAAAAAGCCGGGCGTTCTCAATGGCGATGGCCATCTGACTGGCGATCTGCTCCAGGATGGCCGCGTCATCGTTGGTGTAAAAACCAGGCGACCGGCTGTAGAGCTGAAAGACGCCCACCGGCCTGTCCTTGAAGACCAGGGGCAGCCGGATGGATGATTCCATCCCCTGGGCCACCGACAACTCTGTCCCGCTGCCATCCCCTTTGCCAAGATCGGACAACAACTGGGGCCCCTCTTCCCAGTCGGCCAGGGAGATGGTCCTCCATTCCTCCCCCTCCCCCGAAGTGATGGTGCCATCGGCCGACAGGACGTAGACCTCGGGGGCTGTCTCCTCTTCCATCAGGGCGATGTAGCCCCGGTCGAACCCGACCACTTTGCCTATCTCCCC
>JBGVTF010000451.1:0-19141 GCA_041862415.1 Anaerolineae bacterium | reverse complement strand
GGCGGGCTGGATGGCCTGGTGGACACGGCCCAGGTGGCCGCTCACGCTGAGAGATTGTGGGCCGTGGCCCTGGCTCAGGTGGTGGAGGACGCCTGCACTCCTGAAGGGCTGGCCACGATAGAGAAGGCCATCGCCGACGGCCAGCTCAACCGGGTGGTGATTGCTGGTTGCTCGTCACGCCTTTACACCGCCGAGTTCGAGGGGCTGATGGCCAGGGCTGGACTTGACTCTCGCCTCATGGAGCGGGCCAACCTGCGCGAGCAGTGCGCCTACGTCCATGATGACCCTGATGCAACCACGGCCAAGGCCCAGGGTCTGGTGGCAATGGCCGTGGCCAAACTGGCCGAGATGAGGGGTCTGGAGGCCCTGGGCGCCAAAGCGGCTCAACCGGTTCAGCAGCGAGTTCTGGTCATCGGTGGAGGGTTGGCAGGCATGACGGCCGCCCTGAATCTGGCCGGACAGGGCATCGCCGTGGATCTGGTGGAGCGCGAAAGCGAACTGGGCGGACAATTGCGCCACATCCGCTATCTCTTCGATCCTGAAGCTGATCCGCAGGCCTTCCTCGAATCTACCATAGCCCAGGTCGAGAACAACGACCTGATTAGCCTCCATCGCCAGGCCGAGGTCAAGAGACTGGAAGGCAGCAAGGGGAGCTACCGCTCAGTTGTAGGACAAGTTGGCAACTTGTCCGAGGAAGTGGAACTGGAGCACGGCGCAGTCATCGTCGCCACCGGGGGACAGGAGGCCAAGCCACAGGAGTATCTCTACGGTCAGGATCCACGGGTGATCACCCAGCGCGAGTTAGAGAAGAGGCTGGCCAGCGGTCAGTGGCGGATTACAAATCCGCCACGAGCGAAGGCCCCGGCCAGCGTGGTGATGATCCAGTGCGTGGGCTCACGGGAACCGGAGAGGCCCTATTGCAGCCGAGTCTGCTGCACCCAGGCCATCAAAAACGCTCTGAAGATCAAAGAACAAAGCCCTGAAACCGATGTCTATATCCTGTATCGGGAAGTGCGCACTTATGGCTTCCGGGAGCAATATTATCAAGAAGCTCGCGACCGGGGGGTAGCCTTTGTCCGCTACGAATTGCCGGACAAACCCCAGGTGAGTGCCAGTGGGGACCGTCTACAGGTGCAAGTGACCGATCCCATTTTGAAAGGGGAGCTAGCCCTTGACGCCGATTTGGTGGTGTTGAGCGCCGGCATAGCCCCCAATGACAACCAGGCTTTGGCCGAGGTTCTGGAAGTCCCCCTGAATGAGGACGGCTTCTTCCAGGAGGACCATCCCAAGATGCGCCCTCTGGATTTCACCAGGGCTGGCATCTTCCTCAGCGGGTTGGCCCACAGCCCCCGCTTCCTGGATGAGACCATCGCCCAGGCCAGTGGCGCAGCCATGCGGACCACCGCACTCTTGGCCCCAGCTGAATTCACGGACAAGCCAGAAGTAGTGACCGTCAACGAGCGTTTGTGCAGCTTTTGCGGGCTGTGCGTGTCCATCTGTCCCTACGGAGCGCGGGTCATGGACTATGAGAGCCGGGTGGCGCGGGTGATAGATGTTCTGTGCCAAGGCTGCGGCAACTGTGCTATGGTCTGCCCCAACAAAGCTACCCAACAAAAGGCCTTTGAACCACGACAGATGATGGCCATGATTGATGCAGCAATATAAGGAGAATTTACATGGACGATTTCGAACCACGCATTATTGGCTTCTTCTGCAACTGGTGCACTTATGCCGGGGCCGATTTGGCCGGCACCTCGCGCATCCAGTATCCCCCCAACATTCGCGTCATACGCCTCATGTGCAGTGGGGCGCTGGACCCGGTCTATGTCATCAAGGCTTTGCTGGAGGGAGCCGACGGGGTACTTATCGGCGGCTGTCATCCCGGAGACTGTCATTACCAGAGCGGCAACTACAAAGCCCGCCGCCGGGTGGCCATCCTCGAGAGCATCCTGAAACAGATGGGCTTTGAGTCGGAACGGGTCTGGCTGCGCTGGATCAGCGCCAGCGAGGGCCGCTACTTCGCCGACACTGTAACCGAGATGGTAGACAAACTGAAAGAACTGGGACCCAATCCACTGAAGGGAGTAGGAGCGATATGAGCGTTACAGCCTATCTCAAAGTCGCTGAGGGTGATACCCTGGGAGCGATACAGAGTTTCCTCGGCCAGTTGCTGACTGAGGACATCGTTGATGCTTTGCTGGTCCCCCAGAAGCTGCCGACCGGTGACAACGTGGTACCCACTTTGATAAGGGACCCGGCCAAGCTGGTTGGGGTTGATCCCATCGCTCCGGTGATGCCGGTCATCGCCGCCAAGGCGGTGTCAAACGTGACGGCCACAGAGCATGGCGAGCGCTTGGCGGCCGTGCTGCGCTCGTGTGAGCTGCGGGCGGTCATCGAGTTGGTCAAGCTTCAACAGGCCAGCCTGGGCAACGTGATGCTCATCGGCATTGACTGCCTGGGCAGCTACGAAGTGAAAGACTATGCCAGCCTGATCGAGGCCGGAATTGATCCCACGGAGGAAGTACTGACGGGGGCTGCCGAGGGCCAACTGACCATCCACGAGGGCTATCAGTTCCGAGCCGCCTGCCGCATGTGCGAGAAACCGATTCCCGACGGCCCGGACGTGTACCGTCCTCACATCATCATTGGCCTCCTTGGTATGGACCCCAGCAAACAGATTCTCATCGAAGCCAGCGACGATCTGGTGGAAAAACTGGGTCTGGAAGCGGCGGAGGCCCCTTCGGCAGGCTCAGGACAGGGTCCCGCCGGGCGCAAAGAGATCATAGGGCGCTTGATTGCCGAACGGACGACGGAGCGCGACAGGGTGTTCGCCGCCTTCCGCGAGCAGGTCACCGACATGGATGATTTGCTGGCCGAGTTCTCGACCTGTATCCGTTGCTACAACTGTATGGGAGCCTGTCCCATCTGCTATTGCAAAGAGTGCATCTTTCGCACTCCCACCTTCGACCACGCTTCGCCTCAATATTTCCGCTGGGCCGAACGCAAGGGGGCTATCCGCCTGCCGACCGACACTTTGCTCTTCCATCTGACCCGTCTCAACCACATGGCGACCTCTTGCGTCGGCTGTGGGATGTGCGAGAGCGCCTGTCCCAGCGAACTGCCGGTGGCCCTCATCTTCCGGGCTGTGGGACAGGAGACACAGGCCATCTTTGACTATCACCCAGGGCGGAGCCTGGAAGAAGAGGTGCCGGTGGCCACCTTCCGCGAGGACGAACTGACGGAGCTAGGAGAAAGAGAAGGATAACGGGCGTGGAGACGAGAGAGCCTGCCGCTCTGGTCATTGGGGCGGGCATAGCCGGCATCCAGGCTTCGCTGGACATCGCTGATGCCGGCTTCAAAGTGTATCTGGTGGAGAGGGAGCCAACCATCGGCGGGCGCATGGCTCAACTGGACAAGACCTTCCCCACCCTGGATTGCTCAGCCTGTATCCTGACCCCCAAGATGGTGGACGCTGGCCGCCATCCCAACATCGAGCTTCTCACCTACAGCGAAGTGGTTGATTTGCAGGGGCAGGCGGGAGACTTTCGGGTCAAGGTCAAAAAGAAACCCCGTTACGTCCACGAGGAGCTGTGCACCGGCTGCGGGCTGTGCGTCGAAGCCTGCGTTTGGAAAAAAGTGCCCTCCGAGTTCAATGCGGGTGTGGCCATGCGCAGCGCCGCCTACATTCCATTTCCCCAGGCAGTGCCCCTGAAGGCCGTTATTGACGACAAGACCTGCCTTTATCTGACCAGGGGCAAATGTGGCCGCAAGTGCGAAAAAGCCTGCGAGCGCGGGGCCATTGATTTCGAGATGAAAGAGGAGCTGGTAGACTTGCATGTGGGGGCTGTCATCGTGGCCACCGGCTTTGATCCCTTCGATCCCCGGCTCAAGCCCGAATTCGCCTACGGCGTCTACGACAACGTCATCACCGGCCTGGAATTCGAGCGGCTCTCCTCTGCTTCCGGTCCAACCCAAGGCAAGATCATCATAAACGGCCAGGAGCCCAGGGACGTGGTGTTCATCCATTGTGTGGGGTCCCGGGACAAGAATCTGGGCAACGAGTACTGCTCGCGGGTGTGCTGCATGTACACTGCCAAGCAGGCCCATCTGGTAAGGGAAAAACTGCCCGAAGCCCACATCACTGTCTTCTACATGGACGTACGGGCCTACGGCAAGGGCTTCGAAGAGTTCTACGACCGGGTCAGGATGGAAGGAGCCCGCTACCGGCGGGGGAACCCTTCCGAGATTTACAGGAAGGGATCTTCGACAGCCCTTCGACAGGCTCAGGATACCAGCTCAGGACAAGACAAACTGATCGTCAGAGCGGAAGACACCCTGCTGAGCGAGCCCTTAGAGGTAGAAGCCGATCTGGTGGTGCTGGCGGTGGGGGTCACTCCCAGAGCAGATGCTCAGGAATTGGCCGATCTGTTGGGACTCTCGCGTTCCCCTGATGGCTTTTTCCAGGAAACTCACCCCAAGCTGCACCCCGTCCAGACAGGCATTGAGGGCATCTACCTGGCCGGGTGTTGCCAGGGGCCCAAGGACGTGCCCGACACCGTGGCCCAGGGCAAGGCTGCTGCATCGTCGGCCATCGTGGTGCTTTCGAAGATGAGACAGGGGAGGTAGTCACAGTGGCTAATGAGAAAATCCTGGTCATTGACGATGACCCAGACCTCGTAGAGTTGATCAGGCTGACCCTGGAGGCCAGAGGTTACCAGGTTTTCAGCGCCGCCAGTAGCACGGAGGGGTTGCAAAAGGTCAAAGAGAGCAACCCCGACCTGATTATCCTGGATGTGATGATGAAACATGTTACAGAAGGATTTCAGGTCGCCCTGGAGTTGCGGAACCCGGATCCTAAATCGGAGTACGCTCCTTATAGAGAAATACCGATCATGATATTGACTGCCATCCACGATAGAACTCCGTTACGCTTTGCGCCGGACGAAAAGTATCTGCCCGTGGACGATTTCGTCGAGAAGCCACTGAAGGCCAGCGAACTGTTGCAGAAGGTGGAAAAGTTGTTAAGGAAGTAGGAAGTACAATGAAGACACAGGAACTCGTCCGAGAATTTGAACTGCTAGGTTGTATACAATGTGGCCGCTGTAGCGGGGGCTGCCCCATGTCCCTGCGAACCGGCCTGAACGTCAGGCGGCTCATCTACGAAGCCCTGATCCGTGACACGATGGAGATCCGCGAGAAGCCTGAGATCTGGGACTGCACCACCTGCTTGACCTGCACCACGCGCTGTCCCAAGGCCCTGGACCCGGCCAGGACGCTCATCGGTATGCGCAGCGTCCTCATCGAGAGCGGCCGCATCCAGCCCACCATCCGCGATGCCCTGGAAAGCACTTTCAAGCACGGCAATCCCTGGGACCGGGGCCGGAACAAGCGGTCGGACTGGGCGGAGGGCCTGGATGTGCCCAATATTGCCGAGGTCAATGAGGCAGAGATCCTCTATTACGTGGGCTGTACCCCCGCCTACGACACCCGGGCGCAAGGGGTGGCCAAGGCGATGGTCGAGGCATTTCACAAGGCGGGGGTCCGCTTCGGCACCCTGGGCAACGACGAGAGTTGCTGCGCCAGCGAGGCCCGCCGCATGGGCGAAGAGGGCCTGTTCGAGATCATGGTGGAGGATAATGTGGAGCTTTTCAAGGAATGTGACGTGGAGCAGATGGTGACCATATCCCCTCACTGCTACAACACCTTCACCAACGAGTACGAGGGGCTGAAGCTCCCGGTTCAGCACTACACCCAGTTCGTAGCCGGGCTGATCGAAGAGGGACGGCTCACCTTTTCGGGCGAGGTGAACAGGATCGTCACATACCACGACCCCTGTTTCCTGGGCAAACAGAACGGGGTTTTCGACGAACCCCGCGCCATATTGAAGAGCATCCCCGGCCTGGACTTCAGAGAGTTCGACCGCTCCAGGGAGAGAAGCCTCTGCTGCGAAGGCGGCGGGGGACGGATGTGGGTGGAAGCCACCACCGCCGGGGAACGCCTGGCCGAGGTCCGGGTCAAGGACGCCGTGGCGATGGGAGTGGAGGTGATCGCCACGGCCTGTCCCTTCTGCCTCTTGACCATCGAAGATGCGGTCAAGACCACAGGCTATGAAGAAGAAATCCAGGTTATGGACATCATGGAATTGGTCGCGCAGGCGATATGAAACGAATCAGCGAATCAGCGAATCGGCGAATTGCATAAGTAGAGATATCCCCACAATGACCGGATTCAAACACAAGGAGGTAGATTTATGGAGACAGTAGTTTGCGTTAAGCACGTGCCAGAGACGGCCGAAGCGGACATTGTCATCCGCGGGGATGAACGGGGCATCGAGGAAAAGGACCTGACGTTTGACATCAACGAGGCCGACAACTATGCCATCGAGGAGGCTCTGCTCTGGAAAGAGAAATTCGGGGGCTCCATCACCGTCATCACCGTAGGGCCGGAGGACGCCAACATGACGGTGCGTATGTGCATAGCCAAGGGCGCCGACAGAGCCATCCGCCTGGATGACGAGCGCTTTGAAGGCTCCGACAGCTATGCCATCGCCAAAATCCTCCACGCCGCCCTTAAGGACATGGAATTCGACGTGGTGCTGACAGGCATCCAGGCCAGCGATGACGGCCACGGTCAGGTCGGCCCCATCCTGGCCCAAATGCTGGGCATCCCTCACGCCGCCTACGTGATTGAGACGGAGATCGTCGAGGAGGGCAAGCTGGCCAGGGTCCACCGCGAGCTGGAGGGCGGCCTGCACGATGTGGTGGAAATCGAGCTGCCAGCCGTCTTTACCATCCAGACCGGGATCAACGAGCCCCGCTATGCTTCCATCCTGGGCATCAGGAAAGCCACCAAGAAGGAAATAGCCCTCTCGGGTCTGGATGACCTTGGTCTCCAAGAGGACGAGGTGGGCGAGGCAGGCTCCAAAACCAGGCTAGAAAAGCTGTTCCTCCCCCCTGTGGGAGAGCGGGCGCAGATCCTAGAAGGCGCGCCTCAGGAGGTGTCAGCAAAACTCGTCGGACTTTTGAAAGACAAGGGGGTGATTTAAGATGGGCGATGTCCTTGTTCTAGCAGAGCATAGGAGGGGTGAACTCAGAGAAGTCACCCTGGAGATGCTGGGCAAAGGCCGAGAGCTGGCCGGACAGATGGGCGGCAGCCTGAAGGCCGTCCTCCTGGGCCACAGCGTTGACGCTTTCGCCGGGGAACTGGCCAACCAGGCCCATGAGGTTCTGGTGGTTGACGATGAGCGATTGGAGGATTTTAACTCGGAGCTTTATCAGAAAGTTCTGATCTCTCTACTCACCGAGCAGAAGCCGACTCTGACCCTGATCGGCCACACGGCCTGCGGCATGGACCTGGCCCCCAGTCTGGCCGCCGAGTTGAACCTGCCCCTGGCCACAGATTGCATCGGCTTCGAGTTCAAGGATAGCAGTCTGATAGCCATCCGAGAGGTATACGGGGGAAAGCTCCACGTGAGGGTCTCTTTCAGGGAGAGCAAGCAGTATATGGCCACCGTGCGCCAGGCGGCCTTCCCGCTCCAGGAACTCGAGCCTTTGAGCGGGCAAATCGTGGCCGTAGATTCGCTGCTGGCCGAGGAGGCCAGGCGCAAAAAGTTCATCGAGTATGTTGAAGCAGCCGTAGGCGATGTGGACATCACCCAGTCCGAGATCATCGTGGCTGTCGGCCGGGGCATCAAAGAGCAGGAGAACCTGGAGATTGTAGAAAAGCTGGCCGAGGTTGCGGGCGGGGTCTTGGCTGGCTCCCGGCCGGTGATTGACGCCGGCTGGCTGCCACCCGACCGCCAGGTGGGTCAGTCGGGCAAAACGGTCAAGCCAAAGCTGTACATCGCCGTAGGCATCAGCGGGGCCTCGCAGCACCTGGCTGGCATGAAGGCCTCAGATACCATCGTGGCCATCAACAAGGACCCCGGCGCACCGATCTTTAACGTGGCTACCTATGGGATCGTGGATGATCTCTTCAAGGTCGTGCCCGCGCTGACGGAGCAGTTAAGCGGCGGCTGATAGTGGGTAGGTGGTTAGGTGGTCAGGGTGGGTGGGTAGGGAAGGTTAGATTGATTCTTTCGGATAGAAGTGCAATGAAACCCCTCGAACTCCGGAGTCCCGAACTTGTTCGGGGTGGTGAAGCAGCGGCTAATAGAGTGAAAGTTTAATGAAACCGAAGGTTGGGGTATACGTCTGCCATTGTGGAATCAACATCGCCGGCACGGTGGACGTGGAGGCAGTGACCGAGTTTGCCCGACAGTTGCCTAACGTGGTCGTGGCCAGAAACTACCAATACATGTGCTCCGACCCCGGCCAGGCCCTGATCAAGCAAGACATCGAGGAACTGGGGCTTGACAAGGTGGTCGTCGCTGCCTGCTCACCGCGGATGCACGAACCGACCTTCAGGGCTGTGGTTCAGGAAGCGGGGATCAACCCCTACTTCTTCGAGCAGGCCAACATCCGGGAGCAGTGCTCCTGGGTGCACGAAGAGGGAGCAGACACGACCGAGAAAGCCATGCGACTGGTGGGCGCGGCTGTGGCCAAAGCCTCCCTCTATCAGCCTCTGGAAGAAAGAGAGGTAGGGGTCACACCCGCTGCTCTGATCATAGGCGGGGGCATCGCCGGGCTAGAGACTGCCCTGGACATCGCTGAAGCGGGCTATCGGGTCTATCTTGTGGAGCGGGAGGAGCACCTGGGTGGGAACATGGCCCGGCTCAACAGGACCTTCCCCACCCTGGAGGGCGCCGCTGAACTGCTGTCACAGACTGTATCTCAGGTTCAGGAGCACCCCAACATCGAAGTAATGACCGCCTCAGAAGTAGTCGAGGTGGAGGGTTACGTCGGTAATTTCACGGTCAAGGCAGAAGTAGGACAGGTTGGTCACCTGTCAAAGCTTGAAGTGGGGGCCATCGTCGTGGCCACCGGCTACGAGCCCTTCGACCCCCGGCTCAAACCCGAATTTGCCTACGGGATCTACGACAACGTCATCACCAGCCTAGAGTTCGAGCAGCTTTCCTCCCCCTCTGGCTCCACTGGAGGCAAAATAGAGGTCAACGGCCGACAGCCCAAAGACGTGGTCTTTATCAAGTGCGTGGGCTCGCGGGACAAGAACCTGGGCAACGAGTATTGCTCCAGGGTGTGCTGCATGTACACGGCCAAGCAGGCCTACCTGGTGAAAGAGCAGATACCCGACGCCAACGTGACCATCTTCTACATGGACGTGCGCGCTTTTGGCAAGGGCTTCGAAGAGTTCTACGACCAGGTGCGGGCGGCGGGGATCCGGTATCGGCGCGGCAATGCCTCCGAAATCTACCGCAAAGGCCGTGTCCTAAGCCCGTCAAAGGGCGACCCTTCGACAGCCCTTAGACAGGCTCAGGATACCAACTCAGGGCAAGGCAAGCTGATCGTTCGAGCGGAGGATACCCTCCTCAGCGAGACCCTGGAGGTGGAAACAGACCTGGTAGTATTGGCCGTGGGCATGGTGCCCCGTTACGACGTCAAAGATGTGGCCAGCCTGCTCAAGCTCTCCCGCTCGCCGGACGGGTTCTTCCTGGAAGCCCATCCCAAGCTGCGCCCCATTGACACCACCACCGACGGCGTGTTCCTGGCAGGGACCTGTCAGGGTCCTAAGGACATCACGGATACTGTGGCCCAGGCCAAGGCCGCTGCCTCTTCGGCTCTGATCCCCCTGTCGCGCGGCCGGGTGAAGGTAGAATCCATCGTCAGTGTTGTGAACCAGGAAATCTGCTCCGGCTGTGGCATCTGCGAGGGGCTGTGCGCCTACGGTGCCCTCTCCCTCCATCCCTGGAAGGGCGTCATGACGGTCAATGAGGTCCTGTGCAAGGGCTGCGGGGCTTGCGCGGCGGCCTGCCCTTCGGGAGCGATCACCTTGAGTCACTTCACCCACGACCAGATCCTGGCTCAGTTGGAGACTCTGGTGGTGTGATGGTAGTAATGATGAATTCCATCGTGTGTGTCAAACAGGTTCCCGATACCGAGATACGGATCGAAATCGAGGATGGCCAAGTCGTCGAGGAAAAGCTCCAGTACGTGATCAATCCCTACGATGAATATGCCATCGAAGAGGCCCTGCGCCTGCAGGAAGAGTTCGGCGAGGGCCGAATCACTGTGTTGACCCTCGGGCCGGAGAGGGCCAGAGAAGCCATCATGCAGGCTCTGGCCGTAGGGGCTGATGAGGCCATCCACCTTGCGGATGAAGCCTTCCAGGGTGGAGATGCCTACGCCACGGCCAAAGCGCTGGCTGAGGCCATCGTCAGGCTGGATCTGGAGTACGACATCATCCTGTGCGGCAAGCAGGGCGTAGATCACGATAACGCCCAGGTCGGCATTGCCCTGGCCGAGATGCTGAACCTGCCCCACGTCTCAGTGGTCACCAAGCTGGAAGTGGCCAACGACAAAAGCAAAGCCACGGCTCAGCGGGAGGCGGAAGAGGGCAAAGAGGTGGTAGAGACCCCTCTGCCAGCGGTCATCACCGCCCAGAAGGGCCTCAACGAGCCGCGCTACCCCACATTCACAGGCATCAGAGCGGCCAGGAAGAAGCCCATCCACAAAAAGACGGCTGCTGAGTTGGGCATAGACCCAGAGGTGATCGGTGCCGCTGGAGCCAAGCTGGAGATCGTCTCCCTCAGCCCGCCGCCGGAGCGGTGCGCCGGTCAGATCATACCCGGGAATCCAGTTGAGGCCTGCAGGGAACTGGTGCATCTGCTGCGGGAAGAGGCAAAGGTGGTGTAACATGCCAGGCAATGTGCTCGTCGTCGCTGAACACAGGGATGGTGCCCTGAAAAAGGTCACCTTTGAGATGCTAGGTGAGGGGACCAGGATCGCTGAGAAGTTGGGCGGCGTGGTGGAAGCCGCCCTGTTAGGTTCGGGCGTGGGCGGCGTGGCCGACGACCTGGCCCACCACGGCGCAGCCAGAGTGTACCTGGCCGATGCCCCCTCGCTGGAGAAATACAGCAGTGAGGGTTACACCACTGTCCTCGCCAGGCTCATCCAAAAAGCTGAGCCCGCCGTAGTGCTCCTGGGAGCCACCACTCAGGGCAGGGACCTGGCCCCCCGTGTGGCTGCCCGCCTGGGCCTGGGTTTGGCTTCCGACTGCACCGCCTTTGAGGTCGTTGCCGACGGGCGGCTCGTGATCACCCGCCCAATCTACGCCGGTCGGGCCGTGGCCACCGTGATAGAGAAGACCACCCCGCAGATGGCCACCGTGCGCCCCAACGTCATGGCACCTTTAGAGCCCAACACCTCAAGGACAGCCCCGGTGGAAAAGTTGGCGGTGGAGACCGGTGACATCCGGGCCAAAGTCATTGACCTGATCCAGGAGTCTGGCCAGCAGCAGGTGGGGTTAGCCGAGGCCGAGATCATCGTCTCCGGCGGGCGGGGATTGAAAGGGCCTGAGAACTTTTGCCTTCTGGAGGAGTTGGCCGACGTTCTCAGGGCTGCCGTGGGCGCCTCGCGGGCTGCCGTGGACGCAGGCTGGATAGACCACAGCCATCAGGTAGGGCAGACCGGCAAGACCGTCACCCCTGACCTGTACATCGCCTGCGGCATCTCGGGGGCTGTTCAGCACCTGGCCGGGATGAAGACCGCCAGGTACATCGTGGCCGTCAACAAAGACCCCGAGGCCCCCATCTTCAGGGTGGCCGACTATGGCATCGTGGGTGACCTCTTCGAGGTAGTGCCAATTCTGACCGAGGAGTTCAAGAAGGCATTGCAGAAGAAGCAAGCGAACGGAGATTAGTAGAAAGAGTTCCCTGTAGGGTCTTCTACGGCGAGGAAGGGGTGCGAGCGAATGCCAAACATCGAGATAAATCGCGACTGGTGCAAGGGCTGCTACATTTGTGTTGATGTTTGCCCACGCAAAGTGCTGGAAATAGACCAGACCGCTTTCCAGAAAGGCCGCCACCCCGTGCTGGTTGCTCGCCTGGAGGATTGTACTGTCTGCCGCCAGTGTGAATTATTGTGCCCGGATTTGGCTATCATCGTCTCGAACGGCACAATCTCAGCAAAGGTTGGGGTAGAGTAAACTGCCCAAATGAGGTGGGAATAGATGATGGGTGAAATGGGTTGGACCACAGTCGAAAGCGTCCTCAAGCCAGGGCGCTATTTTCTGCAAGGCGACGAAGCTTGCGCCGAAGGAGCCATCGCCGCTGGCTGCAATTATTATGGCGGCTATCCCATCACCCCATCCAGCGAGGTCATGGAGCGCATTTGCAGGCGCTTCGCTGAGTTGGGCGGAGGGCGGGTCTTTATACAGATGGAGGACGAGCTCGCCTCTATCGCCTCGTGCATCGGCGCCTCGTGGGCCGGAGCCAAAGCCATGACCGCTACTTCGGGCCCGGGCCTGAGCCTGATGCTGGAAAACATCGGCTACGCCATCATGACCGAGACGCCAGTGGTGGTGGTGGATGTGCAGCGGGCTGGCCCCTCCACAGGACAGGCGACCCGCCCAGCCCAGGGCGACGTGATGCAGACTCGCTGGGGAGCGCACGGCGATTACCAGATCATCGCCCTCTCACCCTGGTCGGTGGAGGAGATATACAACCAGACCATTCGCGCCTTCAACCTGGCCGAGCGTTTCCGCCTGCCGGTCATCCTCCTGACCGAGGAGGCTGTGGGACACCTGCGAGAGAACGTTGATGTCCCGGCCGAGACGCGAATCTACAACCGCCTGCGGCCCCAAGACAGGGAGCCACCCTTCGGCCAGACCGCGGTGCCGCCCATGCCCGCCTTCGGCCAGGGCCACAAGCTGTTGGTCACCGGCTCAACTCACGACGAGTGGGGCTACCGGCGCACCAGCAGCGCGCAAGCTCAGGAGACACTGGTAGCCCGCTTGAGCACCAAGGTCACCAACCATCTGGATGAGATCATTGAGGTGGAGGAGCGGTTCTGTGACGAGGACGAACTGGACATTCTGGTCATCGCTTTCGGCTTCACAGCCCGCAGCGCCTGGCGGGCCGTCAAAACGGCTCGCCAGGAGGGAACGCGGGCCGGGCTTCTGCGCCTCAAGACGATATGGCCCTTCCCAGAGGAAGCAGTGCGCCAACTGGCTCTACGCAGTCGGGCGGTGTTGGTGCCAGAGATGAACCGTGGTCAAGTCCTGCGCGAGGTACAGCGCCTGGCCCCCCAGGCCCAGGGCTACAACAAGACCGATGGCGAGGTCATTGTCCCCGCAGAGATATGGCAGGCCATGCAGCACTGTTGCGCCACAGGCAGGAGGTGATGCAATCGTGAGAGCCAACACTCAAGTCCAGGGTTTGACAGAATCTATTCTATCCTACATCCGTCCTGAGGTTTTCCCCACGCCCTTCTGCCCTGGCTGCGGACATGGCATCCTGTTGGGAGCCATCCTGCGGGCTATCGCCGACCTGGGGTGGGACATGGATGAGATGCTCTTCGCCTCGGGCATAGGCTGCGCTGCCTGGATTCCCAGCCCCCACTTTGCAGCCGACACCCTGCACGTCACCCATGGCCGGGCCATTGCCTTCGCCACCGGTGCCAAGCTCTTCAATCCGGCCCTCAAGGTGGTGGTCATCGGCGGCGACGGGGACCTGGCCTCCATCGGCGGCAATCACCTCATCCATGCCGCACGGCGCAACATTGACCTGACGGCCATCTGCGCTAACAACCACATCTACGGCATGACCGGCGGCCAGGTGACGCCTACCACTCCGTTAGGCATACGCACGGCCACCACCCCCCAGGGCAACACCGAACCGCCCTTCGACCTCTGTCGCCTGGTGGCTGGGGCCGGAGCGACCTACGTGGCCCGCTATTCCACCTACCATATCCGTCCCCTGATCCGCTCCCTCAAAAAGGCACTGACCCATGAGGGCTTTGCCTTCGTTGAGGTCCTCTCGCCCTGTCCGACCCAGTATGGCCGGCGCAACAAACTACCGCAGCCAGGGGAGATGTTGCGGTTGATGAAAGAGGAATGTGTCAGCTTGCAACGAGCCGAGGGGATGAGCAAGGAGGAGATTGAGGGGAAAACGCTCATTGGGGAGTTTGTTTCCTAGCTATCTGCTTCTCAGGTCCCGATAGAGCAGCCAGGTCGCGACCAGGGCTCCCAGGCCCAGCCCGGCCACCGGGATGTAAGGGAAGGAGGGCCGGGGGGCCAGAGCTACTTCAAAGGCGTCTACGCTGCAACCTTGGCCAGCCGAGGCGGGATGGCTCTCTTCGCTGACCGTCAAGCGCAGCACGTGCTGTCCATTGCCTGCCCCACTCACCAGGGACACCCAGGCTTGCCACTGGGTTGCGGAATCGTAGAGGTCAACGTAGGAGCGCCCCTTTTCGTCCAGGGGCAGACCAGCCACGTCCCGGCCGTCCAGGGTGAGCAGCAGCCTCCCGGCCTGGCTATCCCGCCGGGTGAGCAAGCTCACCTCATCGCCTTTGAAGGTGAAGGACAGGCTGGCACCTGGGCTCTCACTGACCAGGTGAGCCTCTCCACTGGCTTGTGGCTCGATGACAGCCTGCCAGCCAGAGTCAGCCACCACAGCAGGATTGGTTTCCTCGTAGTGGCCTGCTCCGGCTAGTGTCAGGGCCACGGCAGCATCCTTGACAGCGTAATACACCCGCCGTGGTGTGAAGTCAACGTCCACCATACGGAAATAGTATTCGGGTTGCCTAGGAGAGAACTGGCCCACCTGCCTGAAGTACCAGATGTTGAAAACCCCTGCCCAGGGCCAGTTGGCTCTAGCCTCTTCAATGCCGCGCAGGGTATACTCAGCCTGCTGTTCCTCGTCTACTCGCTTCCAGGGGAGTTCCTCCTCGGGGAAATTCAGCGGATCGTCCGGGGCCGCGTTCCAGCCGTACTCGTTAAGCCAGATGGGCTTATTGGCGTCACCGTACCTCTCCATGATCTCCCGCTGCAGAAGGACCCGGGAAAAGTTCAGCACGCCGGGATCGGGTGGGTCATCTGGGGGGTACTCAAAGCCGAAAGCGTTAGTCGAGAGAATGTCAAAATAATCCTTGGCCCCGGCCTGGTACATCTCTTCCAGGAAGACGAGGTCATTCAGATTGCGCCGGATGGGGAACTCTTCCAGGGTCACGGCCAGGGGCGCGCTGAGGACGTAGACGTTGGGATCGGCCTCCTTAGCTCGCCGGTAGGCGACTTTCAGCAATTCCACGTACTGAGCCGGGTTGACCTCCTGATTGCCCCACTCAGGGAAGATGTTGGGCTCATTCCAGATTTGGATGTAATTCACCCGGCCCTGATAGTGCTTGACGAACTCGTAGACAAAGTCGCCGAAATCGTTCAAGTCATCGGGCGGACGTTCCGGATAGGTGTTGTCCTGGCGCGTCCAGTCAGGGGGACGGTCGAGGCGGGCAATGATCTGAAGGCCATACTTCTCACAGAGGTCAACGATCTGGTCGTATTTCCTCCAGGTGCTCTCTCCGCTGGTTTCGTCTACAAACTCCCCCCTCCGTCGAGGCTCAATGTCCGCCCAGACGAAATGCAGTTTGGCCCAGCCGATTCCCGCCTCCCGGGCCATCTGGATGGTTTTTTCCCGCTTCCAATCTTCTACCTCACGAGCCAGGAAAAAGTTCGCTCCATAGGGATTGACGTCGGTATTAGGGACGGCTCTGGCCGGGGCGCTTTGCACCTCAGCCGGGTCTATGGCAGAGGCAAAATGGAACAGAACCCCTCCCAGCGTAGCCAAAATCAGCAACAAGCCCAAAATAAGTGCAGAAACTCTTACTCTCCTCACCCTCTTCTTCTCCTGATGTCCACAAGATGGAGCAATATCCCGGCTAGGCCAGGATGCATAGAGTATAGCAGAAATCGCCCAAAAGCGCAAAGGAAGGCCAGCTTGAGGGTACAGCCGAAAGTGGAACCTTCGCCCGGTATGGAAAAACCTCGTATTGGTCAACAATGTCCTGGAAAAATGACAGCCAAGGTATATGTCATCCTTAAAGGCTTGACAGCAATCAACTATTCCGCTATCATACAGCAGAGACTATCGAGAATAAATGATAAACGATCCAAGCAGACGCAAAGACATCACGTACTGGAAACTCCCATTTTTCACCATCTGGACGGGGCAGGCATTTTCATTAGTCGGCAGCAGGGTGGTCCAGTTCGCGCTGGTGTGGTGGCTCACCCAGTTGACCGGCTCGGCGACAGTGCTGGCCACGGCGACGATGGTCGCCCTGATTCCGGAGATTTTCCTCGGCCCCATCGCTGGTGCATATGTGGACCGCTGGAACCGGCGCATTGTAATGATTGTGGCCGACGGCATGATAGCGCTGGCCTCACTGTGGCTGGCGTATCTGTTCTGGATGGAAGCCACACAGGTCTGGCACGTGTACGTCATCATGCTGGTGCGCGCCGTGGGCGGTAGCTTTCACTGGCCGGCCATGCAGGCTTCGACCTCGCTTATGGTGCCCAAACAACACCTGGCGCGCGTGGCCGGCCTCAACCAGACGCTGAACGGGGCACTGAACATCGTTGGCCCACCGCTGGGGGCGCTGTTGATGGAGTTGCTGCTCTTGTACGGTGTCATGCTGGTAGACGTGGGCACGGCCATGCTGGCCATTCTCCCGCTGTTCTTGGCGCACGTGCCGCAGCCCAAGCGTGATGACATGGACGGAGAAAAACCGACAATTTGGGCCGACATGCGCGAGGGCCTGCGCTACATTCGAGGCTGGCCGGGGCTGATAGCCCTGATAGCGGCAGCGATGATTGTCAAGATTGCCCTGACCCCGGCTTTTTCGCTGTTGCCGCTCCTGGTGAGCGAGCACTTTGACGGCGACGCAGCCCAATTAAGCCTGCTGGAAGCGATTGCTGGGGTGGGTATTGTAGCCGGTGGGGTTATCCTGAGCGTTTGGGGTGGGTTTCGGCGGAAAATTCATACCACCATGATGGGCATGGTCGTATTGGGTCTGGGCTTTGTGGTGCTGGGCTTCACGCCAGGAGGGTTGTTCTGGATAGCGCTGGCAAGCATGTTTGTGGTGGGATTGATGATCCCGCTGATAGATGGGCCAATCATGGCCATTCTCCAGGGGACGGTCGTGCCAGAGATGCAAGGGCGCGTGTTCACCCTGATGGGCAGTTTGCTCTGGATCACCTCGCCCTTTGGCCTGGCAGTCGCCGGCCCCGTGAGCGATTGGCTTGGCCTGCAGGTGTGGTACGTGACGGCCGGCGTGCTCTGCGGGGTCATTGGTCTGGCTGGCTTCTTCATACCGGCGCTTGTGAACATCGAAGAGAACACCAGCCAGACCAGCGCGAAAGCAGAGCCCCTGTCCCCAGCCAAGACATAGTCGCGCTGCACGTCGGGTCTATCTTTCAAAGAAGTGGACGTGTGTTCAATACCTGCTCAAAAGGGATCGCCAGCGACGCGGATTTGCCAATCCGCTCCGAGCAAAAGGAAAACATACTCGGCTGGATCTGGCGATCCAGCCGAGTAAAGGTAAAATGATATGAAAGGAACAAGCCATGAACCACAATGATGATATAGTGGAAAAAGTGAGAGAAGCGATCAAGGACCGAGCCCTTTACCTGGCCCTGCTTTACAGGAGCTTTTCCCAGGCCCTCCCTCCAGACCAGGTGGAAAGACTGACGAGAGAGGCTATCTACGAGTATGGCAGGATCAAAGGCCAAGGAGATGCAGGCAAGATCACACCAGAAGAGTGGGTGGACAGGCATATGTCCAAAGGCTCAGGAGCGGTCTTCCAGTCACGCATCGTCAAGGGAAAAGATGGCTGCGAGCAGCGCATGACCCATTGCCCTCTGTTAGAGGCATGGAAAGAACTGGGATGCAGCCAGGAAGAAATAGACCTTCTCTGCGATATTGCCATGGAGGTGGATCGCGGGCGTGCGGACTATCACGGCATCCCGTGGGAGATTCCTGAGAGGATGGGGAAAGGGGACCCTTTGTGCCGGTTGGTCCTCAAGAAAAGGGTCTAAGTACCAAGTGTACTAGCGGGTAGCTGAGCGGCATGGATGGCACTGAGTGAAAGCAAAGGGAGATAGAATGCTATGACCCTCGAAGTCGCTGTGGTGGGCATTGGCATGGTGCCGGTGAAGAAAAGGGCGTCGGCCAGTTTGCGCCAACTGGGCGCACAGGCGGTTCAAGCAGCCCTGGCTGATGCCTCTCTGGAGCGAGTGGATGCCCTCTATGTGGGCAACATGCTGGCTGATGAACTCTCCGGACAAAAGCACATTGCCGCTTTGGTAGCCAGTCACGCCGGGTTGGCTGGTGTGGAAGCTCTACAGGTACGGGCGGCCACAGCCAGCGGCGCTGCAGCGTTGCGGATGGCCTACCTGGCCGTGGCCAGTGGCCAGGTGGAGTTGGCCATGGCTTCAGGCGTCGAGTTGATGAGCGCCGGTCCGCCGCCCACGCACGCCCTGACCCTGGCCCTCGATGCCAAGCGGGAAATACCCCGCGGTCTGACGCTGGTGGACTGCAATGCCCAATTTATGTCCCTTTACCTGGCCCAATATGATGCCCGCTATGAGGATTTCGCCAACTTTGCGGTCAACGCTCACCGCAATGCCTCAAGCAATCCTTACGCCCTCTTTCGTAATCCTGTGGACGCGGAGACGGTTCTCAGCTCACGCTTGATCAGCCCACCGCTCCGTCTCTACGATTGCTCCCCCATCTGCGACGGTGCAGCGGCCGTTGTTCTCTGTCCCGCTGACCGGGCACGCAGTTTTCACCATACTCCGGTACGGATTCTGGCCTCAACGGTTGCAACAGACCGATTTGCTGTTAGAGATCGTCCCGACCCTCTGGCGTTAGAAGCCGCCCGACGCGCTTCGGCCCACGCCTACCAACAGGCAAAGATGACCCCCAAAGACGTCGACTTTTTCGAACTGCACGATGCCTTCAGCATCATGGCTTGCCTGCTCTTGGAAGCCGGCGGCTTCACCGAACGGGGACAGGGATGGCGCATGGCTGCTGAGGGTGAGATATTTCGCCAGGGGCGGTTGCCCATCAGCACCATGGGGGGGCTCAAAGCCCGGGGGCATCCCATTGGGGCCACGGCCCTCTATCAGGTGGCCGAGATTGTGCTCCAGATGAGGGGCCAGGCGGGGCCCAACCAGTTGGCCCGTGCCGACCTGGCCATGACCCATAGCGTTGGCGGAGCAGGGACGACGGTCTTGACCCACATCCTGGCTCGCT
>JBGVTF010000450.1:0-8642 GCA_041862415.1 Anaerolineae bacterium | reverse complement strand
GTGTCTACCCCATAAGGCCCATAATGCGTAGCCCCACTGGCCCAATTCCCGGCATTGTCTCTGGTGCGCACGTGCAAATACCAGTTGCCATGGCCTAGCACACCGCTGGTGGCGGTGGTGCCGGTCGTATCCTGCACGGTATCGGGTACCGTCGTGGCGCTCTGATCCCAGGCTAGGGAATAGCCTGCTACGCCGGTTTCGCCGTCCGAAGCGCCAGACCAGGTCAACGTGATTTGCGTTTGAGCCGACCAGCCATTTCGGATATGACCGCTGGGAGAAGAGATATTGTTTTGAGGCGGGTTACTGGGCGGGTTTGTATCCGTCAGCATACACACCGACGAATTGAGGGTGGGCCAGTTGTTCTGGCTGCTAAACCAAGTCGTCCCTCGTTTCATATCCCATCTCAGCGTGTAAGAGCTGCCTGCCGAGGCCCCGGTCGGTGGACTCAAGGTTACGTTTAGCGTCGTGTCCTGGCCCGGAGCCAGAGAGGGTACATTAAACTCAGGCCCCTGATTGATAAAGCCGCCTGAACTGTTATACCAACTATAGGAGAGTTTCACCAGGCTGTCCCAGGTTAGTCGGCTGGTATTCTTTATGCGAATGGAAACGGGTCTGCTGCCTCCCAGATACAGACAGGTCGGGGTAGGGTTAATCGGGCCATAGTATTCTTCCCCCGAGTAGCCTGTAAACACAATGTCACTGCCCACATTCAACCAAACCCAACGGTAGTAGGAGTCGCTACTATTGGCCAATCTCGCTTTTCGGTAGTAATCAGTCAATATCTGGCGATAATCCCAGGGCGCCGAACCTCTGGCCCAGGCCACCGAACCGTTCTGAGCCATGCCAATGCTAATTCTGGCTCCAACTCTACTGCTGACAGGATCAGAAGTTTCAGCCAGGGTATCCCGGTCCGCAGCGTTGGGACACTCGCTGCTGGAGCAGGCCTTGGTGGGATCGCCGGTGTTGGCATCGTACTTGGCGCAGGCAAAGGTGTTGTCATCTCGATAGAGGGATGTATAGATGGTTTGAGACCGGGCAGTTATATGGTTAGCGGTGACGGGGTTCTGGGGACCCCCATAGCCGCCAAAGCGGTAAGTTTGTGACCGGTTGTCAAGAAGGCGAGAGAAATACGGGGGTATGGGTTCCGGGTTCATCCTCCAATAAGCCCCACAACCGAGCTCGCGATAAGCAAAGGTGCGGATGGCAATGGCCCCGGCTTTCAAGGCCTCCAAATCGGCGAGGTGATGCCACTCATTGGCCAACACGTGTTCGATGTAAGGTTCCAAGGTGGTTATCTCAGAATTGGTGTCATCGGGCTGGTAACAACTAAAAGGATCGTAACAGACACGAACCAGCACCACACTGCCCTGATAGGCCGGACTCGCTTGAGTGTCAACCGGCCATAGCGTCGTAAGAGCTAACAGCAAGATGAGGCAGAGAATTCAGCGTGACATCGTGGATTATTCCGCTGCCAGGGTGAGACGGTAACTTTGATACAACCCGAGCCTGTCGCCCTCTTTAATGATAAAAAGGTGTTTTCCGTCAGGTGACCACCGTACATCCGCTGGCGCTTCTTCTTCCGGTAGACCTTTCAGCGGAGTTGTTTCGCCTCGCTCGACGTCGGCCACCTGTAGCGAACCCTGCCAAAACGTCCCTTTGGGAGAGTCTGGCTTAAGTATTATTAGAAAATCAACAAGCACCACCATCGAGCTATCTGGGGACCAGACCGGAGAGACAATCACATGCCAAAAATCCGCCCGATAGAGGCAGTGTACATCTGACCCGTCGGCCCTTACTGCCCACAGGCCACTCAAACCGGGGTCGTGCTGGTCTACCGTCGGGTCATCCACATCCCGGTAGGCGTCGAAAACCAGCCACTGACTATCCGGCGACCATTCGTAGTAGCTTCCTTGTGCCTGCTCAGTAATGAGTTGAGCGTTGCTCCCATCGGCATCGGCCAGCCAGAGACGATAGGAGATAGCACGGTAGTTTTGGCGGTGGGTCTTGTAGGCTACCCGCTTACCGTCAGGAGAGAAGTGAAAGCCAACGGGGGCATCCGGGTCGTCCAGGTATCCCGGCTTACCTGCCTCTGCCGCCATTCGATTGAAGAATCTGAAGCCGGGGAGCACTTTCTCTTTTGCCCCTATCCTGTCGGCTTGAACAGACCAAAGCCGTCCGTCGCGCACATACACAATCTCGCCCGTCGGCAGCCATTGCGGGGCGTAATCGCTGCCCAGAAAGTCAATCGGGGCTACACGTTTTGTCCGACCGCTGGCGATGTCTAACACGTACAGCGCCCCGGCAATACCTTCGGCTCCCGTTGGGGCCAGGTAGGCCACCTGGGTGCTGTTGGGCGACCAGGCGTAGCGTCCCACTTCCTCCGCCAGGCGGCGTTCTTTTCCGGTCGCCAGGTCGAGCAGCCACAGATCACCCAATCCGGTGTACAGGCCGGGGACGAATCCAGGGGGGAGATCTTCTGTAGAGACGTCCTTCTCACGCGCCAAGAGGTACTGAGTGTATTGTTTGCTCACGAGAGCCTTTTTGCCGTCGGGAGACCAAACAATGTTTCGATAGGGACCGTTCTTCACCGGCTCTATAGCCATGACTTTAAGATTTTTCATGCTCGCTGCGAAGGTAGGCACAGGCACGGGTGTAGGCATTGACAGGGGTGATTGAAAAACGAGTACCTCTGCATCTTGTTGTTTAACGGCAGTGGCTTGAGTTGCCGAAATCGTTGCCGCGTCTCTGAAGCCGGCCAGCGTTTGCCCACCCACTAACAAGACTATAGCGATCACCGGGACCAGGACAATTAACAAGTGAAAGGTATTGCCAAACAAACTTGGTAAGCGTTTCATCATTTTGCCCCCTTACTAATGAATCAGGTAGCACCCCGCTAAACCGTGGTCACCCGTGACGGGCACTTTATGAGCCCACACCTTGTGTGTAGTTGACACAACACCACAAGACATAGGGCTTACGCTATTCACAGCTTGAGCACCACGATTAAATGTGGAGCTACCAATGAACCAAGACATCGGATGGCAAACATTAGGGAAGGAATCGTTGAGGCCGTCCTTGATATCGAGAGGAAACGATAACAGTGATTGTGAGGTCAGAGCTTCTGGTAAGGATTTGTGACGAGAATATTGTAGCACTTTTCAATAGCCCAGTCAAATCTCATGCCCGGCCAAGGAGCAAAGCAAGGTCGGGAGATCTCCGGCATCCGGTGCTTTGGCCTGAGTGGGCTTGTCATGGCATAAGAAGTGGGGTATAATTGAAGTGAGAGCAAGCGACTCACAGAGCATGGCTACAGTCCAGAGGGTTGATATGCACTCCACACCTTGGCAGGAACGTTACGCCGACAAAGTGATGACAGCCCGCGACGCCCTGAGAGCTATCAAACGAGGCCACACAGTCTTCGTCGGCTCCGGGGCCTCTGGGCCGCAGGTCCTGGTAGAAGAGATGGCCAAATGGTCGGATGATTTTGCCGACTTGAAGGTTGTCCACCTTCTCACCTTGATCCCTGCCCCTTATGCCGAGCCAGAGTTCAAGAACAGGTTCCGGCACAACGCCTTCTTCGTCGGGGACAACGTGAGGGAAGCCGTGGCCGAGGGACGGGCAGATTATACCCCCATCTATCTGTCCGAGATCCCCGGCCTGTTCAAAAGCGGGCGCTTTCACATTGACGTGGCCCTCATTCAAGTAACCCCACCTGACGCCCATGGCTTCTGTAGCTACGGGGTTTCGGTAGACGTCGTAAAGGCCGCGGCCGAAAACGCAGACTACGTCATCGCCGGGGTGAACCCCCAGATGCCCTGGACGTGGGGCGATAGCTTCATCAACGTGGACCAGATAGACGCTCTCGTGGATAACGACGCTCCCCTGCCCGAATTCCGTTACCCGGACCCAGACGAAGTTACTATGAAGATAGGGGAAAACGTGGCCAGTCTGATAGAGGATGGCTCAACATTACAACTGGGCATAGGTGCTGTACCGGCCTGCATCCTCCCTTGCCTGAAAGACAAAAAAGACCTGGGAATCCACACCGAGATGCTCACCGATGCCATCCTCGATCTGACAGAGGCCGGAGTGGTCACCAACGCCAGGAAGACCCTCCACCGGGGCAAAGCTATTATCAGTTTCTGCGTGGGCACCAAGCGTCTCTATGACTTTGTTGACAGAAACCCTTTCTTCGAGTTTCACCCTTCCGACTATGTCAACGACCCTTTTGTCATCAGCCAGAACGACAAGATGGTCGCCATAGACGCGGCCCTCGAACTTGACCTGACCGGCCAGGTGTGCTCCGACTCGCTGGGCTACCTCTTCTACAGCGGGATAGGAGGGCAGGTGGATTTCATCCGTGGTGCTGCCCGATCCAAAGGGGGCAAGCCCATTATCGTGCTCCCTTCCACGACCAGGGATGAGACGGCCTCACGCATCGTCTCCCATCTGTCCGAAGGGGCCGGGGTGGTGACCACCCGAGGGGACGTGCGTTACGTGGTCACAGAGTACGGCATCGCTGACCTGCACGGGAAGAGCATCCGCGAACGGGCCCTGGCTTTGATCCACATAGCTCACCCCAAGTTCCGGGAAGAACTGCTGGAGCAGGCCAAGCTAAGACACTACATCTTCGTACATCAACTGCCACCCCTGGGAGTCTATCCCGCCGAACTGGAGACTTATGCCACTCTCGAAGACGGCGTAAAGCTCTTCTTCCGGCCCATCAAGCCCACCGACGAAGCGATGATGCAAGAACTTTTCTACTCCCTTTCCGAAGACAGCATCTACTATCGCTTCTTTCACCGCACCCAAGTCATGCCCCACAAGAAAGTTCAGCGCTTCACCACCATTGACTACCAGAAGGACATGGCCATCGTAGGGCTGGTGCAGGAGGACGGGCGGGACAAGATCATCGCGGTGGGCAGATACTCATTGGAACCAGAATCGACCATGGCTGAAGTAGCCTTGCTCGTTCAGGATGACTGGCAGGGGAAGGGGATCGGAACCTGGCTGCTCAAATACCTGATCCAAGTCGCCAAGAGCCGAAAGGTCGCTGGTTTCAAGGCCCAGGTCATGGCCGATAACAGAGTCCCGCTTCACATGGCTCACAAGACTGGCTACACCGTAGAAACTACCCTGGAGGATGGAGTCTTTACGGTATCCTTCAAGTTCCAGGAGAGAAGGGAAACAAAGGAATGATACCTGTCAGCCAGGTGATGACTGGCAATCCGATCACTGTACACAACGAGACTGTTGAAAGAAAAGAAATCGAGGTGATTTGAAATGATGCGATTTGACCGCTTTACAGAGCGCGCACAGGACGCAGCCATGCGCGCCTATGAGATATTACAACGCTACGGCCACAACCAGGTGGATACAGAACACATCCTGCTGGCCCTTCTGGAGCAACCAGAAGGCGTCATCCCCCAGATTCTAGAGAACCTGGGAGCCGATGTCAACACCATCCAGGAGCGCCTGAACGAGGTGCTGAAAGCCAGCCCCAAAATGCCGCCTTTCCCCACCGGCGCTCTGGGTCAGGTCTACATCACCCCCCGCCTCAAGCGGGTCATTGACCTGGCCAACGAGGAAGCCAACCGCCTGAAGGATGCCTACGTCTCCACGGAGCACATCTTCCTGGCCATCGCCAGCGAGAAGAACACCCCTGCCGCGCGCATCCTCAGCGAGGCCGGGGTGACCAAGCAGCGCGTCTACGAGGCCATAAAAGAAGTCCGTGGTGGGCAGCGGGTGACCGACCCCCACGCCGAGAGCCGCTACCGCACCCTGGAGAAGTACAGCCGTGACCTGACCCAACTGGCCAAAGAAGGAAAGTTGGACCCGGTCATCGGCCGCGACGACGAGATCCTGCGGGTGATGCAGGTCCTCAGCCGACGCACCAAAAACAACCCCGTTCTCATCGGGGAAGCTGGGGTGGGCAAGACAGCCATCGTGGAGGGCCTGGCTCAGAAGATAGTCACCGATGACGTGCCCGAAATCCTGATGGGCAAGCGCGTCGTATCCCTGGACCTGGGAGCCATGGTGGCGGGCACCCGCTTTCGCGGCGAGTTCGAGGAACGGCTGAAAGCGACCCTTGAGGAAATCCAACGGGCCGAGGGAGAGATCATCCTCTTCATTGACGAGATTCACACCGTGGTCGGTGCCGGGGCAGCGTCGGGGGCCATTGACGCTTCCAACATGATGAAGCCAGCCCTGGCCCGGGGCGAGCTGCGCTGCATCGGCGCGACCACTCTGGACGAGTATCGCAGATACATCGAAAAGGACAGCGCCCTGGAGAGGCGTTTCGCTCCCATCTACGTGGAAGAACCCACCGTCGAGGAGACGATTGAGATGCTGCGCGGCCTGCGCGACCGTTACGAGGCCCATCACAATATCCAGTTCGAGGATGCGGCTCTGGTCGCCGCAGCTCGCCTCTCTCATCGCTACGTTTCTGACCGGCATCTGCCAGACAAGGCCGTTGACCTCATGGATGAGGCCGCTGCCAAGCTGCGCATCGCCATCTACAGCATGCCCCCCGAACTAAAATCAATGAAGGCTGAACTGAAGAGGCTGATCAGCGAGGAAGAGGCCGCCTGGGCCGCCAGGGACTACGAGCGAGCAGCCACCTTCAAGACGGAACGCCTGGCAATCGAGACAGAATTCAATGCCGAGCGAGACGCCTGGCGACAGGAGAAGAATCTCGATGAGGTGGTTGACGAGGAGGACATCACCGAGGTGGTGTCCAAGTGGACGGGCATCCCTGTCACCAATCTGCTGGAGACCGAGGCCCAGAAGCTGCTGCACATGGAGGAACGGCTACACGAACGCATCATCGGCCAGGATGAAGCAGTGGCGGCTGTCGCCGACGCTATCCGCCGCGCCCGATCAGGCCTCAAGGATCCCAAGAGACCCATCGGCTCCTTCATCTTTCTGGGGCCATCGGGGGTGGGCAAGACGGAACTGGCCAAGACCTTGGCCTGGTTCCTCTTCGACGACGAAGAAGCCCTCTTGCGAGTGGACATGAGCGAGTACCAGGAGCGACACACAGCCTCCCGCCTGACCGGTGCCCCACCAGGCTACGTAGGTTACGAGGAAGGCGGTCAGTTGACCGAAGCGGTTCGCCGACGGCCCTATCAGGCCATCCTTTTCGACGAGATTGAAAAAGCCCACCCAGAGGTTTGGAACGCCCTCTTGCAGATCCTGGAGGACGGGCGCCTGACCGACGGCCAGGGTCACACCGTGGACTTTCGCAATACGGTCATCATCATGACCTCCAACATCGGTACCAAGTTCGCCAAGTACGGAGGCACTCTGGGCTTCCTGAAGTCAGAGGAGATATCATCAGAGGACGAGCCAGAGGCCAAACGAGAGATCGAGAAGGGTCTCAAGAAAACCTTCCGACCAGAGTTTCTCAACCGCATTGACGAGGTCATCATCTTCCACGTCCTGACTGAGCAAGATGTCAGGCAAATCGTTGACCTGCAGATGAAGGAGATCAGCCAGCGGTTGGCTGACAAGGGCATCACCATCGAGCTGACCGAGGTGGCCCGCGATTGGCTGGCCAAGGAGGGCTACGACCCCCAGTTTGGGGCCCGGCCTCTGCGGCGCACCCTGCAACGGCAGGTGGAGAGCCCTCTCTCCATACGCCTGCTGCACGGTGAGTTCAAAGAGGGCGACACAGTGGTGGTGGACATCGGCGAGGAGGGCATTGTCTTCCGCCGTAAGGAAGAGGAGCCCATTGCCGTGGAGTTGCCCACGCCATCCGAGGCGGAAACAACGTAGCAGAATACCGACAGAACGACAAAGCGCCGGGGCAGACAATCCCCCGGCGCTTTTGCTTGTACTAACGAGCCAACAAATAAAGGAGAAGAGCAGAGAAGAAAGGAACTGTCAAATTGTCAACGTGCCAAATAGAGACAGCCTCAACTGCGGTAGCGATGACAGCCACGATGAGGGAGTAGAGCAGACTCAACTGCCAGCCGAGAGGGGGAAAGAACAAAAGAGCCAGAAAAGTGGCCAGCCAACTGAAAATGAACATGGTCAGTGATCCCTCAAGCGAACGGGTGAAGCCCCTGATACTGTACTGGTACTGACCATAGTGTCTGCCCAGGATGGCTGCCAGGGCGTCGCCCCAGGTCATCGGCATCAGGCTGGCCACCACCAGGTGCCGCCTGGCCCACAGGCAACAGATAATGAGCGAAAAGGAAATGGGGAAATAAACAGTGCCCAGGTTACCCTTCTCACCCACTTCCATAGCCTTGAAGGTTTCCCGACGGTGGGAAATGTAATTGATGATTACAAAGGAAAGCGGGGGAATTACGGCAAAGTACCAATTCTCGAAAAGAAGGACGGTGCCCACTGACCACATGCCTACTGTAATGTGGATGAATTTGCGGGTAAAGTCCGTGGAGTAGCCCTGCCACTTGCGCAAGCCCTCGCCGATACCAATGGCGGCAAAAACGTAAACGTAGGATAAAACAAGAGCAAGCCATTCGGATTTCATGCCGATATCCTTTCTTGTGCTGATCCCAAAGCAACAGCCAGCCAGGCTGGCCTCGCGCTGAGGGAATCCAAAACTGTGGATAAGTGGCCCAAAACTGGGGATAAGTGGCCCAAATTGGGGATAACTCTCCTCAAGCCCATCTCCC
>JBGVTF010000449.1:0-2109 GCA_041862415.1 Anaerolineae bacterium | reverse complement strand
ATGACAGCATAGTAAACCAGTCGTCAGCGCGGTTTTCCTTCAGGGTCAGAGGACAGGGTGATAATGAAATGACAATGGGGGTCGCCCTCGCCCTGCCGCATAGGATAGCGGACGGTCACCGGGGTGTCAGGCAGCAGGACCTCGAACCAGGCATCCCACAGGGTTTCACAGGCGACACAGGCCTGATCCACCCGATCCAGGCGGGCCATCTTGGCACCCTCGTAGGCCGCGCAACGGTGAATCAGCACTTCGGCCCGGGTGGGAGTTACTGTCCGGAAATCGGCCCGAAGGATGCCCCCCATGAGCACCTGGCCATAGGTAGCTACCAGACGGATGGCGTCGGCCAGATCGTCAGCTCGACGCTTACCCAGGGCACGCAACAGGATGCGCATCTCGATGCGGCCAAAGGCGGTCCGCACTTTGGCGTTCAGGCGAATGGCAGCCTCCAGGCCAAATTCGTCCACCGTTTTCAGAAACCACTGGCCGTCCCAGAAGAGGGCCATTTTACGCAGCATGTCCACCTTGACTTCATCGGATAGCGGGTAGAGGGCTGGCATGACGTGCTCCTTTGCTGTGAGTGAGATCGAGGCAGGTCCTCCATCATCCGAGGCCAGGGACTAACCTGGCCATCGCTGGCTCGCCCCCTGATGATAACATTGATAGCCGGACTCTGTCAAGCCCGATGGGTGGTGGGCCTGCGCAGCAGGCTTCGTCGTGAGCGCCCCTCGGCCTGAGGCCCTCGGCTGAGTTCGGTCGAAGCCCTCGGGACGAGGGCTCAGCCGAACGGTGTCCCCCAATGTCCCCTTCCCCTTTTCCGGTGTGGGGTATTGGCCCTTCGGGCTGAGCCTCAATTCTTTAACACAGTACGGATAATTTGCAGAAGGCTTTTTGGGACCCGGAGTGGAGATTGCACGGATAGGGGATTTGAGGTATCCGTGCGGTCTAGAGGTGAGGCGGGCCGAAGTGGCCCGCCCCGGTGGTGGGCGAGATAGGACTCGAACCTACGAACCTCACGGATGTGAGTTGAGCAATCTCTTCACGTACCTGAAGATTGCATAGCTACTCATCTTCGACTAGCTATGCGATCTCCAGTTTTTTCATCCGTGCAATCTGGAGGTATTTTCCTCCTTTTCACTCCGGGGAGCAATTTGCTCTGTTGTCGTTAGGATAAGAATTGTTATTGGTACTACGTGTTGAGAAACAAGGTCTTGGCTGTATCTTTGTGGTGAATTTATCCGTGTGGTCTCTGATACCTCCTTTCCGGTTCCAAGCTAATAATAGGCAATGACCATGGCGTCTCTGATCTCACATCTGACAGTATTTTATCATTGTTTCTTGGGTTGCGTCAAGATCTAGTGCAAGCGACCAAGGCTGAGACAAACGACGGCGTAACCCGTCTCAGATTGATACTGAACTCACACCTCAATGCCTCGCCTAGGATCAAATCCAAATCGAGGGAGTGACTCACCGTCTCGGTGATGGCGTTGAGGGCAGTGAGTTTTCGGTTAAGGTGAAGAAGCTCTTGTCTTGTTCCGTCTTGACTTTACTTCGGAACACATTGGCAATAGAAAGCGTCCCAACGAGCATCAGGAACCAGGTGACGAGGACGATGTATTCTGCAACCAATCCGCTGGCCAGCATCTCCGCTTCTGGGAAAAGGAAGCTGAGCAAGTCAGTCGCCCTATAAAAGACCATGAGCGCCAGAACGGAGGCGATCACGAACCAGGTGCTTTTAGCGCCAGCGAATCGCGCTAGCTTGAGGGCGTAGAAAGCAGCCGCGAGCAGCAACACCGTTGAAGCCACCGAAATCACAAGCAGAGGCCCATTCATGTTCCTGTCTCCCTAATCTGCTGACTACCACGGTTGATTCCCAGACCTCCCTGGTGGCAGAGATGACCTGAGTAGTGCACATTTATTATAACACAGCTCGTTCGAGATGTCATCCCTTTGCCATCCACGCTTGACCAGAGACCGAATTGATGCTACACTGAGGATGTCCATTTGCAGAGGCCCTAAGGCTTTTAGCAGAAGATATATTCAACATCGGAAGTTGAGAGTTGTGGAAGGAGCATACACACCATGATGGAGACACCACCCATCCGCGTCGTC
>JBGVTF010000448.1:0-3221 GCA_041862415.1 Anaerolineae bacterium | reverse complement strand
CCTTGTAGAAACGAGCGCAGGCCCAACCTGTAACATTGATGAGCGGTTGACCGTCAGTAAGAATGACATCGGGAGGATCATGATGGGTCACATACTGACAAATATGCGCCAGTTCGGCGAGCTGGATGAACTTGAAGTTCTTGTAGAGCCGCTGCCAACGCAAACCTTTGGCGAAACGCCCGAGGAACTTCGCGGAGCGCGAGAGGGGAATGCCGGCGAGCTCACTTATCGGCTCGCCCGGTCCACCATGCAGTATTTGATCTCCAATACCTACGACTCGGACACGGTCGGCCAATGCCTTCAGCGTACCAACAAAGGTGGCGCTCTTCCCAGATCCATCCACGCCCACAATGGCAGCCACAATAGGTTTCAATGATCGCTGAAACCCTGGCTTTATGTTATAGATGTCCACTATTGCCTCCTGCTCCCAAGCGTTATAGCGACTTCACTGCTTTTTCGATAGCCCTCGTAGCTTCAATGTGAGAGGTCCCAGGGGGGAAAGCAAGGGGCCTACCTATGCGTACTTGCACGGTGCTACCTCGACGAGGGATGGTTCGACCTTTTGGAAGAATCCTTTCCAGCCCCAGAAGCCTAATAGGTACACTCGGCACCCCTAGTTCCACAGAAAGAAGCCCAACTCCCGACTTGAATGGGGCCATTTTACCGGTAAGAGAACGAGTACCTTCAGGATAGAGCAGTATCGACCAACCTTGGTCCATCAACTTGCCACAACGCTCAAGGCTAGTGCGAATGTTTCCCTCTCGGGCAAACGGAAAGCCATTCACGAGTAGGGAGGTCATCCAGGCCAAGAATCTGTTGTGGAAGAAATAATCATCCGCAGCGGCGACGGCCAGCCTACTTCTCAATCGTGCAGGGAGGGAATAGAAAACGGTGAGGCTATCTAGATGGCTAGTGTGATTGGCAGCGAAGAGCATAGGCCCGGTCAAGCCTTCTAGATTCTCACGGCCTGTAATCACAGGCCGTGCCAGCACCCGGAGGATTGGAAAGAGGCAAAAAAAATGCACGCCTCGCCGAATAAGCCTACTGGGAAGTGACAAGGGCCATTGCCAAACATTTGCGCTGGGGGCGATTCCCGAATACTGCAGCACCAGTTGCTCCAGATCCGCAACCGCCGTGTCGCTTTCCACCTCCTGCTCATCTATATAGAGCCCCAGCTCAGCCTCGATCGCAGACAGCAATTCCACCCTTCCCAGAGAATCAAGACCCAGGTCATCGCCAATTCGGCTATCATCATTTAGCTTGACAGCCGGGATGCCGCACACTTCACTGAGGATCCTTCGCGTGTCGCTAACCTCAACTGTGGACGGGCGCGGGCCCACTGTGACTGGAGCCTGCTTCTGACTATCGCGTGCTAGGTATTCCTCAACAAGGTGTCGTTGGACTCGGAGAGTATGTGTACGGGGAAAGTCGTCCTCGTGCCAAAGAGTAAAACCTCTTATGCGCTGGTATTCAGCCAGTTGGCTGTTCGCGCGACGAATCGCCTGTTCTGCTGCTGATGAATCCCGTACCAGCAGAACAGCATGGACCTCCGTAGAACCTCGACCTGTGTCCCGGCCAATAACGATGGCCTCTTCGTTAGCCTCCTGGTCTAGCTCCTTGTTGAGGATCGGCTCGATGTCCTCTGGATACACATTCCTGCCGTCCGCCAAGACGATGAGGTTCTTCTTTCTACCCTTGAAATGCAGGAATTCGTCCTCGTCAAAGTATCCCACGTCTCCGGTCTTATACCAGCCATCCTCCATCACGCGGTTCGTGGCCTCGGAGTTGCGCCAGTAGCCACTGAAAACATTGGCCCCCTTTACCAGTATTTCTCCATCGCTGGCTATTCGCACTTGTTGACCAGGCAATACCCTGCCAACAGAGTCTAACTTTCGCCTTCGCAAGCTGTTCGATGAAACGAATGCGGACGTCTCCGTGGCACCATATCCCTGGACAACCTTGACGCCAAGGTTCTCCCATTTCTTAGCAAGTTTCGGGGCAAGGAAAGAGCCTCCGCAAAAAAAGAACTCAGGCTGACTGCCCAAGCCACGAAGAGCAGAGCGGAATAGTTGTCGCCGAAAGAACATCGGAAGTCGCGGCGCAATGTGATGTGCTCGAGCCCACTCAGCCTCTTTGCCGAGCCTCCTCACTTCTCGTTCAATACTGTTCATCAGGATTACAAGCACCTGCGGTACGGTGACCATACACGTGATTCTTTCTTCCCTTAGCACACGAGCTATCACGCCAGGCTGACGGCTGGAAGGGTATACAACTGTGGCACCCCCTTGTAGAGGTATGAGTAAACCCGCAACCTGTTCAAGTATGTGACTCAACGGCAGGAGCGAGAGTAGCCGCCAGGATGGCTTGCCTGGTATGAAAGTGGCCCCTGCTTCAACATTAGAGAAGATGTTTCGGTGAGTCAGTACGACCCCCTTTGGGTCACCGGTTGCGCCTGAGGTAAACACAATCTCGGCAGGGTCGTGAGGCTGAACATGGCACTCGGGCGGAACCACCCTATCCTCCAGTAATCGAGGAAGGTCCTCAAGCAACACAAGGTCTACCCCTGAGTCCTGCAGCGCAGAAGCGGTGAGAGAAGTGCCAAGTACGAGTTTGCAGCCCGTGGTTTCTATGACCTTCGCCGTGAATTTGGGTGAACTCTGGATATCTAAGGGAACGACTATAGTCCCACAACTCAAACAACCAAAAAAGACCGCGACCCAGTTGGGCTGGTTTGGCGCGCATAGAACGACGCGATCTCCCTTTTCAACACCTCGTGTGTGCAGATATGAGGCGAAACAGTCCGCTGTCTGCAGGAGATGAGCATACGTCCATGACTCTCTTCTGAACCCGGTTTTGGCCGTCAGAGCGACCCTTTGCCCATGCCGCATGGCAGACACCCGGATTAGGTCGACCAGCGTTTCCATGTGAGCCTTCCCCCCCAAGTTTGCGCTGTAGTCTATGATAATCATCTGTGTATGTCAAGCTTATGAGAATGGAGATAACAAAATGACGAAATGTGTACCCTGACAATCCAGTGCAAATGATAACCTTGATAGCTACTGTAGTGAACGATATAATCCCTCATAAGAAGTGGCGTGGGCAAGCCATAGCCTATCTAGATGGATGTTAACTAAAATCAACGCCAAATAAGGGGGCAAATATATGATATTCGTAATCGGTCTTGCCGTAATCATCGCAGGTTGGATTGTCCAAGCACGTAA
>JBGVTF010000447.1:0-9178 GCA_041862415.1 Anaerolineae bacterium | reverse complement strand
AGTTTTGTGTTGAGCTCTGCCAGTTCCCGGCTTTTGGCTTCGCGAGACCGGCTGACCTCCAGGAGTTCATGGGTTCTGGCTCGCAGCCTGGTGCTGATAGAGGAGGTCATGTAGACGACCAGAAACAGGGTGATGGTCATCACCAGAATGCTGGCCAGAACATAGGTCCCGTGGCGATACAGAGCGGGGTTGATGAGGCCCGCCAGGTTGTAGTGGGGGACGAGGCCCCCGTATTCAAGGAGGGCCATGGCCGCGAAAAGCGAGGAGGCCAGCAGAGCTACCAGGAGACTGGCTGTGGGGGACAGGAGAATGCTGGCGATAATCATGTGGAAGACGAAGAAGAGGGCGAAGGGATTTTCCACTCCACCGGCAAAGTGCAGGAGCGTGGTGAGGGCTATCAGATCCAGGGCTATTTGCACGTAGACAAAAACGGTAGATTGGCGTAATCTCAGCGCCGTTGACTCGTGAGCGCGAAGCTGGCGGGCGTACAAGAGGAAGAAAAAGTTGTAGAGGGCAATAGCTGTAGTGACAGCGATGAGAGGGCCTTGCAGCAGCAGGCCAGGGAAATAGAAATTGACCACGACGATGGTCAGCAGGGTGCCCACCACCGCCAGCCAGCGTAGACTGATAAGCCAGTCAATGCGTTCTATCAGTTCGGCCTGCAGGGGGAACTGTTCTTCCACAATCTTTTTCCTGGCTGCCTTCACCCTTGCGAAGGTTCCGAAAACCTTCGCAAGGGTTTCCAGGGGTAAATCACTTCTTCAATATGCGGTTGGTCAATTCCAGCAATTCAGAAAGCGGCACCGGTTTGGTGAGGAATTGATCAACGTGCAAATAGCGATCAGTGGGAAAGTCGCCCACGTATTGAGTGTCGGTGATGGCGGTGATCATGACCACCCGAATATCCCTTAGATCGGGGTCTTCCATCATCGCTTCACTCACGTCCACCCCTTCAGTGGGATGGGCCATCATCACATCCAGAAAGACCAGGTCTGGCTTCTCCTGGCGCATCAGTGCCAGCCCCTGGGAACCATCGGCGGCGGAGAAAACCTCAAACTCGTCCGTTTCCAGTGCCGTCCTCACTACCTCCACAAAGTCGGGATCATCGTCAATGATTAGAACTTTCCCTTTGGTGGTCATTGGCTGCCTCCTTTACTTGGCACATGACATAATGTATTGGTCGAATTATATTCTAAACTTTGGAAATGTCAAGGAGAGCTGCTAGTGGCTGGCTTCTCCGAGTTGTTGCCGGGTGCGGCGCAACCGCGACGAGATGACGTCGGCCAGACGCTTCATCACCACGAAGCCGATGTGGGAGTCCTCCTCGAACAGGGCATTGAGATCGCTGCCCTTGATAGCGAGCACTCTCACCTTTTCCAAAGCTCGCACAGAGGCGGTGAAGCGACGCTGTCTGACCAGCGCCGACCAGCCAAAAATCTGCCCCGGAGTGACTTCCTCAATGGTGACGTCGCCATTGGGCTCAAGGTCGGAGCGCAGGTGCATCTGGACGGCTACCCGCCCCTCCTCAAGAATGTAGACTTTCTCGGCGACCTCGCTCTCTCCACAGACAACTTCTAGTGGCTCGTGAGTCTCCTCACAGCAAATCTGGGCGATCTTGCCCAATTCCTCGTCGTTGAGGTCGGTGAAAAGCTCGCACTGCCTCAAGACATCAATTGAGACCATTCTTTCCCTCCCGTGCTTCTCCAGGCCCTCATCCCAGGTTACACAAAGCTCTCCAGGAACTGAGAGATCTCTGTGTAGGTGAAGACGGGGCCGTCAACGCAGACGAATTTCTCCCCCAGATTGCAGCGGCCGCACTTGCCGATGCCGCACTTCATCTTGGCTTCCAGGGTGGTGATCATCTGGTCGGCGGTGAAGCCCAGCTTTTTCAGGGTGAGCATTACAAATTTGATCATGATGGGTGGGCCGCAGGTGATGGTCACTGCGTTCTCCGGGGAGGGAGCCACCTTCTCCAGAAGCTCGGTGATGAGGCCCACGTTGTCTGTCCACGACTCGTCACCCTGGTCAACGGTCAGGTGCAACTCGGTGCGCGGCGCGGCCTGCCAATCATCGTACTCGTCGGTGAAAACCAGTAGCGAAGGATCGCGCGCCGCCCAGAGGATGGTCAGGTGGCCGTAGTCGTCGCGCTGGTCCAGGATGGTGTGAAGGACCGGTCGCAGGGGCGCGCCGCCGATGCCCCCGCCCAGGACGATCACGTTCTTGCCCTTGATCTCGTCCAGGGGGAAACAGTTGCCCATGGGCCCGCGTACCCCGACGATGCTCCCTTCTTCCATGGCGTGTAGCGCCGCAGTGACGGTGCCCACCTTGGCGATGGCGAACTCTAGGGCAGAACCCCGGGAGAGGATGGATGCCAGGCCGAAAGGAGCTTCGCCCACCCCGAAGGCCGAGAGGAAGGCGAACTGACCAGGACGATAAATGAAGCGTTTACAAGCCTGGGAGTCGTTCAATTCTACCTGAAACAGTTTTATGTCGGTGGCCAGGTCTTTGACCCCGACCAGTGTACCCAGATATGGGCGCATAGGATTCGTCGTTTCCATCGTCAGCAAACCCCTTCACTACTTGTGTTTAGCTCTTGATTGTGGCCACATCACCCAGCATCTCGGCGATGTCAATGCTGACAGGGCAGGCCACGATGCAGCGGCCACAGCCCACGCAGGCCACGGGACCGAAATCCTGAGGGCAATAGTGGAACTTGCAATAGAAGCGGTTGCGCAGGCGCTGCATCTTGGTAGGGCGCGGGTTATGCCCACCAGCGATGCGGCGGTAGCCCTCGGAGAGGCAACTGTCCCAGGCGCGCAGGCGCTCTATGACGCTGCCCTCGACGCCCGACTGGGTGACGTAGTCGCGCACGTCGAAGCAGCGGCAGGTGGGACAGACGTAGGTGCACACCCGGCAACTGAGGCAGCGGTCGGCCAGGTGCGCCCAAACCTCATCGCCGAAATGCTGACGCCAGACCTCCTGCGTGGGCACGGGTACACTCTCCGGACTGAGCCTGGGCTGGGGCCGCTTCCCGCTGGCCTTGCTCAGAACCAGACCATCGGTCAAATTCTTCCCTTTCTTCGTGACGGTCTGAACCAGGTAGCCGCCCTCAGCCTCAGTCAGCATCACATCTACGTCCTCAGCGTCATCAGGGGCGCCGTCCAAGCTGGTGCAGAAACAGCCGGGCCACATCTCTGGACAGGCTAGCCCGATGAGGGTCGTCTTCTCCCGGCGCTCGGCGTAGTAGGCGTCGGCCGGCTCATGCTCTAGGAGCAAAGCATCCAGCACCTTCAAGCCCCGCGCATCGCAGGGCCGCACTCCAAAGATGACCTGTTCCCTCTCCAGCGGCGGCTCAGCCAGACTCACTTCACCGTGCCCTTTGGTGATGGATAAGATGGGCTGGGTGCTGAGAAAAAAGTGCTCCTTGGGCGACATGTCGGTCCGGGTGAAGTCAAAGGCAATCTCGTCGGTCGAGGCCACGGGCCTGTAAAGGACGTTGTCCTCCACCACCGTGGGCGCGATAACGGTGTACTCTCCCATCAACTTGGTCAGCCAGGCGACCACGTCCTTTCTGGTTGCAGCTTTCATGGTCTTCCCCCTATCACAACGGCAGGTCTTCGTCGCGTTTGAAAGTGGCCAGCGGTGGCGGAGTCTCAGGGTCGCCCCCAGGCCGGTAGTCGAACAGACCAGCCACCTCCTTGGCGATTTTGCGGTTGAGCAGGCTCAACGGGATGCCTACCGGGCAGGCCCGCTCGCAGGCGTCGCAGTCCACGCAGCGTCCGGCCAGGTGGTAGGCGCGCATCACGTGGTAGAAGAAGACCTCCGGCAGGTCAATGGCGATCCCCACCCAGGCCGGGTCCACCTGCTCGGCCACGCACTCGTAGCAGTAGCAGCCGGGGCAGGCCTGGCGGCAGGCGTAGCAACGGATACAGCGCTGGAACTCTTTGACCCAGAAGGCCAGCCGCTCCTCGGCGGTCATGGCCTCCAGTTCGGCCAGGTCCGCCCAGTCCTCCTCCACATCCTCGACTTCCGGCGGTTCCCCGACCAGGGTGTCGTAGAGCACCGGTACCCGCTCCTTGCAGCGCTGGCAACGGGCTTGCAACGCGCTGCCCTCACCATCCTCCCACATTCCGGGGCAGGCTATCCCGATGATAAAGACACGCTCTCGCACCACCTGCTCTTCGTGCAGGAGCACATTCAGCGCCCGCACGTCGCAGGGCTTGGCCACGATGGCCACCCTGGGCGGCTCCTCTCCTTTGCGCAAGGGCCGCTTGCGGTCATGCAAGTAGACCATCAGGTTCTGGCTACACTCCTGATTCCAGACGAACCGCTCGGCATCCTCGGCCTGGTAGACAAAAGCTGGCCGCACGTCTCCGCGGGGACCGCGCTCGTAGCCGATGACGCAACTGACCTCTTCCTGTTCCAGCAGGTCCCTGGCCCTGACCCGGATAGTCGTCTCCATGCTCTCACTCATGCCTTCCCCCTCTGCGGTGGTTGCCAGGGGCCCAGTTGCCGTACCTGGTCTGTCAGCTCTGCCACCACCTGGGAGAAGCGTTTCCCCTCGGAGGCAGAGACCCAATCAACGCGCAGCCGCCCAGCGTCAATGCCCATGAAATCGAGGAAGCGGTGCATCAGGGCGTATCTACGGCGTGCATGGTAGTTGCCGTCGGCGTAGTGGCAATCGCCGGGGTGGCAGCCGGCCACCAATACGCCATCGGCTCCCTCCTGGAAGGCCTTGAGCACGAACAGGGGGTCAACGCGTCCTGAACAGGGCACACGGATGATGCGGATGTTGGGTGGGTAGGGGATGCGGCTGGTGCCGGTCATGTCCGCGCCGGCATAGCTGCACCAGTTACACAGAAACCCGACGATTTGGGGTTCGAAGTCGGCGTTCATAGAGCACTCCTTTCGTCATTTAGCGCTGGACGGAAGCTACGGCAACAATTTGGTCCGTTCCGCATTCTCTCATGACCCCGCCGAAATTATTTCCTACAGATTCCCAACAAGTCCAGGCTATTTCTAACATTATCTCTGATAACGTAAAAATCCTTCGAGCTGTATCTGTTAAGAAAGTCCTCATCGTTTTTACTCTTCCGATTTCGGCGAGCGATTTTTCTCAGGACTTTGATCACTATTGGTTTCAGCAGTTCTGGTATTAACCTTCTAAAATTCAGAAAGTCAAAAGATATTATACTTAAACCTTGTTTTACCCTTTCTATCTCTATTTTTTGCACCTCTTCATTCCCCCGAATTCCCCAAACTGTTACATCTGAAAATTTACTGTGTAATATATTTTCGAATTCGTGAGGGTCGTATTCTCTGACATGGAACCGATTCCAAGGTTGTTGACCAGGTTTTAACCTATAGGTCCTATTAGGGGTTGTAAGGACAAAACTTCCATGTTCCTTCAGAACTCTATAAACCTCTGACACACAATTTATGTCATCTTGAAGATGCTCAATGACCTGAAAAGAGACAACCGCATCGAAAGTATTATCGTTATATGGGATTCTGACCCCGTCATACACTTCGAAAACACAACTTTCTGAGCAATATTTTTTTGAAGCATGAGCGATTGTGTTTTTATCTACATCCAACCCTATAACTTTTCTGACATACTGCGATAATAGGTTTGTTCCATAGCCCTCTCCACATCCTACCTCTAAGACAAAACTGTTTTTCGAAAGTGTGTCTTTTGCAAATTCGTAGGCAAATAAATGCCTCAAATAAACAAGATATTCCTCTTTGGATTCAAAGTGTTCGGGGATTACTCTTCCTCCTGTTTTGGAGATTAATTCTGTCATAATTAATCACTTAGAGAGAGTTTCAAATGACTTGGGAAAATGTCCCGGCACCAGCGCATCATTATGCGTCAGCCGCACCACACGTCCGCCTGGTTTGAGCTCGACGGCAAAAACCTGGTCGTCCATCCAAGTGCAGGCACCTAGATCGTCCTGGGTGGAGACCAGCGTCCAGCCGAGCCGATGGAAAGCGCACCCTGAAAAGTGTGGGCACCTCGCCCAGTCCAGCCGGGCCAAGTGCGTCGCCTCCTTAGACTGCGGCTCTAGCCATGGGCCATCAGGTCGGCGAAGCCTCGCTCCACGGCGTAGCTATCGCCCGACAGGCGGTAGACCTGGCAGCCGGCCGCCACCAGTTTGGCCTCGTCCTCGGCGCTGACGGCCGAGGTGTCGCCCACGATGAGCACCCTCTGGGCGTTGGTAGCCTCGTCCACGCTGAACCCGCACAACGCACCGACCTTCAACACATAGTTTTGAGCCAGGATAAGGTTGGTGCGGGTGCCGGGGGCGTCGGGTGAACCGAACAACAGGTAGAAGGCCAAGGGCTTGGTCGGAGGCTCGGTCACCACAGTCAGGTTGATGGTGACGACGTTCGTCCCGTCAGTGCGGATGTTGGCCTGTGAGACATTGGTGCCGCTCACGGCAACAGTGAATGAGCCCGCGGGCAGGTTGGCGAAACGGTAGCTGCCGTCCGCGCCGATCACCTGGCTGGCCACCATCTGCCCGTCCGAGGACAGGACGATGGTCATCCCGGCACCATTGCTCACCGTTCCCTCGATGACGCTGTTCTCCAGTGGCGGCTGGCCGTCTTTGATCGTGCGCTGAAAGACCACGTAGAAGGAGTGATGGAACAGGGTATTGCCCCAGGCGGGTGGACCGGCTTCGTCCGGATGGCCGGTGTGCAGGTTGGCCACCTTGTCGCTGGGCAACCCCACCCCCTCAACCGTGCCCACCTGATGTTTCCACAGCGGGACATTGGTGCCGGGTTCGTTTTCGGGCTTGTCAATGGTCGCCTCGCCCTGGCCGCCCTGCCAGGTCATCAGTGCCTTGGCCCCATAGATGCGATTGCCGTCTTCGTCCAGCAGGTCCACATAGACATTATGATTGCCATGATTTTCGACGGGTGACAGGTGGTGTACCTTGATCACCTTCCAGTACTGCTGTCCTTTCTCAACCTGGATCGGATGGATCTCGACCCCATAGGCGACGGCATCGTTGACAGTTCCACCAGCAAGGGCATCCTTGATTTGATCCTTAAACCACATGTTTGTGCCTCCTCTCCTTTCTTTCTATGTAACTGGCAGCTAGCGGGTCAAGCTCACGCTACCGAATTTGGGCGCAGGGTCAGATGGCCCATAGCCGCAAACGCCGTAGGCAGCGGCTTCCTTTTTTCTTTTCTTGTTACATCCCCAGTTGCACCTTCCACCTTGCCACCCACTCCGCATCCAAGCGAGTCAGCCGTTTCTTTCTCAAGTTCTCCTTCATGATCCAAAGCACATCTTTATCATCGCTTGAAAACCATCTCCCCATAGTTTTCTTACCCTCTTCTGGAAACGCAACGAGTGCAACGCTCCAACAATAGCCCAAGCCTTTTCTCAGGGCTTTGAATTCATCGCTTTTTCGATCCTCAATACCCTGGATTGAGGCTGTTATTTCATCAAGAATCCGGAGAACTCTTTCAATGTGCTTTTTTTCACGCAACAGCTTGGGTTCACATAAAGCGGCAGCCGCAGCTCTCTTCTCCAGCAAATTGCCTTTGCTCCACTTCTCCATTTCTTGCAATAACAAGTCCATATCCACTTCGCCAAGACGCTGTAGCGCCATTGCGACTCCTTCTCGGATTCTCCACCGGGGGTCAGAGGCACATGGACGTAGTGTCTTCAAAACTTCCCTTTTCCCCTCAGCGAGGAGTCTCCCCAATCCAACTACACCACAGAAGGCCAAGAACTCGTGGGGAGAATTCACCGGGGCTTTGCCTGGATCGAAGGAGAGATACCGTTTGAATAGCTCTTCACTACCCTCGTCAGCTACTGCTCGCGCCAATTCAAGATTTGCTCTTTTGCCCGGCAGTCCAGACTCTCTCAACAAGAACAAATCCCAATCGTCAAGCGTTCTAAGGCTTTCCCGATAGTCATCTACCTTATTCATATTGCCTTTTACCCTGTCTTTCTCAAAACCAGCCTTCCCTTTTCCTTACCTCCGCCGAAACCCTATTGCTTGGACCGTCTCCTCTGGCTACGGCAACAGCAACGTTCTCCCCAACCGCCTCCGCTAGCTCCGCAACATCTCTATGGGTAAATCCTGGGCAGAGGAGGATTGAATGAATGCCCTCCTCTTTGACAAGCTTTTTGCACACTTCAACTGCCTGATCTTGATCCCTGACCACCACTACGAAGAGTTTATACTTGGACGTTTCAATCACGCCCTGGTGCTTCTCTGGCTCTGCATCAGGGGCATGGGCAAGGAAGACTACTTTAAACATATCCATCATCTCCTAGTAGTTCTTGTACCTAAAGAACATTGAAGTTGCGGGTTTCATTGGATAAGGATGTCAGAAACATTTCCATTTCTGCATGTCTGACCTTACCCATTTGCCGAGCTTGAGGCGTGTGCAATTTTTCCGGAAGCTCTCGGCTGAAACGTTGAATCAGCTCTATGGCACTTTTCAAATCTGGTGTCCAGTCATCGAGTCCCACGATGGACAGAAGCCGTGCCACACCGATAGCGCCCATGAAGTCTAAGACATCCGCGTCATGGAAAATGACCGCCTCGATCTGCGGAGCGGGATTAGCATAAAACATATGACCCCGAATAACGTCTCTTACCAGGGATGTCCGGTCCAATGGGAAGCCTATTGAATTGAGGATCTCCTCTGTGACTTGAACCGATCGCTCCGCATGGTCCACGCCTGGCTGCTTGTAAGGCTCGAACGCTCCCAGATCATGAAGATACGCAGCCGCAAATAGTGCATCTTGGTCAACATCAACGCCCTGTTCTGCAGCTAACTGCAATGACAACTCGTAAACCCGTTGTGAGTGAGACACCCCCCAGGCTGGGTGCTTGAATTTTTCTGTAGAGGCCAGCAAGCGGTCTTTCCACATAAATGGCAATCTCCTTATCCGTCCTGTCAGAAGCAATTTCGTCCAACGGCCCCGGCGCAAGTCCGCGCCAGCGAATTTGGGCGCAGGGCTGGATGACCCGTCGCTGCAAACTGGCTGTTTATCTGAAGTGGCCGCCTGTGACTCTACTCGTCTTGGGTTTCCTGTTGGGCTTCACCGAAGCCCGCCATCATTCGCCGTCACATCTCCGCTGGGTCACAGCCACCTTCTCCCATTTGGGCCATCATGTTCCGCATCATCCCCGACATCATTTGAGACATC
>JBGVTF010000446.1:0-5464 GCA_041862415.1 Anaerolineae bacterium | reverse complement strand
CACCTGCTTCATGTAGATGCGATATGGCTCACCGAACTTGGCCACGTTGAATCGGTCCTCGGCCCGCGCCGCCAGGGCAAAACAGGTCACGGACACGGCGCTCAGGACGAGAACAACCAGCGCCGGTTGCCACACAACCGTGCCGCAGGCCCCCAAGATGCCGCTCAATTGCATGGGATGGCGTACCAGGCCGTGGATGCCGCTCGTGGTCAGCTCCGTAGTATCCTCCCAGCCGGAGGTCGGCTTGCCGCCCCGCCGCAACGAGAGGATCGTCACTACAAACAGCCCAATGCCCAGCCAGAGGAGCGCATACCCAGCCAGTGAGAGGGCAGATGGCCAGGGCACCAGATCCGGCAGATCGAAGAACTGCGGTATAAAGATGGCGGCCCACAGGCTGCCCACCCCCAGGGCCATCTCTACCTCGAACACGATTCGCTTACGGATTGATCCGATGAGCCACCAGGCCACGTAAGCCATCATCGCCGCAAAGACAAGCATCCAGACAATGCGCATTTTAGACCTCCTCTGTCAACCAAAACTGTGGTCTGGATATAGCTCCTTCCCTTTGGTACTTCGCCCTTCTTACGAAAAGCAAAGATGGGCAACCAGCCAAAGACCGCTGAGACGGCCATGGTGATCCACCCACCGTGCCTGAGTATGGAGAGACCAGTCCGGTTGTAGAGAAAAAAGCTCAATATGATCTGCAGCACGATCAAGATGCTCCAGGCAGTCCAGACGAATGGCCATATGGCTCTTTTCCATTGTTCCATCTTCAGGCTCCTTTTCTCTGAAGAGAGCAGCTAACTTGAAAATAAACGAACTCCTCAACTGGATACCCGAAGCTTTGGCTACGCCTTGCGAGCGACGGCGGTGCAATGACTCATTAGCCTCACCAGGATACCCCGGCCGCCTTCGTAGTGTTTCAGGTGCAGGCCGTTTTCGGCCAGACAAGCGTGCAACGCTGTCTCCTCCAGTTGGTCCAGCCGGGGCAGCAGCCGTCTTACCAGACGACCGACGCGCGGGGGCAGAATCATATCGGTAAAGACGAACCACCCGCCCGGCTTGAGCACGCGGGCCGTCTCAGCGATGGCCTGTCGCCAGCCGCTTAAAATGTGGTGTAACACCCCGAAAGAGAAGACACTGTCGAACTGCGCGTCATCGAAAGGCATCGCCCTGGCATCTACGACGCGGACCTCGACCCGTTCACCGAGATCGGCCAGCCGCTCTTGGGCCACTGCCACCTGCCCAGGGTCAAAGTCGGTGGCGACTGCCTGTGCCCCGAAGCGCTCAACCAGCAACCGTGTCACCGCCCCCTGCCCGCAGCCGATCTCCAGGCAACGTGGCTGGGGCGGCAAGTTGATATGCTCGAACAAGGCCAGCGCTGTCTGCTCCACGTTCCGGGCGCGTTGGGGGCTGTTCACGAGCCATTTCTCGAAGCGAGTCATCTTCATCATCCGCCTGGCGAACCAACTGTCCGAAGCTGTTTTCTCCGTTGTCATACCCTTTGCCCCAATTTTGCTTTTCAAAGAACGTTCTCACCTCAGTTTATCTTCATTCGCTCGCATCGCCGGGGAACATAACCCACAGCCTGCCCTGGCAAGCTTTACCCGGCCACCCTTCCATAGAACATTGAGTAATTCAGAAAGCAATAGTAATCCGGCAGCTTGAGAAGGTAATCATCTGATTCTGGATTGCACAGTTTTTGGAACATGGCCCAATCTTCTTTGGACACATGAGATTCGAGATTTCCAAAGAACATTTGGAAGCAGGTATCAATGGCGTCCCGAATCTCCGGAGCCAGTGGTGCGTAGGCATCGGCAGCAAAAGAGCGTACCCCAATGTCCTGCAAGCCGACCGATTGCATCCAACCAAGCGCACGCAAAAAATGGCGATCCGGTCGCACGTCCTTCAGGTGTGGCATTGTCTTAGTAAAGGCCAACATCAGTTGCGCCTCCAGTTCCGGGTAACCGGGCAGCAGCATTTGGGAGGACCAGTAGAGGAGGGCGATGATCCCACCAGGGCGGACCACTCGCGCGAATTCCTTCAGCCCTACCAGTGGGTCTTTTCCCAGGCGAGGCCAAAGGCTGTCTTTGCACCAGACCCAATCGAAGGTATTGTCCTCGAAGGGCAGATCAAGCATATCGCCTTGTTGAAAATCGAGCTTTCCCGACATTCCGCTTTGTGGGACGGTTTTCCTTGCAAAATCGAGCAACCCTGGAGAAATGTCCAGCCCCGTCACTTTTCCCCCAGGGCCAACTGCCTCCCCGAGCTGGATCGTATGCGTCCCGATTCCGCACCCGGCATCCAACCCAACGCTGCCTTGTTCAAGCTGCAACGCCCGGATTGCTTGTCGAATGGCGCCTTCCAACAGACGACCGGTTCTGAGCAGTTGTTCTGCATACTCCCCTTCGGAATGGTCCTTAGATTCTTCGCCCATGCATTGCCCTCCTCTTAAACCTCCTCACTCGCGTTTCCGCCACATTGTCCAGATCAGTTGAACCTTTCATCTGATTTTGCTTCATGCACCTGGTCGGCTTTTCCGAAAAGCCACCCTGTTTTCTCGACCTCTCGAACGTCAAACGCCGGAACATAAGGCTTTATATCCAATAGAGGTGTACCGTCCACGATATCCACATCTTCAATGTGAAGTGTGCAGCCTTCAACCTCTATGAGTCTGACTATAGACATTCCGATAGGATTGGGGCGTCGAGGTGCCCTTGTCGAAAATACCCCATGCTGACGATCATCCAGAAACGGCTTAACTCTCAATGAGTAACCTTCAGAGAGGTGAAAATGATAAATCAAGATGATATGGGAAAAGCCTTCTATATCTTTGAGACCATCAGCATACTCTGGCTCTATCTCTATAGTTCCTGCTATACCTTTTGCACCGGTTGGTTGTATAGGCATCCCAGTGACATCCTCAAAAGGAGAGCGAATTATGCCTATTGGTTTGTACCTTATTTCCTTCATAATCTCTCCACTATCGTTTCAGAGCCTGTACAAACAACTCCAGTCCTCTCCCCTTGCCCTTAATCTCATCAAAGCCAGCCTCTCTTAATAAGCCGGCGACTTCATCGAAAGTGAATTTAAACATCCCCAGGTGATCCTCGTAAGATTCTCCTACTATCGCCATAAAGAACTTGAACAGGTTGCGCCGCCATTTGGAGAGCCAAGCCCGGTTGTAGTCTTTGAGGATCAAACTGCCACCAGGTTTCAAGATTCTGAATATCTCTGAGAGGCCCTTTCGCGGATCCTCCCATTCATGGAACGAGGATTGGGTGACCACCAGGTTGACGGAATTTGACTCTATGGGTAGCTCTTCGGCTCTTCCCAACCTCGTCTCATAATTCGACATTCCAGCTTCATCGGCGTTCTTTCTGGCTATCTCCAGCATGTCACTGGAAAGATCAACCCCGATGATCTTTGCTTGTGGCAAGAGCTTGTGGAGCTCAATGGAGAGAATACCCGGCCCAGTGCCCAAATCCACTATTGTTGACCCACTTTCCAAAGGGGCCAGAGATCCCACGATCCTTCTTGCAAAAGGAGCGTAGGACAACCTTGAAGCCATCTTCGCCCATCGGGCATGCTGCTCCGCTCTTTCTTTGTCCCACTCTTGTTGCTCAGCCATCTTTTCCTCCTTCAGCGTTGCTGCAGACGAATCCTCCGAAACTGCACATCGCCCCAGGTGTAATCCGATTTTTGATAGTCCGGGGCCAGTCGGCTGACCTCCACCGTCAATTCGTTGCAGCCAGAGTGCAGCAGGCCAGCGGGGACAGGGAAAGCCACGCTCACCCAGGTGGGGGCGTTGTCCCTGGCTGGGAGATAGCCCAACAGTTGGTCGTTCAGGCGGACGGCGTTGGTCTGTGCGATGCTATGCATGTACTCCAGCCGCAACGTCCACCGCCCTCCTAGATCGGGCCCACGCCTCGGCACATAAAATCCTCCTCGCCAGACCAGGCTGGGATTCCGGGCCCCGTACAGGGGCCGCATTATGGGCGGTCATTCACCGTCACCCAGATGGACGCCCTCGTCGGCGGCCAGGATGGCAACAGCCGATGGCACAGGACCCAACAGGGATGCCTGGGTGCGGTCCACCCAACGAGCCAGCCGGTGGCCCCACCGCCGGTCCAGCTCTGTCTGCAAGGCGTGATAGGCAGGCTTCGGTTCTCCACTTTCGTCCAGCAGGCTGTAGCCAGCCATCTCGTCCGTCGGCGGCAGCCCTTCGACAGGCTCAGGACGTGGCCCCTGGCTGAGATTCCACACCGTGAACACCTGCAACCAGGGCCACTCTCGCCGCGCCCGACACCAGGCACCCGTCAGGTAATCGGCCTGCTGCTGCGGAGAGACCGTCAGCCAGGAGCCCTCACCCACACCCGCCGTCGTCCAGCCAAGTTCCGTAACCCAGATGGGCTTATCGCCGTCGCCGTGAGCTTCCATGATCGCCCGCAGGTCCAGCAACCGGGCCAGATTCAGCTCATCGTGGGCACCCTGAGGGTCGTCCGGAGGGTAGGCGAAGCCATAAGGATGAGCACCCAGGGCGTCAAAGTAGTCTCCGGCCCCAGCCTGGTACGTGGTCTCCAGAAACGCCCGGTCGTCCATGGCTTCGGCGTTCTGGTGATTGGTGGAAGCCAGCCCGGCGCTGACAACGATTGCTTCCGGGTCGGCGGCCTTGATGGCTTCGTAGGCCCGATGCAGCAACTCGGTGTAGGCAACAGGGTCCGGTGGCTGACCACCCCACTCCTTGGCCAGGTTGGGCTCGTTCCAGACGATGTAGCCCTTGATCTGGCCCCGATATCGCTGGGCCACGGTGCCGACAAAGGCTGCATAGTCGTCGGACAGGCTGTCAGCTTGTCCTGCTACTGCCTCTTCAACAGCCCAGGCCGGCAGACCGTCCAGGCGGACGATCAGATCGAGACCGTAGTGCTGGGTTGCACGGACGACGAAATCGGGATACTCCCAGTGCCACTCCTCGCGAGTGGGCTCGATCTCGAGCCAGGAGAACACCTGGACCACGGCATCGAATCCGGCCTCGGAGGCCAGGCGCAACATCTCATCGTCGGCCCGCAGGGTGTGGACTGCGACAACAGGAGAGCGATCTGCTTCATTGCTCAGGACCAGCCAGAATGCCACTACCAAGAGAGGCAAGGCGATCAGCAAGGCCCACCAGCTCCTGGGTTTCATGAGGATCTCCTCCAAAAGACGCCCTGGTCGGTGGCCACGTAGACCTGCTGCCCATCGGGGCCGTTCGTCCCGCGTCTCGACTGAGCTCGACGACTCGGGGCAGGGCTCAGCAGGATGGCCCGCACGCTGGCCGTCGCTGGCACGCCACTCTGCTCACGGTGCCAGGTCGCTCCGCCGTCCTCGGTGACGTAGAGACCCTCGTACATCGTCCCGGCATAGGCGATCTGTCCGTCAGCCAAGTCCAATCCCACGGCGGTCACAGTGATCCCCGCCAGGCCTT
>JBGVTF010000445.1:0-3173 GCA_041862415.1 Anaerolineae bacterium | reverse complement strand
GCCACCGTGCCGATGGCACTCGTGTAGGTACCGCCCGCGATGCGGATTTGATGGCCGCTGGCAGCGGCGTTCACGGCGGCCTGGACGGAGGCGTAGCACCCCCCCCCGCACACCAAATCACATCCTGCACCGGTTTGATTCACGCAGTGGATGCCCGGATCGGCCCGCACCGGGGCCGCCGCGCCCAGCCAAAACAGCAACCCCACCAGCGCCAGCGCGCCCACGCTGATCAACACAACCGCTCTAAGATTTTTGGTGTTCATCCTTTCCTCCTTGTGTTCGAACTATTATCTTCTTTGCCGTCCGCCTTGAGTCCGAACTCCCACTGACACCAGAGATCGTCAGGATGGGGGTCCGGAGGAGCCATCACGCATCGCACCTCAACCTGCTCATCAATCTCCCTGGCAAAGCGGGAGAACTCCCCCCAATGCATGGCCTTGCAGGGGAACGCACCCAGGCCATGCCTTAGCCTCGCCTCCTGAGGAGGGCAACTGGGCACGCGAAGCACAGCCCGGTCCTCCATCTGTTCGATTTCATATCCTATAATCGTGGCCCAGGGAAAGTAGGACAAAGCTTCCACAACAGCGGGCACGCCCTCTCCCTCTATGGCAAACCGGCTCTTGATCTCCCTGGCTGCCAGGGGAGCAATCTTGATCCACACCTCTTCGTTGAGTCTGACCGCGGCCTCGGTGCCAAAGGTCTCTTCCACAGCCAGGAACCAGAAAGCGTCCGCCAGCCGGTATTGCCTCAGCAAGAAATCCAGATATTCTCGTAGCTCCTTCTCCCCCATGCTTGAGAAATCCACAAGGTAATCCTCCTTCCGCCAACTGTTGGAACAGTGCAGTCCCGCATGTTGCACTCAAAAACAAATCCCGCCCCAGGATCGGCTCTCGCCTATCACAAGGAGCGGGGCTGTCTATCAACCAGGACACCTTTGTCCAATTTCAGGCCTCTACCGCTTCTTGCTCCTTCTGTTGAATCTCAAGGTCATAATACAGAATGCAACTGCCCAGGCAGAGATGATCACCTGGGTGGAGAGGGACCAGTTTCCCCACCTCCAGAAGCGAGCCGTTGAGCTTGCTCCCGTGGGTGCTACCCAGGTCTTCCACGAAATGCAGACCACTATCCTCGATCACACGGGCGTGACGTGGGGACGTCCTCGTGGCCAACCTTCCCTGCTGACCCAAATCTATATCCACAGTCACGCCTTTCTCAGGATCGGAGTGACCCAGGATGATCTCAGGCTTGGGAGGGAGGTAGTAGCGCTTGCCGTTAAAGGTAACGAGGAAAAAGGCGCGGTAGGAGCGTCCTCTGTAAATACCAAGCCAACGGGGGGTTTGACTGTACGTGAGTTCGCAGAGGCCAAGGGTAACGTGGTCGCCGGGCCGTAAAGGGACTCTCTGGCCCTGATTAAGGGGACGGCCATTGACCGTTGTGCCATTGGTGCTACCCAGGTCCTCGATCAAATGCCGACCCCGAAAGGCAGCGATTTTGGCGTGGCGACGTGAGATACTGTGCACCCCCTGGGTATCGGACGTTAAATCTACGTCCGGTGTAAAGCTGAGGTCAAGATCAATCCGTCCCAGGATCAACTCTCCCTCAAACGGCAGGGAGATGCGATGGCCGGTGGAAACCACGACCAGCGAGCAGGGAAGGGCCTCCGAAGGCTCTGGTTGCTCTTCCACCTCTGGCGGCTCTTGGAGAGCAGCCGTCGTGACTGGCCGACTGGGCACAACGTCTGCCTGACCGATGGTAAGCGGCCGGGTAACACGACGAATGATCGGCATTTGGGCTTCAGGGGAATCCTCTGCCACCCCCGCGTCTTCGCTAATTCCTTCCCCACGTACTGACGAGATAAGCTCCTCGTGAAGCGCCCTCTCTTCGTCGTCCTGCCTGAGAACACAGTATTCTTGCAAAAACTGCCTGATTTCCTCAGTGTCCCGCCCGGCAGCAAAAGCTTTCCAGATCTCTGCTTTCTCCTCAGGCAAGCAGGGGCTCTGATCTATACAGCGGATCACCGTTTTCCTCGGACATTGGCGGCAATCGTACACTTTCATTTCTTCTCAAGGCCTCATTTCCAACTCGCCTGTTCCGCTATCATATCAATTCCCCGTCAAGTACATTATACCAGAGATTGTATCCGAGGTAAAGACCCTTGCAACCCAACAGATTTCACCAGGGACGGGTTGTTGAATGACCCAAGCCGTTGGCCAGCCCCTCTCAATCATGATTGGATTCCTCTTTCTGTGGATAAAGATGGCCGTCTTTGCTCTGGCTTTCCTGCTCTGAGAGAGGCAAGGTGAAATAGAAGACGCTGCCCTGACCCAACTCACTTTCCACCCACATCCGCCCCCCATGGGCCTGGATCAACGACCTGGCAACGGTCAGTCCCACCCCTCCCCCACTAGTTTCCATCTCTAACGGGTTCTCAGCACGATAGAAGGGCTCGAAAATCTTCTCTTGCTCCTCCATGGCAATCCCCACCCCGGTATCGGCGATGGAAACGAGCAGAACGCCCGCTGAATCCGCTTGCCCATCGCCCTGACGGAGCTGCGCCCCGATTTTGATCTGCCCACCAGGGTAAGTGAACTTGCAGGCATTGGAGAGCAGGTTATCCAGGACCTGCCGGAGGCGGGCGGGATCGGCTCTGGCGGGAGGCAAGTCGTCAGCCACCTCCAACGAGAGAGCCAGGTCTCTGGCCTCAAGTTGTTCCCGAATGGCGGCCACCGCCCCGTTGATCTGCTCAACCACGTCAGTGGGCTTCATATTAAGTCGAAGAGGAGCCCTATCCAGATCTGAAATGTAGATCATGTTGTTGATGGTGTTGATCATACGGTCAGCATTAATTTTGATAGTGCTCAAGAACCTCTTCTGAGCGGCGTTCATTTCACCAGCCATGCCTCCGATCAGCAGGTCTAGGTAACCTTTGACGGAGGTCATAGGAGTACGTAGCTCATGAGAGACGGTGCCGATGAATCTGTTTTTGGCCCGCTCGGCCTCGGCCTCCTTGGTGATGTCACGGAAGACGGCCACCATGCCCAGCAGCTCACCCTCAGGCAGGTAGACAGGAGCGAGGCTGCCCCTGATCGTCTTCTCCCCCAACTCGAAGGTAGATTGCAGAAAGCCAGCCTTGGAGGGTGGTGTCGCACCCGGCAAGGGACCCTTCTCCTGAA
>JBGVTF010000444.1:0-3874 GCA_041862415.1 Anaerolineae bacterium | reverse complement strand
ATTCTGATCGGTTTTGTACTGTCTACACGAATCCGCCTTCTCCTCGACCGGGGCTACACGCGAGCCGCTGTCCTAACGGTATCAGCGGTCACCGGTGCAACCGTGATTCTTCGTGAGCTCTTGTAAGTGATGCCTGGGGGGAAGAGAGCCCTAGAGCCTGTTATTTAAGGAGGATCTGATGACTCATCTGTTAGTCACTCAACTGCGTTTTGCCCGCAGCGAATTGGTGCGCTGCCTGGAAGGGGTTTCCGCTGAGGATGCCTGCCGCCGCCTTGAGCCGATGAATTGTATCAGTTGGATCGTAGGCCATCTGGCAAGCCAGGAAAACTTGTATTGGGTGCTGCGGGCCCAAGGTCAAAGACTAGCGCCCGACCTGCACCAACGGGTAGGTTGGGGCCAACCTCCCAGCACACCACCGTTAGAGGAAATGTGGGCTGTCTGGCGTACCATCACCAGCGCTGCCGATCGCTACCTGGATACGCTGACCCCCGAACTGCTGCAGACCCACCTCGAGTGGGAGGGCAAGCCCCTTCCAGAGAATGTTGGTACCATGCTCTTGAGAAACATCTACCATTACTGGTTTCACACTGGCGAAGCCCACGCCATACGACAACTGCTGGGGCATCCTGATTTGCCGGAATTCGTGGGGGATATCTCAAAGGCGCTGTACCGTCCAGAAAGTTAGGGACAGCACTTGAGGGAAAAAGACCCCTGGAGTCTATTCTCAGCTAAAGGAGGGCAAGATGATATTACAGATACTCAAAGTCATTGCGGCCGTGGGCACGATCGCAACAGGATTGGTGTCGTTGATCTGGCCCCGGTCGGTAACGGGGTTCACCGGGCTGAGCCCTGAGGGCGGGCGCGGCATCACAGAGATCAGGGCCGTGCTGGGCGGCTTTTTCGTCGCCCTGGGCGCCGCCCCGCTGCTCCTCAAGGAGCCGGCCACGTACCGCATGCTCGGGATTGCGTACCTGGTCGTGGCCGTCGTGCGGACGGCTTCGATGATCATTGACAAATCGGTCGTGCAGTCGAATATCATCAGCGTGGTGGTGGAGATCGTCTTCGGGGTCATCCTGGTACTTTAGCAGGACGAAAAGACCCTAAGGGTTTTGGAAACCCTTAGGGTCTGATCGCTCCCACCACCTTTAACCCAAAGGGGACACGTTGACGAAAAGAGAATTCAGGCTGGAAAACGAATATCCCTACAACCGCTCCGGGCCGGTGCGTTGGATCATCTCCCACCTGATGCGCTACCCGCTTTTCCCGCTGGCTGGGATCCTGGCGGCCGTCCTGAACAACGGGTTTTACAGTTTCATCCAGGTCTTTGTCGGCCGGGGATTTGACCTGGTTGCCACACCCGGCTGGGGCACGGGCGAGTTGCTGATGCTGGCCTTGAGCGTGATGGGCTCTGCCATCGGGCAAGGCATGACGGGATTGGCACGTAACTATTCCCTCGAGTTCCTGGCCCAACGCATCGAGCGGGACGCTCGCGACGAGCTTTACATTAGTCTGCTGGGCAAGAGCCAGACCTTTCACGGCCGGCAGCGCATCGGGGACATCATGGCCCGCGCCACCAACGACGTGCGCATGCTCAACCTGATGCTCAGCCCCGGCCTGATGCTGATCATTGATTCAGCCATGGCCATCGTCGTTCCCATCGCTCTAATCAGCCAGCTTCGTTTTGAATTGTTGCTGGTCCCTTGCATCTTTCTCATTCTGTTAGCCATCACGGTGGCCGATTACAACCGGCGACTCAAGCCGGTCAGCATCGCCCAGCGCGAGCAGTTCGGGACGATGAACGCAGGGCTGGCGGAGGCCATCGCCGGCATTGAAATCGTCAAGGCCAACGTCCAGGAACGGTACGAGTGGGACAAGTTTACCCAAAACGCCCGCCAGTTCCGCGATTACTTTGTACAGCAGGGGGAGATTCAGGCCCGCTATCTGCCGATGTTGATGTTCAGCCTGGCCTGGGCCAGCGGCTTTTTGCACGCGCTGCTGCTCTGGCAGGCGGGCGGCCTCAGCCTGGGCCAGGTGGTCACCTTTATGGGGTTGATAGGCACGCTCCGCTTTCCCACGTTCATCTCCATATTCTCCTTCAACCAGGTGCAATTGGGCGTGGCCAGCGCCGAGCGGATTCTGGAACTGATCACTACAGAGACAGAGCTGGACGAGAACGAGGCCGGCGTCGCTCGACCGATCCGGGGAGAAGTGGTCTTTGAGAACGTCAGCTTTGGCTACGATGGCAATAAGCCAGTGCTGAAGAACATCAGCTTTACCGCCCGACCAGGAGAGACGATTGCCATCGTGGGACAAACCGGCTCTGGCAAAACCACCTTCACCCAGCTCATCAACCGCATATTTGACGCCGATAGCGGGCGGGTGCTGGTGGATGGCGTGGACGTGCGCGACTGGAGTCTGGAGTCGCTCCGTTCGCAAATCTCGACCATTGAGCAGGACGTGTTCCTCTTTTCCCGCAGCCTGGCCGAAAACATCGCCTTTGGCTGCGCCGACGCCAGCCAGGAAGCGATCGAGCAGGCAGCCAGCGAAGCTCAGGCGCACGAATTTATCACCAGCTTTAGCGAAGGCTACGAGACCAAGATAGGCGAGCGCGGCGTGACCCTTTCTGGCGGAGAGCGGCAGCGCATCGCCATCGCTCGCGCCTTTCTCACTAACCCACGCATCCTGATCCTGGACGATAGCACCAGTGCCATTGACAGCGCCACCGAAGACCAGATTCAGCGGGCCATGCGGCGCATCAGCCGCCAGCGGACCACTTTTCTCATCACCCACCGGCTCAGCCAGATCCGGTGGGCCGACCGCATCCTGGTCTTGCGCCGGGGCGAGTTGGTAGATCAGGGGACGCACGAGGAGCTATTGGGACGCTGCTCAGACTACCAGCGCATCTTTGCGAGGTACGATTAGAGGTTGGAGGTTGGACGTTGGAAATTGGAGGTGGGAGTGAGGATGCTAATCAGAAGCTATCGTGATATAGAGGCTTACCAGCGTTCCAAAGCATTGGTAGTTCCTATGCATAAACTGGTCACAGGTTTTCCGGCTCACGAGCGATTTGACCTGTGTGATCAGATCAGACGCGCCAGCAAGTCGGTGGTGACTAACATCGTAGAAGGCTACAGTCACAAAGATACACCCGCCAAAGCCAAACAGTTCTGGCGCATCGCGATGGGATCGGCCAACGAGATGATTGAGCATCTGGAAACAGCTTTCGCTTTGGAGTACGTTTCCCAGGACATCTGCCAGCCCTACATCGAGCAATACACCATTGTGGCCAAACAACTCAACAAGCTGATCCAGATTTGGCGCAAATTCTAAGAGCGGAGGTTGGACATCGGAAATTGGAGATTTGAGAGCAGCCATTGGTTGCTACTCACCCTCCACCCTCCAACTTCTGACTTCTAATCTCCAATTTCCAACGAGGAGACTATGGGTTTTGTTCTGGACGGCCTCGACACCGAGGCCTACGACCGCAATTACAGCGATAGGGAACTGCTCGGCCGGATCATCAGCTATTTCCGACCCTATGCCCGGCAGATGATCCTGGTAGCCATCATGATCGCGCTGAACTCGGCGGCCGGGACCGGCGGGCCCATCCTTATCTCCAGAGCGATTGACATCCTGGCGCAAGATCCCTCCGTCGAGAAAATGCTGCTTCTGGCAGGAGGAGTGCTTTTGCTGGGCGTGGCAGCCTGGACCTTTAACTACGTCCGGCAGATGGTCTCTGCCCGGGCGGTGGGAAACGTGGTCCTCAGGCTGCGGGAGGATGTCTTTAACGCCACCATCCAACACGACCTCTCATTCTACGATGAGCATCCCTCTGGTAAGATCGTCAGCCGGGTCACGTCCGACACGCAGGACT
>JBGVTF010000443.1:0-13803 GCA_041862415.1 Anaerolineae bacterium | reverse complement strand
GCCGACGATTTGGCCGACGCCACCCGTCTGATTGCCACCTATGGCGAGGTGCTCATGGGCGGCGTCCTCCGGGCTGATTTCCAGATGCCAACTCCTACCCAAGCCGAAGTGCTGATTTACCGCTGCGCGGCCTACGCGGGCGCCAAAATGGCCCGCCTGGAGCGGATGGATCAGGCCTGCGTCGCCTGTGAAACCTTGTGGGATGCCTGGTTCGAGGTTCTGCTGCCCGACACCCCGGTGACCGTCCGCTATCCCGTACGGCAGGGCAAGGGCGACTCCCATTGTCATTTCATCATCACCCTGTCCTCTGACCCTGAAGGGAAGCCGCGCTGACGATTGGGTTCCGCTGCCGCCATACGAGAGGCTACCGCTATGCCCAACGACATCCACATCCGCCCCGCCGAAACTGCCCGTGACCGACGAGCCATCGTCACCTTTCCCTGGCGTGTCTACCGTAACGACCCCCTGTGGGTGCCTCCCCTTGTCTCCGAGCGACTGGCCCGGCTTGACCCGCAACGCAATCCCTTCTTCCAGACCGGTGAGGCTCAGCCTCTTCTGGCCTACCGCCAGGGCAACCTGGTGGGTACCATCGTGCCAGCCATTGACCATCGCTCCAACCGCTACCTGGGGGAAGAAGTAGCCGTCTTTGGCCTCTTCGAGGTCGTTGAGGATTATGCTGTGGCTGAAGCTCTGCTCCGCGCGGCAGCCGATTGGGCTAGCCAAAAGGGAACGAAAGCACTGCGAGGGCCTTTCAACTTTACGTCCAGCGACGAGCCCGGCCTGCTCATCGAGGGTCGCGACACCCCGCCAGTGATACTGATGGGCCACAATCCAGCCTATTATGTAGATTTCATTCAGCGCTTTGGCTTTGTCAAGTTCGGGGCCGATTCCCTCGCCTTTCGCGCCTGGACTGCACCGTACGAGGGTGATCCAGGGCGGTTGCCGCCCAGACTGCTGCGGGTGGCCGAGGCTGTCCGGAAACGCGGCGGCTTTGCCCTGCGGCACGGCCAGCTCGATCGCTGGGACAAAGAAATCGAGTTTGCCTTCCACATCTATAACGGCGCACTATCCACCCTGCCCCGCTTCGTCCCCCTTACCCAGGCCGATTTCGAGCGCCAGGCCCGGACCCTGGAGCCCCTCCTCGACCCCGACTTTGTGCTGTTCGCCCAGGTCAACGGCCAGCCGGTAGGCTTTGCCCTGGGCCTGCCCGACGTCAACCAGGCAATCCGCCACGCCAACGGCGGGCGCTACCCGTGGAACTGGCTCAAGCTGTGGTGGTACAGCCGCCGCATAGATTGCCTCAGCTTCAAGATTCTGGCTGTCCTGCCGGAGTACCGGGGACGGGGCATTGATGTACTTTTCTACCTGGAGATGGGCCGTCAGGCGTTGGCTCACGGCTATCGCTGGATAGACATGTCGTTGACCGGCGAGGACAATTTGATGACTACCCGCATCGCCACCCGCTTTGGAGCCGAGGTGTACAAGCGCTATCGCATTTTCCAATTGGCACTGCGGCGTGAAACGTGAAAGCTGAAACGTAAAAAGGAGGCAAACATGGCCGTCAAAGCTCAGACCGAACACCTTCCCCGTCGAGTCAAGTTCTTCTACGGCGCAGGGGATACGGGTTTCAGCCTGTTGTACACCATGCTGGATTTCTTTTTCCTCAAGTACCTCCTGGATGTGGTCCAATTGAGTCCAGTGCTGGCGGCGGGGGCCATTTTCGCTGGCCGTAGCTGGGATTGGATCAACGACCCGCTGGTGGGCTTTCTCAGCGACCGCATCCACACCCGCTGGGGGCGCCGCCGGCCGTTCATCCTGTTCGGCGCATTGCCCTTTGCCCTGTCTTTCCTGCTGCTGTGGTGGATTCCTCCCATTAGCACCCAGGTGGGGCTGGCTGTCTATTACGGCCTGGCCTACTTTTTGTTCGACGCGCTGGCCACCCTGGTCAGTGTGCCCTACTACGCCCTCACCCCGGAGATGACCCCCGATTATGACGAGCGCACTTCGCTCAATGCCTATCGGATGAGCTTTTCCATCGTCGCCGGGTTGATCGCCTACGCGCCGCTGCTGGTGCTGGACCGGTTCCCTTCGGCCCAGGTGGGGTTTATGGTCATGGCTGCCATCTTTGGGGTGATCAGCGCGGGGCCGCTGTTTGGGGTCTACGCTGTGGCCCGCGAACGACCAGAATACCGGTCAGATACGGGTGGTTCGGGCATGGGGGATCTGGTGGCGATGGCGGTCCGGGCTGCCCGTCAGCGCTGGCCGCTGGTGGGGGGTGGGGTGGCTTTCGTCGTCGCCTGGATCGGGCTGTGGCTCGGCTGGGCCGGGCTGAACGAAGCCCGTCAGGGAGCCATGTTCGCGGTACTGTTCGTACCCCTGGCCGCCACCATCCTCCGAGCCTTCCGCTACAACCCGCCTTTCCTGTACGCGATGGGCGTTTTCCTGTTGACCTGGACCACCGTGGCCGTGCTTCAGGCCATCTTGCCATTCTTTGTGCAATATTGGCTGCTCCTCAGCGAGGACGATTTGTTTCTGATCATGCTGTCGTTGTTTCTCAGCGCGCTGGTCTTTTTGCCGCTGTGGAACTGGTTTGCCCACCGTTTCGGCAAGCGGGAGGCCTACATGACCGGGATGAGCTTCTGGGCTCTGGTACAGATGGTGCTGATCTTCATCCAACCCGGTAGCGCGCTGTGGATGGTGTTGGGGTTGGCTATCCTGGCCGGGGTGGGGGTGTCCACAGCCCACATCATCCCTGTCTCCATCATTCCCGATACGATAGAGTGGGATGAACTGCACACTGGTCAACGGCGGGAGGGGATATACTACAGCCTGGTCTCGCTGCTCAACAAGGTCGGCTCGTCCATCGCCGTGCCGGCCGCCTCGCTGCTGCTGGGCTGGGCGGGCTACGTGCCCAATCAGCCCCAGAGCACCCGCACTCTGTGGGCCATCCGCTCGCTGGTGGGACCCATCCCGGCCGTGCTGCTGACGATTGGCATCCTCCTGGCCGCCTCCTATCCCCTGACCCGCGAGCGCCACGCTCATCTGCGTGAAGAATTAGCCCGGCGGCGGGCGGTGACCTGATTGACAAACCAAAAATTTGGTGGTAAAATTATCTTAGCGATGCCGAAGTGGCGGAACAGGCAGACGCGCTGCGTTCAGGGCGCAGTGGGCATTAGCCCATGTGGGTTCAAATCCCACCTTCGGCACTATCCTTCGTCCCAGGTCAGCGCGCTTTGGCCTGGGATTTGCCTTTGGCTGCCGATCCATACTATTTGACTTTACCCCAAAAGTACGGTATCATTATTGTCAACTTCTGGCTCGTTTGTGGAAACCTTTACTGTAAACCCATTGTTTTCTCGTTGATGTCAAGGCAGACGCCATGAGCAAGGCAAAACGCCACCGAACCGTACCCCTCACTCAAATTGTAATCATCGTCGTTGCTACCATGGCCATCTCCATGATAGTGGATTTCGGGCGCAAGGCGGCGGCCAACTACCGCATTCGAAACGAAGAGTCCAGGTTGGAACAGGAGATAGCGGCTGAGAGGGCTAAACACGAAGCGTTGCTGGCCCGCAGAGAATACGTGCAAACGGACGAATACGTAGAACGCGTGGCCCGTGAGGAACTGAAGTGGGTGAAACCCGGTGAGATAGTCGTCGTGCCCATTCCCCTCAACAGGAAGCCACTTCCCACTCCAGAAACTGTCCCTGCCCCAGCCAAACTAGTGCAGGGAGAATCTCACTGGCAGGAGTGGTGGACCCTTTTCTTCGACCGTCCGCCAATGGATTTTACCCACGTGAGCCCGTTGCCTTGACAAAAACAGGGAATGGGATTATAATTACATCACGATGCGGGGTGGAGCAGTGGCAGCTCGTCGGGCTCATAACCCGAAGGTCGTTGGTTCAAGTCCAACCCCCGCTACCAATTTGGCAGATGGCAGATAGTTTATGGCATTGGCTGTTAGCTATCTACCAAATGGCGGCGTAGCTCAGGTGGCAGAGCGAACGGCTCATAATCGTTAGGTCACAGGTTCAAGCCCTGTCGCCGCCACTGGCCGAGATAAGAACCAGTTGAGTAGGGCGATGGCTCTTTGTTGCTACCTGTGGATAGCAGCGGGGAGTCACCGCCCTCAATTTATTGCAGAAGCGAAGGGGATTATCTTCACTGGACAAGTACTTTTGGCCTATTGCATAAAATCGGATTATGTAGTATAATATTATGTAGTTTTCACAGTACGAGATAGAGTATGGATGAGGGGAAGTCATGAAACGGGTGGTGAGAATCCTCGCCATTTGTGCCATAATTGGGGCGAATTTCTTGTTGCCCTGTTCCATCCAGGGGCAAACGCCTACCATCGGATATTTTCCAGAGACAGGCCATAGCGTGCGTGGGGAGTTCCTGGAGTTCTTTGAAGCTCATGGCGGTTTGGCGGTCTTTGGCTATCCCCTGACGGATGAGTTCACCCAGGGCGGCCGCCGCGTCCAATATTTCCAGAAAGTGCGTATGGAACAGCATCCAGAATTCGCTGAGCCATACAATGTGCAGTTGGGGCTGCTGGGCGATGAGCTGGGATACCGTCAACCCCCTATCTCCTCGGCGGAGATTCCTCCGGCCAATCACCCTCAGCGGCGCTACTATCCAGCGACGGGGCACACTGTCTCATTCGCTTTCTTGACTTATTTCGACGAACACGGGGGCCTGGATGTCTTTGGCTATCCCATCACAGAGTTCCTGATCGAGAGGGGCCGCATAGTCCAGTATTTTCAGCGGGCGTGCCTGGAATGGCATCCAGAGAACCCCCACCCCTACAAAGTGCAACTGGGACTGCTGGGGGAAATTGACATCAACAAGAAGCTGGATGAGAAAACGCTGGATCCAACTCTTCTGGATCCACAGCCCCCTCCGGCCATAATGCCAAATCCTTCCTCCACACCGGCTGGCGACGTCACCCCAACTCCTCTGCCCTCGGTCACGGCCCTGGACGTTTCTGCTTCGGTGAAATATGCCATCACGGGCCGGGAAGGTTACCAGACGGTGTACGTGTACGTTACCGACCAGCGAGGGCCAGGCTTGCCGGGAGCCCAAGTCAGCTTCGTGGCTCATTATACCACCGGCGATCGAGCTTTCTCCGCGCCGCCGACCGACATGACCGGCTACACCCACCACACCTTCAGTGTGGGCAACCCCTTGCCGGGTTATATCATCGTCATTGACGTGACCGTCACCTATGGCAGCCTCACCACCACCACTCAGACTTCCTTCCTGCCCTGGTGGTAGCAAGTCTCAAGCATCTCAATGCCGTAGCGCACAGCTACGGCTTTTTCATTGGCGCTATCAGGCAGAGGTCACGGGAAGCGGCTCCTAAATGGAAACAGATAGGCACGCTCGCACAGCGACACGATGGCTCCCTGTCGCTATGACGTTTTTTCCTCTTCCTCCTCACCTTCTTCCCAGCCAATGATCCACACGCACAGCCCGGCCAGGATAATAGTGGTTACGATGAGAGCCGCCCACTGGTGCGGTAGCAGCCCCACATCTTTGGCTGCCCAGATGAGTATCAAGACCATACCCACGGCCAGGGCAAACCAGGCTGTCAACTGCGGATGCTTATTGATGAATTGCCGGATGAAGGCCATGAGATCACCTCCTCGTTTTGTTTTGTCGCCTCGCTAGTACCTCACCACAGTGAAAAAAGACAGGTCATCAAAATCAGCCTCCGAAGGGCTAAAGCGGATGCATGATGCGTTTCTCCCTCAGCTTTCTGAGCATCAGGAACCTGTCTTCGGTCATGAACTCTGAAGCCACCTCACGCCAAATTTTAATCAGGTCTTCCAGTTCCTGGCGCTCGTAGCCGTGGCTGGCAAAGAATTCGAGGGCCTCCTGCGGATGATACTTGTCTACAAAGACAATGGAGACCTCGCACGCGAGATTATAGGCTTCTGCCTCAATGGTCTCCAGCAAAGGGCCGCCAATCTCCATCCAGTAGCCAGGTGGGTAGACGTAGAATTCGTCAGTGCAGGCCACCAGATTCTCGGCCTGCCAGCCGGCCAGGCCCCCAGCTTTCTCTCCCACGGCTACCCAATACGCCTTCTCAAAGATCTTTTGCATCGCATCGTCTTCGGTGATGGTTCCCTCACCCAGCAGGCCGTTCATGATAACGGTGATAGCTGGAATGTCCCTGCGCTTGGCCCGCCGCACCATCACTTCTCGCCTCGCTTTGGCCTCTTCTTCCTCAACTCTCTCTCTGACTTCCAGGAACATCTCCATGAAGACTACGTCGTCGTATTCCCCGTCAATCTTGACCTGCTTTTCCAACGTGCCTTTGGGCACGAAACCCAGCTTCTGATAGAATTCCTGGGCAGCCTCGTTGCTGGCCCGCACGTAGATGACCGCTTTCTCGTAGCCCGTCTCCTGAGCGAATTTGAAGGAAGCCTCGGCCAGTTGACGGCCAATGCCCTGATCACGGAAGTCGGCGTGGACGAAAGTGCCCATGATGCCCACATGATCCATAGCGGGGGTGTAGGCGGCAAAGGGCTCGATGGTCTGAAAGCCAATGATGCGTCCTTCGAGTTCGGCCACGAAGAGACCGCTCCTCTCCCCCAGCGAGGCGATGAACTGGCGCTCCTCCTCTACAGTCAATATCCTGTCGAAGGAACTGTACTTTCGCTCCTGCACCACTGAGTTGAGCACCTCAAGCACTCCTTCGGCGTCGTCGAGGGTAGCTGGCCTTATTTTGATGTCCATTGCAGGCCTCCTCCTCATCGGTCAGAAACTAATAGACGCAGCGGAAACCAATGTCAATGCCCCTGTTGGAAGGATCGAATCTGATGCGAAAGGCACAGCGTGCCACATTGCTATAGCTGTTCCAGGCTCCCCCGCGCAGCACCTTGTACTTCTGACCGAAGGCGTTGTCCAGGTAATCACTGCCCGGGTAAGCCTTCAACCAGTCGGCCATCCACTCCCAGACGTTGCCCGCCATGTCCAGGCAACCGTAAGGGCTGACCCCGGCGGGATAATTGCCCACCGGAGTGACAGTGTGAGGGCCTGCTTCGGTGGTGTTGGCCTTCCCCTCGTCCCATTCATGGCCCCAGGGCCATAGCCATCCTTGAGTACCCCGCCCTGCCTTCTCCCACTCGACTTCCGTTGGCAGGCGTTTGCCCACCCAATCCGCATAGGCCGCCGCATCGTCCCAACTGACCATGACCACCGGATGGTTCATTCGATCCTCGATGGTGCTTCCGGGACCATTGGGATGTCGCCAGTCAGCCCCCTTGACTTTTTTGAGACTCTGGTCCCAGACCCAACCCCACTCCTCTATCTCGGCATCGGTCATATAGCCTGTAGCGTCCACAAACCGCTCGTACTCGGCGTTGGTCACCGGATACTTGTCAATGTAGAAATCCTCCACATAGACCCGGCTCTGAGGCGTCTCGCGCCGCATCCACTCGTGCCCCCAGCCATAGCGGCGCTTCAGTTCGGCCAGTTGCTCTTGGCTGGTGCCCATCAGGAACTCCCCCGCCGGCACCAGCACCATCTCCTTGCCATCTCTGTCCCAGATGATCGACTTTGGCAACCACGCGAATCTGGTTAGATCACTGGGCGAAGCGACGGTTGGAAGAGGGAGGATGGGCCTTTTGCTTTCCAGGAGTTCCTTGGCCATCATGTTTAGATTTCGCCTCAGTTTCGGGATGCTGGCTGTCCCATCCTCATTCCCGTAGTGGATGTAGAGCATGGCTCGCAGATCAAGGGGTACATCTTCGAGCCGTTGGGTGATGAGAACGACTGGCTTGCCCAGGGTGTGGGCCATGCCCAGTTCGTAGCAGACGTTGGGGTTCTTGTCCGTCATGTCGGCCACGATGAACCGCGCCCGCTGGATGTTCTGGCAGATGGCCACGCACATGAGCTCGCGAGTGTGGAATATCGCGTCCGAGCGCACACAACGCAGACCCAGCTTCTGCCAGACGCCTTTGACGGTCTGATACACATCGTCGAACTCTTCAGCGAAGGGCATCAGCACAAAGACCAGGTCGGACTCCTCATTGATTTCTCGCCGGCACTCGTCAGCGGTTTTGAAGCAACATGGTTTTAACATCCGGCCCTCCCCTCAAGAACAGACACTTGGGGACCGCCCCAATCCCTCAGCAAAGGAGCCTCTGTACTCCCAACCTCTCCCACTCCCTCTCCACCTGTTCTCGCGTCTCTTTCAGACTGCCCGAATTATCAATGACCACATCAGCCAGGGCAACCTTATCCTCCTGTGGGGGCTGGGCCTCGATGCGCAACAGAGCTTCGTCGCGGCTCAGCTTTCGCGTGCGCATCAGCCGCTCCAATTGCTGCTCCTTGGAACAGGTCACTACCCACAGGGCGTCGCAGGCGCGGTGCCAGCCCGCCTCGATGAGTTTGATGGCTTCCACCACGACCACGGCTTCCGTCGCCTGGCGGATCAGTTCGTCCACCCGGGCGGTGACAGCCGGGTGGACGATGGCCTCCAGTCTGTTGAGGGCCTCTGCATCGGCGAAGACGATAGCCGCCAGTTTCTCCCGGTCTATCTGGCCCTCGGATCTGAGAATCCCTTCCCCAAACTCGCCCAGGATGGCCTGCCAGACAGGCGTCCCTTTGACCATCAACTGGTGGACCAGAGCGTCGGCGTCAATGACCCTGGCCCCCAGGCGCTGGAGCATTCTGAGCACGACACTTTTGCCCGTGGCAATGTTGCCCGTCAGGCCGATGAGGTATTTCTTGGTTGACATCGCTGAAACCGTCTCCCATTATATCATATTCTTTACCTCTTCACCAGCTTTGACATTTCCATTGTCTTGTGTTATACTATATACAGGTCATCAAGCATAGGTAGGAGCAAACCGATGGCAGAACCGGATCATAGGTCCAGGGCAGGGAAGCTCGGCGGGGCGACCACCAAAAGGCGTTATGGGGACAATGGCTTCTACCCCAGGATAGGATCCCTGGGTGGCACCACCACCATGAGATTGCATAGCCAGGAGTTTACGGAGCACCGCCGCCGAGGAGGGGAATGTACCAGAGAACGGTACGGCGTGGAGCACTACCAGCGCATAGGAACCAAGTCGGCGCGGTGCAAACAGGAGCGGATCCGCCTGCGCAATAAGGCCATGCAGGCCATGCTGGACGACGGCTGGAAGATCCCCTCCATCATCAAACTGACCTGGGACGATTTGCCCAGGTTAGAGAAGTACATGGAGAATGGCCTGGGGACCTATTTGGAGAACGAACGACCAGAGACAGACAGTGAGTGCCTTTTTGTTTCCCAATCGGGGAGACCCTTATCGCTGGCCAATACCTACACCGTGATGGAACACTACCACCCGGAAGACAATTAGAAGCAATTATCGTCAGTTATTCATGCAGCGGGGCTTGTGCAGCAAAAGCCCGGAAAGAGTGTAAGAAAGGAAAAGTATACCATGAAGAAGCTGTCAACATCAGACAAGACCTTTTTCGGGCTTGTTTTAGTCATGGTAATTGGGAAAGTGATTTGGACCTCTTTCCGACTGGACCACCCGATAGTAAAACAATCCATAAATTCCTGGGTAGCGATAGGTTTGGCAGCGGTTTTAGGTTTTATTGCTCTAAAGCTTGCTCAACGAACAGGCTTTCCGGACATGTGGGACAGAAGAATCTCTAGCAAGCAGAGGTTCGTCATCCCGGTTCTCTTTGGATTAGGTTTTGCCGTAATACAGATCATTCTTGTTGCCCTAGTCCTACACCTGAATATACCAATGGTGAACTTTCCGCTCTCCATTCCAGTTTATCTGTTTGGTGGAATTATCCTTGAAATATTCTACCGCCTTATTCCAATGGTTCTTCTGGTTTGGCTTATATCTAATCTGATTTTGGGAAAGAGGTGGCAGGAACAGGTTTTTTGGGTGGTTGCGATTTTGCTTTGTTTGCTGGAACCGGTCATGCAAACAATTGGGATGTATCAGATGGGTATCATCGCGAACATATTGCTCGCAGCTATATTGTTCATCTTTGTATTTGCAGGCAACCTGATTCCTACCTATTTCTTTAGAAAGTACGGATTCTTAGCCGCTATCGTGTGGCGTCTCACAGACTATCTCATATGGCATATTATCTGGCCACTCTTTTAGTATCACAGCTCTTAACTCGGGTTTAGACTAATAACCTGGATGTCAACTTGGCCTTTTCTGGACACTCCCGCCGGATCGCCTGATCCCACTGGAGCGGAACGGCCCTCAGGGGACTTGACAAAAACCGAAAAGTGTGGTATAGTATATACAGGTTAGCAGTCGCATTGACATTCGACGGAGCAATGGCAGTGAGTTCAAGAAACGTCACTGGGAAACTCAACCTTATACCCAAATCGGCCTTTAGCTGGCAGTCAGACTCCCAGGTACAGACAACGGTATCTCCGTGTACCCAGCCGTTTGCTGTCAGTTATGAATTGGCGCACGGTAATCAGAAAGGTGTCCACGTCCGGCAAAGGAGGGCGGTTATGAGAGCCTAGACACTGTCTGGCATCATACAGCCTACCTTTGACGGGCGTGAGACAACAGGTTTCACGCCCTTTTCTTTTCCTCAGACAACCACGTCGGTCCGCCGCCGGACGTGGCGGCGAGGGTGTTGGGGGCGCGCCTTGAAGGTAGCTGGTTCGCGTTGGGTCCAGTTCTCGCAGGCAGTCTCTCCTGAGGCCTGCCCTGAGCCGTGTGGTGAGCCTGTCGAACCACTTGTCGAAGGACCGGCTACCAGCCCCCACCGTGGGCCCGAGAGCCAACGGGGGCCGCAGTGGTTTGCACCCACCTGTGGGCAGGTTCAATTCCTGCCGGGTCCACTGAGACAGCGGCATCCACCGCTTTTGCGGTACAGGCCGTCCGGTTAGCCTATCAACGGCTACCTCCCGAACTGTCCGAACCCACCGGTGAAGAGCCGGGGCCAATGTCAGTAGGACAGGGGAACCCTGAGATGTCAGTGGGGGCGGGGGCCTGCCCCGACCGGCGGATGCTGGTGTCTCTCCCTGGCCTGCGGTAGCTTATGTGGTAGAGCGGGTGTCTGAAGCACACCAGGAGCGGATTCGAACGCCGCCCCAGGCACCAGGAAAGGTGTTGGCTCAAGACTGCCCTGCTCCCGATCCTTTGAGAAGGCTTGACCAAGCCTCCGGAGAGGGAGCAGGGCCTTGACCATTTCATGGGGTTGGGGCAAAGGTCCGCGAAACAAAGAGCGGCTCGAAGGTCATCCTCCAGAGCCGCTCCTGGCGCTCCCGATGGTTTTACCCTAGCGGACCCACCCAACTATGGCACTATGTGCAAGTACAGGTGGAACAGAGCCTGGTACTCCTGGTTGTCGCTCAGGTAGTCGCCGCTGTAGCCTCCGATAGCGTATATCTTCGTCTCCGTGGCAGCTACACCCAGATTGCGCCACTCAGCCGTGATCGGTGTCTCAAAGTTGGCCCAGGTGTTGGTGTCAGGACTGTATCTCTCATTGTACACCAGATAGCTTTGCCACCCTCCTCCAACGGCGTACAGGTTCTTGCCCACTACCGTCACTCCTAAACCACCCCGCCCCACGGACATAGGCGCTTTGATCGTCCAGGGGACTCCCGTTCCATCGTCTTTAGCCGGATCGTACTCCTCGCAGAGGGCAAACTCTGTCGTCCCATCGTAACCTCCGACGACGTAGATCTTGCCCTCGACCACGCCAGCGGCAGCGAAGCCTCGGGCCGTTGACATGGCCGTTTTGGCCGTCCAGCCATCTTCCTGGGGATCATACTCATAGACCGAAGCCACGTACGAGTCACCGTCCCAACCGCCAAAGACGAAGAGCTTGCCGTCCACGGCGGCCATGGCATAGGCGCAAAGGGGAGCCGGGAGCGGTGCCCTCGTGTCCCAAATGTCATTGGCCGGATCGTAGACTTCCGTGGTCGTAATAACCTCCCCGGCAGAGGTGTAGCCCCCCGGCACGACTATCAGGCCATCCACGACCGCAGCGGCGACGTTGCTCACGGGCGTTGGTTTGGACGTTCCGATTGCCCAGGTATTGTCGTCAGGGCTGTAAATCTCTACTACGCCGGTGACCCCGCCTGGCGTGTCGCCGGCGATGGTGTGTATTTTGTCTTCGTGGGCGACCACGGCCAGTCGCTCCCGGGGGGTGGGCATCTGGGCCCGGCTCACCCAGCGTGAGATCTCGAATCGGACAGCCGACTGCTCCCTGGCCGCAGGGCGATTGGTGAAGTCATTGGAGACCTTGCTGAAGGGCGCTGTCACCCCGGTTTGCGGGAAGAAGGCTACCACGAAGACGAGCAAGGCCGCCACCACGAACGTAATCCGCTTGGCCAGTGAGATCCTCTCGACCGGTTCTTCCTCAACGACAGCCTCAGCGATGGCTTTCGCTTCAACCATTGATGGAGCGACAGTAACCCACCCCTCGCGGACGGCGTAAAGGGCTGCCTCGGTGCGCGACTGGACGTTCAACTTCTCGAAGATGTTGCGCAGGTGAATCTTGACTGTGTTGATGCTGATGATGAGCTCACGGGCGATCTGTCGGTTGGTCGCCCCTTCGGCCACAAGGCGGATGACCTCCATCTCCCGTTCACTCAGAGGCTTCTGCTCCTCGGCCATCAACCTGCCTCCCACGATATCTACCTTCGATGTTCACATTATCTCACAGAAACCGTCTCAAATCAAGCGCCACGCTGCAGCGTGGTTGGCCTGGACTGTTTGGAGGAGAGGGGGGCACCGTTCGGCTGAGCCCTTCGACCCCTCGACAAGCTCGGGACGACGCAAGCTCAGGATCGGCTCACGACGAAGGCCCCTATACCTCCGGCCTGGCGGCGCTAATCAAGTCCAGTTCTCGATGGCCCAGGCCAACTCTTCTGGAGTGGCCGTGGCGTTGCCCAATTTGCGCACCACCAGGCCCGCCGCATAGTTGGCCAGGAGAGCCGCAGCCAGCAGGTCAATTCCCGCTGCCAGAGCCAGGGTCAGGACAGCAATGACGGTGTCTCCCGCCCCTGTCACGTCAAAGACTTCGCTGCGGTTGGCGGCTGGAAGGTGAGTGTATTCCTGAGTCGTCCCGATGAGCGACATCCCCTCCGGGCCACGGGTGATGACCACGGCCTGGGCTCCAAGCTCCTTCAAAAGCGTCTCCCCCGCTCGCTGGAAGTCATCCTCGGTGAAAAGCGCCCGCCCGGTCACAGCCTGGGCCTCGGCGTGGTTGCACTTGACCAGGTCAAAGGCCTGGAACTTTTGGAGGTTGCCCTGGGAATCCACGGTGGCCAGCCTGTCGTGTCGGCGGGCCACGTCCAGGACAGCAACGACGACGGCCTCACTGACCACCCCTGTGCGGTAGTCGGAGATCAAGACCGCATCAGCCTGGGGTACGAGGGCCTCCAGATGGGCGATGATGGCTCCTTCCACGTCTTCTTCCACCGGCCGGCGGTCCAGGTGGTCAATGCGAGCCAGTTGTTGGGGGAAGCGCAGTGACCCCTTGGCCACGATGCGGGTCTTGGTGGTCGTGGGCCGTGAGGGGTCGGTCACCACCCCTGTTGCATCAATGCTCGCTTCTTGCAGCTTCTGCAGAAGCTGCTGTCCCGCCTCGTCGTCGCCGACGACTCCCACCTGCTGGGCTACCCCACCCAGGGCGACGACGAGGCGGGACGGGGTGGCTGCCCCACCGGGCAGGTAGAAACGTCGCTCGAACTCCAGCACCGGGATGGGGGCCTCCCGCGACAGCCGCGTGGCCCGCCCGACGACGTACTCGTCCAGGAACACGTCGCCGACGACCACAATGCGTCGCTCTCGCAAGCAAGGCAAAAGC
>JBGVTF010000442.1:0-2477 GCA_041862415.1 Anaerolineae bacterium | reverse complement strand
GCCGCTCACGATGGTTGTGGCACGCGCCGCCAGACTCAGGTCTCAGCGTCTTGGCGGCGCGTGCCATTTGCTGGGGTAAGATGTGGCCTCCTCACCTCATCTATATGAGTGAAAACGGATAAACCCTGAGGAGGTGAACTATGCGTTTGACATTTTGGTTATCCATTGGCCTTTTGGCCCTGGTTCTGAGCGCCTGTGGGCCGACTCCGTTGCCTCTGGCGGACGCGGAAAGGGATCGTACGCAACTACCTGCATCCCCCACGGCCACAGAAGTACCGACCCCAGCGGCTGAGGCCTCGGCCACACCGTCGCCAACGGCGATTCCCGCTACCCCTCCCACGTTACTGCCTGAAGAGTCGCCGCCAGCCGGGGCCAAGTCTGAATTCAGCACCGACTTTAGCAAGCACAGCGTGCCCTACAGCGAGATCCTCTCTGGAGGACCGCCTAAGGACGGTATCCCAGCCATTGACGAACCCAAATTCGTCAGTGTCGAGGAAGCCGATGAGTGGCTTGAGCCACAGGAGCCGGTGGTTCTGGTCCAGGCTGGAGACGAGGTGCGCGCTTATCCCATCCAGATCCTGATGTGGCACGAGATCGTTAACGACACTGTAGGAGACGTGCCCGTGGCTGTGACCTTTTGCCCCCTCTGCAACACAGGCGTCGCCTTCGAGCGAACGTTCGAGGGGCAGGTGCTGGACTTTGGCACCACGGGCCGGCTGCGCTTCAGCAACCTGATCATGTACGACCGGCAGACGGAGACCTGGTGGCAGCAGGCTACCGGAGAGGGCATTGCAGGTGAGTTCACCGGCCGTCAGTTGACGTTCGTCCCCGCCTCCATGATCTCGTGGGCTGATTTCAAGGCGGCCAACCCGGATGGAACAGTGCTCTCGCGGGAAACCGGCTACAGCCGGAACTACGGCCGGAACCCCTACGTGGGCTACGACGACGTGAACCGCTCGCCCTTCCTGTACGACGGCGAGACGCCGGATGTGCTCCCCCCGATGGCTCGGGTGGTGACCGTTGACCTGAACGGAGAGGCAGTGGGCTACCCGTACGATGTCCTGCAAGAAGTGCACGTGGTCAACGACACCGTCGGCGGTGTCCCCATCGTCGTGCTGTGGGCCCCTGGCACTGCCTCAGCTCTGGACACGGATAGCGTCGCTGGGGGAGATGACGTCGGCGCAGCGACCACCTTCTCCCGCGAGTTGGACGGGCAGACGCTGACCTTTGTCTTCGACGGCGACCGGATCGTGGACGAGCAGACCGGCAGCGAATGGGACGTTCTGGGCCAGGCTGTGAGCGGCTCTCTGAGTTGTCCCCTTCCGATCTTCCTGGTGGTCGTCGGAACCTCCTTGGCAAGCGAGGGGTTGCTCCTCTCCTTTGGGCAGTTCATCGGGTATGCCCTCGGTATGGGTACGATCATCTTTGCCGTGACGATTGGGGCGGCCCTGTTTCGACGGGCTATGGTCAGGTGGCTGCGACTCATGACGCCCTACATTCATCGAGTGAGTGCGATGTTCTTGACCGGGGCCGGGGCGTATTTGATCTACTACTGGATATTCCAGGCAGGTCTCGCTTTTTAGGATAGAAGGCGCAAACACGAAGTCAAAAAGTCATGTTCTAAGGCACCATTTGGTGTCCGAACTCCAGGCGTGCCTAGTGAGTCCTTGACCAGCATCAAGTCCCTTTCCAGAGGAGGTATACCATGCGCAAGGATCAAGTCGCTCTCACCTTGGCTGCTGTCGTGTTGGCTATGGCAGCGCGGGTCTGCAACCTGCCAGCGGTGACCACCCCCGCACCGACGCCAACGTCCACGGTGCCGCCCACGCCGACGGCTGCGCTGCCCCAGGTGACCCCTGTCTCGGCGGCCGAGCCGGCCAACGCGCTGGAGGCCCAGGTGGAGACGGTCTACGACCAGGCCGGACCGGCGGTGGTCAACATCACCAGCCGCGTCATCGCTTACGACGTCTTTATGCAGCCGGTCCCCCAGGAAGGAACCGGCTCCGGCTTCGTCTACGACACCGGGGGGCACATCGTCACCAACTACCACGTGGTGGCGGACGCCGAGTCGGTGTCGGTAGCCCTGGCCGCCGGAGGGATCTACACCGCTACGATCGTCGGGACGGACTCCTCCAACGACCTGGCAGTGGTGCGAATCGAGGCGGAGGATCTGCCCGCCCCTATCCCTCTGGCGGATTCCGACCAACTGCGGGTGGGGCAGTTCGTCGTCGCCATCGGCAACCCCTTCGGCCTGGACCGTACACTGACAGTGGGGGTCATCAGTGCCCTGAGCCGGGTCATCGAGAGCCCCGACAGCCGCTTCATCGGCGAGGCCATTCAGACCGACGCGGCCATCAACCCCGGCAACTCTGGTGGGCCGCTGCTGGATCTGGAGGGGCGGGTCATCGGGGTGAATGCTCAGATCATCAGTCCCAGCCAAGCCTCGGCCGGGATCGGCTTCGCCATCCCTGTCAACA
>JBGVTF010000441.1:0-5713 GCA_041862415.1 Anaerolineae bacterium | reverse complement strand
CCAAACCATGATCTACTGGGTCTCGTTCATCTGATCGCCCGATGCAGGAGCAAGGCCAGGGCAATGACTCCCCCTTTGACTACCTGTTGGTAGAAAGGCGAGACATTAAGGATATTGAGGCCATTCTTTAGCACTTCCATGAAGAGGACACCCAGTAGAGTGCCTCCTATACTACCCTCGCCGCCGGCCAGACTGGTGCCACCTACCACCACAGCGGCTATGGCATCGAACTCGAAGCCGTAGCCAGCGGAGGGCTGGCCGCCGTTCAGCCGAGCCACCAGAATGGCGCTGGCCAGTGCAGTCAGAAGCCCACAAAGGACATAGACCAGGGTAATGTAACGGTGAGTGGGAACGCCTGACATCTGGGCGGCGACCTCGTTGTCGCCTATAGCGTAGATGTACTCCCCCGCCTTGGTACGAGTAAGAAGAATGTAACCAAAAAGAAAGACCAAGCCAGCGATGATGATTGGCATAGGCACAGGGCCGGCGAAGCCTCGGCCTATGAAACGGAAATCATCGGGCAAACCGGTGATGGGGCCACCCTCGGTATAGATCAGGGCCAGCCCCCTGGCGATGGTCATCATGCCCAAGGTGACAATGAAAGGAGGCACTCTGGTTTTGGTTATGATAAGACCACTGACCACACCTACCAACCCGCCCAAAGCCACGGCGGCCGTCAATGCTGCAGGCGTAGCCCAGCCTTTCTGAACCAGGTCGGCCACGACCACGCCGGTCAAGGCCAGAACAGAGCCCACCGATAGGTCAATGCCAGCCGTCAGGATGACCATGGTCATGCCCACGGAGATAATGCCGTTGATCGAAGACTGGCGCAGGACGTTGCGAGCGTTGGACAGGGTGAGAAACTGATCGGAGAGAGCAGTGAGCACCATGCACAGAATAACGAAAACGATGACGAGCCCGAACCTTTGGAGGAAAACTCTTGCGCTGAAGGAAGTCTTGTCCATAACTCTCATCACCTGCTAGAAAATCACCCCGGAGACCAGGATGACGTTGGCATAAGGAGTGAACTCGCCCGTCCTGATGATCGCTCTCGCTGTACGGGTGCGTTCCTTGAAAGCCTCGTGCGGCACAGCCGTGATGGGCACATCCTCCAGAAGGCGTGCCACTTCATCGTAGACCTGACGGCTGACTTCTTTCATTTCCTCGGCTATGATGGCTTCCTCGACCTGCACCTCCTGCAAGATGACTTCCAGCGTATCGAGGAAAGGGGGCAAATTGGCCTTCAACGCCAGGTCAATGCGCCGTGTCCCAGCCGGGATGGGCAAGCCAGCATCGGCGATGACCAGGCTATCCTTGTGGCCCAAACTGGCTACCACCTCAGAGATATCCTTGTTGAGAATGCCCATCTTTTTCATGATTTCCCTTTCATGAATTCTTCGACCTCCTGGTGAGTGGGCAGCGAGGGTTGGGCGCCCAACCTGGTCACCGCCAGGGCTCCGGCCGCATTGGCGTAGCGAACTGCTTCCGCCAGGTTCTGACCTTGAGCCAGAGCCACGGCGAGGCCTCCCACGAAAGCATCGCCGGCGGCCGTCGTGTCCACCACCTCCACGCTGTAACCAGGGACGTGAACGGATTCTTCCGCGCTGACCAAGAAAGCCCCTCGCGCACCGAGGGTGAGGATAACTGTGCCCACGCCTTCTTCACGCAGACGCTCTGCCGCCTCCTTAGCACTATTGATGTCAGCTACCTCGATGCCCGTCAGGAGCGCCGTCTCACTCTCGTTGGGAATCAAGTAATCCAGCCGAGCCAAGGTTTCTTTAGGGAGGGGTTGAGCCGGGGCTGGATTCAAAATGACTTTGACCCCTTCAGCATGGGCTATATCAGTGGCATACGCAACGACTTCCAAGGGGCTCTCCAATTGAAGCACCAGGACGTCCGACTGAATGATAGCGCCCTGGGCAGCGTTGATGTCCTCCTTGGTCAGGCGCATATTGGCCCCTGGGGCCAGGACGATGCTGTTCTGACCGCTGGCATCCAAAGTGATGAGGGCAATGCCAGTAGCGGCCTCAGGGTCTACAGTCACATGGGTGGTATCAATAGCCAGCTCGCCCAGGTTTCTCAACTGGGCTCGCCCAAAGTCGTCGTCACCCACCCGGCCGATCATAATCACCTCGGCTCCCAGCCTGGCGGCAGCGACGGCCTGATTGGCCCCCTTGCCCCCCGGTATGGTACGGAAGTCGCTGCCAATGACGGTCTCACCGGGGATAGGCATGTGGGGGGCACGGACCACCAGGTCCATGTTCAGACTGCCAACAACGGCTATCTTGGCTCCCATTATTCTCTCCCCGTGTGGCACGACTCTCGAACCACCAATGTGGTCTCCAACAAATGGCGTCGAGGGGGCATGGTCTCGTCCTTTATCCGTTCCATCAGCATCTGAGCGGCAAGGATACCTATCTCATATTTGGGTTGGGCTATGGTGGTCAGAGGGGGATTGGTAAAGGAGGCCAGGGCGATATCATCGAAACCCACGATGGCCAAATCCTCCGGCACACGCCAGCCTCTTTTCCTCACACCACTGATAGCTCCCACAGCCATCAGGTCATTACAGGCGAAAACGGCTGTTGGCGGCTCATCCATAGTCAGGAACTCACGGACAGCTTCACAGCCGCTTTCATATTGGAAATCGCCTTTACGGATCAGGTGTTCATTGACGACCAGGTTGTGCTCAGCCAAAGCGCGCTTATATCCTGTCACTCGCTCTGCGCTGGGAGTCAGGTCTGATGGTCCTGCGATACAACCAATACGGCGGTGTCCCAATTCAATGAGATGTTTTGTGGCCAGATAACCTCCCTGCAGGTTATCCGTCAAAACGGAGTCTACTTCCACACCAGCAATCTCTCGGTCAACAATCACCAGGGGCATGTCGCGCTCAAGGAGGCTGCGCAGGTGTTGGGCACTTCCACCGGCAGCCACAAAGATAATGCCGTCAACCCGCTTTTCCACCAGCACATTGATGTAAAACTGCTCCTTTTCCATATCACCATCGGAGTTACAGAGGATCACGCTGTACCCCTGACCAAAGCTCGTGTCCTCTATGCCTCTCGCCACCTCGGCAAAGAAAGGGTTAGTGCTATCAGGCACTATCATCCCGATGGTTTGCGTCTCTTTGCGGCGCAAGCTGCGAGCCACGGCGCTGGGCTGATAGTTCAACTCTTCCATCGCTTCCAGAACCCTGGCCCGCAGTTCCTCGCTGACAAAGCGAGTTTCGTTGATCACATGGGAAACAGTCGTAGGCGAGACTCCAGCCCGATGAGCGACGTCCTTAATAGTAGTAATAACCTAGCACCTCCTTTGGCAAACGATTCCGCAAACGGTTGCGCAACCGTTTGCTTATAGTATACCATATAAGCTGCAGGGCTGTCAAGGGGGTAGGAAGAAATTTTAAGGTTCGGGAATGGCATATCCCCTTGCTTTGCAGCGATGATGTCCCTTTAGCCGGAACTTTGCTACCGGACACTTAAGTTCGGACGTCGCAAATGGGCAAGTGACGGCTGGATTGTCACTCTGAGCCGAAGGCGAAGAACCTGCCCTGAGCAAAGTCGAAGGGGTCTCGTTCTCCGCTAGCAAGGTAATTTGTCTGCCAGAAACGAGATTCTTCGTCGCTGCGCTCCTCAGAATGACATACCTGGCGGTTTCGGCGTGCCGTTCGTGGTAAAAATCAACGTGCTGGGAAAAGTGTCCGGTAGTGAGAGCCGGACATGGATGAACGTGCATTAGGTTTGACAGCTAGTCTTTCCTATGATATACTTTTTACACGAGCCGTTAGCTCAGTCTGGTTAGAGCACCTGCCTTTTAAGCAGGGTGTCGAAGGTTCGAATCCTTCACGGCTCACTGCTGTCGTTATCCCAACTCAATTGGAGAGTACTTGCCTCTCAAGCGGACTGGCCTACCACCAGAAACTGCATGGAGGGGTATTGAAAGCTCTTGCCGTGTGGCAAGAGCTTTTTGTTTTGTGATAACAAGACAGTCAGGGTCCCCTCCCCTGCCATCCGTTATCCATAGTGGTTCGTGAAATTCTTCCGCTGCGAAAGCCCAAATGCACGTCTGATTGACAAAAAGACTATATGTATGTAAAATACAATCAGCATTCGTGCGTTCCACTCGTGCCCAAGCCATCACACTGTTCATCCGATCTCACTTAGCTCCACGGAAGTGGGGTCAGGTCTGTCAAAGAAGTCGGCCAATCGCAGGTGCTGCTGGGCAACTGGCCGGCTTCTTTGTTTTGGGAACATCTAGGCTATTGCTAACCTCATCACCTGAATTCAGGCCAAGGGCAGATAGATACGAGAAACGGCAACGCCCTTGAAATGCGCCAAAGGAGAAAGATGGTCGAACGAGCGCACTACGCCCGACAATGGGGGTTTTACAAGGGGGGCTAAATTCGTGCAGAAATGCACAAAGTAGTAGTAGTCAGAGGCGCATTTTACTAGCGAAAAATAGGTCCTTTTTCCTATTTCCCAACAGGTCAAAATGTGCTATAATGAATCATAGCGTCTGTTAATTCTCCTTTCAGACACGATTTTCTTACAACCCCATCACGGAATTCGGCTTTGGCAGAGGTGAAAAATCCCGGAAGCCGATTAGCTATGGTTGTGAGTCGGCTTTTGGACTATAAGAGGCGATTGATAGACCCCTGATCGAAAGGATCCGTAGAATGGGACCGGGAAAGCCAGCCACGAAAAGCGATGTTCCTTTCACATTGGCCCTGGACAAGCCGCTGAAGGTCTTGACGTCCCGGCAAATCCAGCAGATTGATGACGCGCTGGCCGGATTGGGGCCTTTTGCAGAGGTCAGGCTGATCAAGAACAAGGGCAGGCTGCGTTTCATTCAAAAAGTGGAGAGCGAGAGCATGCTTGGGCCGTCCGAGCCCTGATAGACGAATCTGTGGCTTGCTCTCTTGAGACATAAATGGCTTCGACAGAGGTGAGAAAATCCCGGAAGCCAGTTCATGTGCCACACGGCATCTGGCCTGTTTCGTTGCAGGTGCCTGCTTCGAAAAGGTGCTGGCCGGCCAAATGGGCGTGCTGCCTGGATGCACGCCAGCGTCTCGCCGTGGTTGGCAATCGTCGGGAGTTAGATGGGAATGCAGCATTGGCTCGCCCTGTATACCAAACCGAGAATGGAGCGTCAGGTCAGCAACGCCCTGACTGGCCGAGGCGTGGAGACCTATCTCCCTCTCGTCTACAAATACAGCAAGCATCGGCGCAGGAAGGAACCGTCGCCTTTCTTCCCATGCTATCTCTTCGCGCGAGTGGACCCGACCTCCGCTGACTATCTCTCACTGCGTTGGACGCCGGGGCTGCGCAGTATTGTCCGATTTGGGGGAAGAGTGGCCCAGGTACCTGACGAGGCCGTCACGCGAATTAAACAACGCCTGGCGCAACTGGAGCAGGCTGGATACTCTGAGAGCAGCGGATTCAAACACGGCGAGCGGGTGCGGATCCAGGCCGGCCCTTTGGAAGGCCTGGAGGCGATGTTTGACCGGACTGTATCCGCGACGGGCCGGGTCAGGATTCTGTTGGATATCCTGGGACGGCTGACCGCTTGTGAGATTGAGTCGGATTGGCTGGAGAAAGTACGGTAGACCTGTCCGTCGTAACGGCGGCTCAACTGAAATCTGTGCAACCAGGCTGGTGCAGGAATGAAGATGCGCCGGTCCGGCGGAGCCTGCCTGAAGATCGTTGGCTGC
>JBGVTF010000440.1:0-2848 GCA_041862415.1 Anaerolineae bacterium | reverse complement strand
TGATCTCGCGCTCGTACTCTGGAAAGTAGCGGCTGATCACCGTAAGATCAAAGGAGCCCAGGATGGATTCCTTGGGTTCGCGTTCCAGGAGGAACCGAAAGGACTCGGTCACCAGGGCTTCTGGGCTCGCCTTGCCGCCAGCCAGCCGCTCGTAGTCGGCTTTCCGGAGGGTCACCCGGTGATGACTCTCGCTCCCCCTTTCTCTCACGGTGACCTGGAACCCGTAACTGTCACCGTGGTCCAATTTCTTGACCTCAATGGTTGCCATAGTTTCCTCCAACCTCCTTTCCAGGTGAAGTGTCTGGCCCCTTAGGCGGGCTTTGTTCGATGCCCATCGCCAACCGTGCCTCCTCAGCCATTCTCATCTGCCTCAGTCGTATCCTTAGGGCGCAGATACCAGCTTGCCCAAGGCAACAAGACCACCGCTACAACGGCGATCAGGTTAGCTATCAACATCACGATGGGGAAAACCATGTTCCGTCTGGCCCTGGCGACAAAATCCTCGTGCGACCCAGCGTATACAATGTCGGCACGGATGGAGAACGTTTCTTTCCCTTTTTCTGGGCCGAGTATGATCACGCCGCGCTCCGTCGTCCCGACGACAATCACCGCCTCACCAGGTGCCAGGAAACGCACACCGTCAGAGGAGACAGGCCAGGCGCGATCTTCGAAACCCTCTCTCCTTACCCCTTTTCCTGCGGCTTGGCGTCGGCCCCTGGCTGCGGCTTGGTCAGCAAGATCTCGGCCACTTCTTTGAGCTTCAGTACAGCCTGCTCCGAGAACAATCCGACCAGGCCAGCCAGGGCAGCGAAGCCAAAGGGGCTGGTTTGCTGAACCGTCGCCTCGGGTGAGAAGAACCCAGCACGGATAACGAAATAGAAAAGAAGCCCCAGCGTCGACCCAACGAAGGGCAAAAGGATGTACCTGGCTAACCAGCTCCGCACCAAGTCCCGATTGCCGATGTACCAGGAGAGCGACCGGAGCGCATGCACCAGGCTGCCGAGCGCACCGGACAGCGCCACAATGAGGAGCAAGCGGACCTCGTCCGAAATCGAAAATCTCCGAAATAGGAAGGTTGCTGACGAGGAGGTCGGAGCCGCCCCCTCCCCGGCCGGCGTTACGGGCGGCCAGAACTGCACTACACCGTACAGCAAGAGGATGGAGAACAGGATGAGGTAGGCCGTGATCAAGACAATGCCTATGGGGCCCACGGGGCTCGCGCCCACCTGGCTACGCACTGGCGTGGTGGGTTCTTTGCGTTCTTTCTTCACTTGGGTCGCCGTTCTTGCTTCGTCAGACATGTTTCTTTCTCCTTTCGTTGTAAAAACAACAAAAGCCAACCCTCTCCTGATCTGTTTCTGTTGGAGAAGATTGGCTCTTCTGTGTCATGCTCTCTTTCCTCCCTCCTTAGCTACTGACTGCGATGAGAGCAACGATGGCGAAATATTGGCAAATGCCTACTGCTATTATACTCCATAACTAACCCAAATGTCAATACCTGGCAGGGCCATCAAGTTCTCGTCCCATCCCTTGAACGGTTGCCCCAATAGTATACCAGACTTTCAGGCCCTCAACAATACCGTCCGCTACTCCGCTGTTTCCCTCTTTGCCTGCCTTGTAGTATAATTGGAGCCAACGGCACCCCTCTGAGGTGCCAGGCACTTCCGACAGATGGTCCAGAGAGAGGTACAAACCATTTGGAAGATGACCTTCAGGCCGGAGCAGCCATGGAAGTGCCTGGCACCTGAACGCTTACATCAAAAGTAATGAACCATGTCCCGACAGCGCCAAATTGAAGTCCGAAAAGAACGCGCTCGCCGCGAATTGCCCCGCTACCGCATCACCAACACCCGTCCTGGTGACATTCTGTCCCTCTATCGGGTCAAAAGCGGCAGCGGCTACACCTACGACGTCGAGATCCGCAACCCCTTCGAACTGGAGAACCGCTGCTCCTGCCCCGACTACGAATCCAACGGCCTGGGCACCTGCAAGCACATCGAAGCGGTCTTGATCCACCTGGAACGGGAGCACCCCGACGAGTTCACAGCGCAGCGGGCCAGGCTGGCCGAGGAAAAGGCCCACAAGGTGGTGCTGAAGCTGGCCTACGAGGACGAGACGATCATCAAGGCCAGCTTTGACCCGGCCCTGGAAAAGCCAGTCCGCAAGGCAGTCGAGGCAACCTTCACCAAGGGCGGGCGGCTGCGCCGGGCTAAGGCCGACCCACGACACATCGTGGAGACCCTGGATGAATTTGAAAAGGCCGTGACCGAGGCTGGGGGCCAGGTCCAGATCGGGGTGGAGGTGCAAGAGTTCGCCCAGGACTGGCAGCGCCAGGCCGAGCGGGAAGCGGAGATGGCCCGCCTGATGGAACAGGTCAAGGCCGGCCGGTTGGAGATTGACGTGCTGAAGCTGCCCCTCTACCCCTACCAGATGCTGGGCACCCTTTTTCTGGCCTTCACCCAACGGGCTCTGCTGGGCGACGACATGGGCCTGGGCAAGACCGTCCAGGCCATCGCCGCCGTGGTCTTCCTCAAAGGCCAGAATAAGCTCGACAGGGTGCTGGTCATCTGCCCCGCTTCCCTCAAACTCCAGTGGGCTAAGGAGATCCAGCGTTTCTCGGACGAATCGGTGACCGTCATCGGCGGGACCAAGGCCAGGCGGCGCAAGCAGTACGCCGAGGGGAGCACCTTTACCATCCTGAACTATGAACTGGTGTTGCGTGACTTTGATCTCATCCAGGCCCTGGCGCCCGATCTGATCATCCTCGACGAGGCCCAGCGCATCAAGAACTGGCGGGCCAAGACCACCCAACTCATCAAGAACCTGACCTCGGAATACGCCTACGTGC
>JBGVTF010000439.1:0-20899 GCA_041862415.1 Anaerolineae bacterium | reverse complement strand
GACCTGCTCGATCAGCCCCAAGCTCGTCCCGATCAGCAGAGGCATCGGGGAAGGCCAGCATCGGTTCGCCAGCCCCGTGAAGCAGGATGGGAGGTGCTGTCATAATGGGCGATGTCGTGGCACGGCTGTTCCGCTGGATCATCCCTTCGACAACTCTTCGACGGGGCTCAGGACAAGGCTCAGGACGCCGCCGCCGGCTGGAACCGCGGGCGCTGTTGTTGCTGGCGTTGCTCATGCTGGCACTGGGCAGCGTGGCGCACGGGCTGGCCGACGTCGTCCGTGAACTGGATGCCGGGCTGCTGTTGACCGTTGCCACGCTGGGCGCGCTGGTCGGTTGGGTGATGGCTACGACTCGCCTGTCGGGCTGGCTTGCGGGAATCTTGGCCTCTCTGCTAGGCGCCGGGGTGGTCCTTGTGCGCGTTGGGCGATTGGGAGGGAAACTGGCCGCCATGGTGTGGGCAGTGGTCAGTCTAATCGGGCAAATCTGTTACTGGCTGCTGGCTGAAGGTTGGAGGCTTGTCCTGAGCTGTGTCGAAGGGCTTATCCTGAGCGAAGGGCTAGAGAATGGAGGATGGAGGCTGGCCGGCCCACCGCCGGACTGGATGACAGTCTCGCTGGCCCTGATGGAACTGTGGGCTGACACAGTCACACTGCTGGACCGTGGGCGTGAATGGGTACTGGGGCTGGTCGGCGGTAATCCCAACTTTGACCCGGTGGCAACGGCGCTGTTGTGGAGCCTGGCGATGTGGGCAGTAGCCGTCTGGGCTGGTTGGGCAGTGCGCCGCCATCAGCCTTTGCAAGGCATAGCCCCAGCCGGCGCACTGCTGATGGCTACCTTCTCCTACACGCGAGCCAAGCCCACCGCTTTGCTAACGCTGCTGGGCACGACGTTGCTGCTGATGGCCATGGTCCGGCACCATGCCCGCGAGCGTCGCTGGCAGGCGACCAGGATTGACTTTTCCTCTGACCTGTGGAAGGACCTGACGGTGACGGTAGCCCTTCTATCGCTGGCGCTGGTAGTGACGGCTGCCCTGGTGCCGTCCATCTCCGTGCGAAGGATCGTCGAATTCGCACAACAACTGATCGAGGAACAGGAGGACGAGACAGAGTTGGTTGCCAAGTCGCTGGGGCTGGAAACACAACCCGACCCGGAAAAGGCAGCCTCGAACGAGGTGCGCTTGGCCGGTATGCCACGCTTTCACACCATCAGCTTCAGGCCACAGTTATCGCGGGAGGTGGTAATGGTGGTTCGCACCAGCGACCTAAGGCACGATCCAAGGATATCACGGCTTGCTCGCATTGATCGTGATCTATCGGGCCCGTCGGAGCCACCGTGGCGCTATTACTGGCGAAGCATTGTCTACGATCACTATACCGGTCACAGTTGGACCACGAGCCAGACAGAGATGGTGGACTACGAGGCGGGCGAGCCGGTCATCTCGGAGGACATGCCATTCCATCGGGTCTTGCGGCAGGAGGTACAGGTCATCGGTGACTTGGACGAGATGCTCCACGTGGCTGGAACCCTGGTCACAGCCGACCAGGACTTTGGCGTAGCCTGGCGTTCACACCAAGATACCTTTGCCACGTCCAGCGAAGCCACCACCTATCGGGCCGATTCACTGGTGCCCGTCATCAGCGAGGAGCAATTGCGATCCGCCGGGAGCGACTACCCGGAGTGGGTGAAAGATCGCTATCTGGCCCTGCCGGACCAGGTACCCGACCGGGTGCTGGCGCTGGCGCGCGACCTGACAGCGACCGAGCCCACTCCCTACGACCGAGCCCTGGCCATCGAGTCTTACCTACGGACTTTTTCTTACACCCTTGATGTGCCTTCGCCTCCATTCAGCCGGGATGCAGCCGATTACTTTCTCTTTGATTTGCAGCGAGGGCATTGCGACTACTACGCCACGACGATGGCAGTGCTGGCCCGAGCGGCCGGCCTGCCGGCCCGGCTGGTGCTCGGCTACGCTGGCGGGACCTACGATGCGGACAATGTCTGCTACCTCGTCACCAAAGCCGACGCCCATGCGTGGGTCGAAGTCTATTTTCCCGAGTACGGATGGGTAGAGTTCGAGCCCACCGCCGGTCGCCCACCGATTGAGCGTCAGGCTGAGTTTCTCACAATTGAATGGCCTGAGCCAGAGGAACCACTGCAACCGGCAGCGACGGAACGAAGCAGGCTGGCCCAGTTTGGGTGGCTGGAGATGTTGGGCGTTCTTGCCCTGGTGCCGTTGGTGGGCATCGTCTGGTGGGCAGCCGACATCTGGCGGCTGCGCCTCTTGACACCGGTAGCGGCCGTGGCAACCCTCTACCAACGCCTCCAACATCGCGGGCGGCGGTTGGGCATGCCGATGCGAGAGGGGAACACACCCTACGAGTTTGCCACGTCCTTCGCAGAGCACTTTGCCAACCTGGCGCGAAGTAAGTATGGGTGGGATACAACCATGGCCCCTGCCGTCCAGGAGGCGCAGCGACTGGTCGGCCTTTACGTGCAGGCAAGTTATGCGCCTCGCCCACCAAACACCGATGACCAGAGGCAAGCAATACAGACCTGGCGGTGGCTACGTCGGCGGTTGTGGATGGTGTGGGTGTTGCAGAGGTGGTGGAGGAGCCCACTCAGACGATTTATCCGGACCCTCAACGCAGGTGGCCTGGCGTATCGCCGCTAGGACAGGATACGCGGTCCCCGGCCAGCAGTTCCAGCTTGATGGAGTCCAGCCCAATTGCCATTTGACTTTTCGTCCCGTTAGGAGTAAAATATGGCCAGATAGCGTTCAAGAGGAATGAACCTTTTACCTTGCTTCCTTGTATAGCAAGTGACAGGAGGCTTGGAGATACGGAGGGCTGCCGTGTCAACTGGCGAGGACAGTGAGCTGATCCCTCGGGTTCGACGGGGAGACCTTGCCGCTTTCGAAGCCTTGTACGACAAATACAAAGGTCCAGTCTATCGGACCGCACTGGCCATCACCCGCGATCAGAGCGCTGCTGAGGATATCCTCCAGGAGTGCTTTTTGAAAGTCTACGTGCACGTTGATAAGATAGACGTATCGCGGCCTTTGTCTCCTTGGATTCACCGTATCGCGGTCAACCTCAGTTACAACTGGGTCACGAAGCGAAAACGATGGCTTCCTTCATTGGGGGAGGTAATTGATCAGTTCGTAGGCGATGACCACGACTCTCCAGAGCACGTCTTGGAGCGCGAGGAATTGCAGCGCATCGTCCAGGAGGCTATCCATTCCCTCAGTTTTGCGCAGCGCGTCGTGATCGTCCTTTTCTATTTGAACGGGTTCAGCCTGGAGGAAATAGCTTACATTTTGGACTGTCCTGTGGGGACCGTCAAATCGCGCTTGTACTATGGCCGCCAGAATCTGAGACGTAAGCTTGGAGTTGATGAGCGGCTGCCAGCAGGGGTAGCGTATGAGATTCCATAGAAAGACGTGGCCGACGGTAGAAGAGAACGCATATCCAAGTGATGAGATTGATGCCCTGGTCCGCCGGGCCCTTCGGGACTCGGTAGCTGGTGAGGAGCCTCCACCTGAGGTGTGGCATAGAATAAGGGCCAGACTGGAGCAGCCCAAAGCACAATCGCCCCCCCGAAGGGGAAGGCTTCTCTTGGCCCAGTTCTCTTTGCTGGTCCAACCCCTGGTATTGGGCATCATCATCCTCCTGGCTTTTGGTCTGAGTCTGAGACCAGGGTTCGACCTCTCCGTGGACCGTGAGTACGTTGTCAACGGTACGCTAACCCCTCAGCCAGGTTCTGAGAAGATCGTGCTGTCCTCGACCGACGATGATGTGCCGAGGGGGTCTCTCTATTTTCTCCTGAGGAGAGAACTGACGATCTTTGACTACCGGTTGGTACCATATGCCGATACATATCGGAGGTAGCCGAGTTGGGAAATGGGAAGGGACAGGGAAGAAATAAAATGTCCCAGTTTGCTCGGCCTGGATTGCCAAATCCAGGCCATACCCGCCGGATTTGGCAATCCGGCGGGAGCAGTTGGGATAATTATTCCCTTTCAATTCCCCGACATTTTTGAAGGGAGGTGAGACAGGGAAAGAACAGCCTGGCTAACGTTATCACCTAGTCTGCAAAAGAAAAAGAAGGAGGAAGATATGTTTAGGAAGTTTGCTCGAGCATTTATGGGGTTAATGGCCGTTGTGATGGTTCTGTCGTTCGTGGTAGCCTGTGGTCCCGCGGCCGAGAAGCCAGGCGCGGAGCTGCGCCTCAACCTGGGCACCGAGCCGCCCTTTTTGGACCCGGCTCTGGCCACCGACAGCGCGTCCATCAACGTCAACCAGAACCTCTTCGTTGGCCTGACCCACTTTGAGCCGGGGACGCTGAAGGTATTGCCTTTCCTGGCTGAGAGCTGGGAAACCTCGGCCGACGGCATGGTCTACACCTTCAAGCTGCGCAAGGACGCCAAGTGGACCGACGGCAAGCCTGTCACGGCTGGCGACGTGGAATACGGCATCAAGCGTACCCTGAACCCTGAGACGGCCTCGGAGTATGCCTACGTCCTCTACATCATTGAGGGCGCCGAGGCCTACAACACCGGCGAGGGCAGCGCCGACGGCGTGGCTGTCACAGCCGTTGACGACTACACCCTGGAGATCAAGCTGACCGATGCCGCCGGTTACTTCCCGGCCATCGCCGGCATGTGGGTGGCCCGGCCCGTGCCCAAATGGACCATTGAGGAACACGGCGACAAGTGGACCGAGGCCGAAAACATGGTCAGCAACGGCCCCTACAAGCTGGAGACCTGGGAGCACGAGAACAAGATCGTCCTGGTCAAAAACCCGGACTGGTGGGGCGCCAAGGACGTGACCATTGATAAGGTCACCATGTTCATGGTCCAGGAGGACTCTACGGGCGTGGCCATGTACGAGAACGATGAGTTGGACTTTTACGGGGCGCAGATCGGGGCCATTCCGCCAGCTGACATGGACCGCATGAAGGCCGACCCGGAGCTGAGCAAGCAGCTCAACATCGTCGCTGACTTGGCTACCTACTACTATGGCTTCAACGTCACCAAGCCGCCCTTCGACAACGTCCTGGTGCGCAAGGCCTTTGCTGCCTCCATTGACCGGCAGAAACTGATTGACACCGTCACCAAGGCTAACCAGGAACCGGCCACCACCTTCGCCTGCCGCGGCCTCTTTGGCTTCGTGGCGCCGGAGGAGAACATCGGCATCAAGTACGACCCCGATCAGGCCAAGAAGTGGCTGGAGGAGGCCGGCTATCCCAGTGGTGAGGGTCTGCCCGAAATCACCCTGATGTTCAACTTCACCGAGGGGCACCAGGCTATCGCCCAGTTCGTCCAGGCCCAGTGGAAGGAGAACCTGGGGGTGGAGGCCAAGCTGGCCAACCAGGAGTGGAAGGTCTATCTGGATACACTGACTGAAGACCCACCTCAGGTCTTCCGATTGGGCTGGGGCGCCGACTACCCCGACGCCAACAACTTCCTCAACGAGGTGTTCCACTCCGAGTCGCCCAACAACCACACCAGGTGGAAGAACGAGGAGTTCGACAAACTGGTCAAGGACGCGGCCGTGGAGCAGGACCCGGACAAGCGCCTGGAGATGTACCAGCGGGCTGATCAGATCCTGTGCGAAGAGGACGTGGCCATGATCCCGCTGTACTGGTACACCCAGTCCCTGCTGGCCAAGCCCTGGCTGGAGTACAACTACATTCCCACTGGCGGTCAGGAGCTCTGGACCTGGAAGATCGCGGAGCACTAGAGCCCTTCATGTGCAGACGCTACGTAGTCCCTGTATGGGGACTACGTAGCGTCGCTTCAGCCTCAGCAGATCCCAGCTTGCTTCTGCTGGATCGCCAGATCCGGCGGGTGGGCAGCGGATCTGGCGCTTGGACTTGTTGAAGGAGCTTGCCCTGAGCTTGTCGAAGGGATCCGCTGCGAGCTTTTGTCATCTAGTGAATAGCAAAAAATGGAGGAGGATCTATGGGCAGGTACATTGCACGGCGTCTTTTGCTTCTCATCCCCGTTCTCTTATTTATTTCTGTCGTCACCTTCTTCCTGATGCACTCCGTGCCCGGCGGCCCCTTCACCCGCGAGAAGGCGCTGCCGGAGCAGATTCTCCGCAATCTGGAAAAGCATTACTGCCTGGATGAACCTCTGTGGAAACAGTACGTACAGTATCTGATCGGCGGCTGCGGAGATTCCAAGGGGGTGCTGCGCCTGGATTTCGGTCCCACCTTTTCCTCCCGCAGCCGCACGGTGAACGATATCTTCCGGGATAACCTGCCGGTTTCCTTTCAGTTAGGTCTGTGGGCCCTTCTGGTGGCTGTGGTCATCGGTTTACCCCTTGGCATCGTGGCCGCTTTGAAGCAGAACACCGTCTGGGACTACCTCAGCATGGGCGTTGCCGTCTTTGGCGTCTCTGTCCCTAACATGGTCATGGGGCCTCTGCTGATCTGGATTCTCGCTTTGGGCCTGGGCCTTTTGCCGGTGGCCGGCTGGGGGAAGCCCAGTCAGGTCATCATGCCAGTCCTGGCTTTGGGTGCCACCGAGTCGTCGCGCGTCGCCCGCCTGACCCGGGCCAGCATGTTGCAGGTCATCCGTGAGGATTATATCCGTACGGCCAGGGCCAAGGGCTTGGCCGAGAGAGTGGTGACCATCCGACACGCCCTGCGAAATGCCTTGATCCCCGTGATCACGATCCTGGGCCCCCTCTTTGCCTATCTGGTGACGGGTACTTTCATTGTTGAGATCATCTTTGGCATCCCGGGCATGGGCCGTTTCTTCGTCACCAGCGTCACCAACCGCGATTATCCGGTCATTATGGGCACCATCCTTTTGTATGCGGTGGTGCTGGTGCTGGCCAATCTGCTGGTAGATATGACCTACGCTTTCCTGGATCCGCGCATTCGTTATGAATAGGGTGTGGCTAAAACAACTTGGAGTCGAGGCTTTGGCCGGCTTCTTCCGCCTGAAGGCTCCATTCCCTGAGCCATTTTAGCTGGATCCTTATGAATAGTAAATGGTTGATAGCCCGCTCGCTTTTCGTCGATAGCTGAGCGTAGCTTCAGCCGCCTGCCATCAGTCATAAGTCATACCTATTGGCGGAGTAGCAGAACTTGTTCTGCGCCAGCCGAACGCGAAACAAGTTTCGCTACTCCAGAAGAGAATTCCTATAGTATCAAGTTATCTTTATATTTAGGGAGAAAGATATGGCTGTGCAAGAGGGGACCGTCCGCCTGGCTGTCAGGAGGCAACGGGAAACCAACCTGTGGCTTGATGCCTTGCAACGCCTGGTCAGGAACAAAGCGGCCATGCTTGGAGGGAGCATCATCATTGTGCTGGTCTTGTCCGCTATCTTCGCTCCGGTGGTTGCTCCTTATAGTTACCGTGAGGGGGATTCAGCGGACAACTACTCCATACCCCCCTGGCTGCTTCCCATATTGCCCAGGGGGGTCGTCAACTATGCGACGATCAGCACCAAGTTCCTGTTGGGAGCCGATTTCCTGGGCCGAGATCTTTTCAGCCGTCTCATCTACGGCACCCGCATCTCGCTTTCTGTGGGGGTAACGGGAGCTCTGATCAGTTTGCTCCTCGGCTTGATCTGGGGTTCCATTGCTGGTTACTACGGGGGCCGGCTGGACAACATTATGATGCGCATCGTTGACATCCTTTATGCTTTCCCCACCCTGTTGTTCATCATCCTGTTAATGGCCTTTTTCCGTTCCACGACCACGGCGGTCCAACCCGGCGACTGGCGGTATCCCCTCGTGGTCCTTGATACCTCTATGGGAGGGATGTTCTTTATTTTCGTGGGCATCGGCATCACGGCCTGGATGACCATGTCCCGCCTGGTGCGGGGGCAGATCCTGTCTCTGAAGGAGAAAGAGTTTATCGAGGCCGCTCACACTATCGGAGCAGGCGACCTACGCGTCATGTTCCGCCACATTCTGCCCAACATCATCGGCCCCTGCATCGTGTACGAGACTTTGACCATCCCCAATTACATTCTCTACGAAGCTTTTCTGAGCTTCATCGGCTTGGGGGTCAACCCGCCCACACCCAGTTGGGGGATGATGATCAATGAGGGGGTGGAAGCCATGCGCTCTTACCCCCACGTGACCATTTTCCCCGGCTTGCTGTTGTCCATCACCATTTTCGCCTTCAACTTCTTGGGCGACGGCCTGCGCGACGCCCTCGATCCCAGGATGAGAGGCACGACTTGAGGTTGCGCTCTGGTAAGTGAAATACAGGAATATGCAGAGGAGCCCTCGGGCCAAACTAATCCGAGGGCTCCTTCTTTTGTCCTGGGGTTCTTTCTCGGTAACACTTTTTGTTGGGGGCCTTCCCGTTTGCAGATTGACGCCGTCGTGGGAACGACCCGAACAAGTTCGGGACTCCGCTGCTTCATGGTGGAGGTCCGTCCCACAGCACGACGTTTTTCAAAGTCCTCGATACGGTTCTCCGTGGCAAAAGCAGACTTGCGTCGGCACCCCGGAAGCGAAACCTTCCCTTACGTGAGGTTGAGACGGCCAGGGCTCTTTAGCCTTGTGGCCCAATTTCCGATCGGGCGTAAAAGCACAACAGGGTGCTGCCGTATTTGCGCTGGTCGGCCAGTTGGAGCGATTTCAAATCAAGGGAAGCAAATTCCTTGGGATAGATCTGGGCAACGACAAGGCCCTCGTCGGCTAACAGTTCCCCTCCGTCCAATGCCAGCAGGGTCCTGGCCCACAGGCCTTTGTATTGGGGTGGGGCAATGTAAACGATGTCGAACTTTTCATCGAACTCCCCTCTCAGGAACTTGAAGACGTCAGAACGCACCACTTGAGCCCGATCAGCCAGGCCCGTCATCTTCAGGTTTTCGGTGATCACCTCAAGCGCCTGTCGGTTCCGTTCCACGAAGACGGCTCGACGCGCCCCTCGACTGAGGGCCTCAATGCCGACGCTGCCTGTGCCGGCGAAAAGATCAAGGAAAAGGGCATTCACCACCCGTCCCCCTAGGATGTTGAACAGAGACTCTTTCACTCGGCCACTGATGGGTCTGGTGGTCTGACCCGGCACCGAGAGCAATCTTCGCCCCTTGGCTTCGCCAGCGATGACTCTCATGAGGCCCTCCCTTCATGCTCTAGCCAATCCTTTTTCTTGCCTCTCTGCCCGACCTGTGGGAGCCTGCCAGAAACCAGAAAGGCCAGCAGGTTTTCCCAACGATAGAGATGATATGTCACCACCAGCCAAGCCAGGATCACCAGGCCGATGGATTCCAAAGCGATGATGAGAGGATATGTGACTACTTCAGCGTAGGCATCCAGCATGGCTTCTGGCGAGCCCATAAAGCGCCACGGCTCGAATTGCCAGCCCAGGAAGGGAAAGAACAAAGTGCGTGGGTAGCGCCATATCCGGTCAGCCAACAAGTGACCGTTGGAAGCCAGGGCGTAGACGAATCCTTTCCGCCACCAGACGAAGATGATAAGCGAGACCAGGAGGTGGACCAGCAAGGTGTGCGCCAGCCCTTGGCTGGTCTTAGAGTCGGTAAAGACCAGTAGAGAGAGGGGTTTATCAATCAGATCAGGCAACAGGGCAGCCAGAGCTGCTACGCGGTAATCCGCATCCTCGAAGAGCCTGGCCTTTCGCTGCAAAAGGTTGAGTGCTCCCCAGGTGTATTCGATGTGACCTGCTGGTAGCATTGATGATTTATCCTCCGATGACCACTTTCCTCAAACCAATGGCCTGGACAGTGAAAGCCCCTGACCTGCGGCGTAGGTCCAGGCAGTTGTTCATAAATTTAAGGAAACGTGCATTGTGAATCATTGCGCAAAATTGATTTCTGGTATATACTGATGTCGGATAGGCGGTGAAGTGGGTACAGTATGAATGTAAAGAACCTGCTTGAAGAAATACACGAAGACCTCTCTCAGAGTGATATAGACCTGATCAGGCGGGCTTATGATTTGGCTGCGCTGGCCCACGCTGACCAGGAACGGGCCTCAGGTGAACCCTACATTGTGCACTCCCTGGCCGTTGCCCAGCGTTTAGCTGAGTTGCGTCTGGATTCGGCTACTATTGCCGCTGGCCTGCTGCACGATGTGGCCGAAGACACCAACGTCACCATTGAGGACCTGCGCCAGGACTTTGGCGGCGAAGTGGCCAAACTGGTAGACGGAGTGACCAAGTTGGAGCAGATTGACCAACTGAGCCAGATGAGCCGCCGGACCCTGGAGTATGAGGAAGCCGAGAGCCTGCGCAAGATGTTCCTGGCCATGGTGGACGACGTCCGCGTGGTCTTGATCAAACTGGCTGATCGCCTGCACAACATGCACACCTTGTCCGCTCTACAGCCCTCCAGACGCAGGAGATTCGCCCGCGAGACGCTAGATATCTTCGCCCCCCTGGCCAGCCGGCTGGGCATCTGGCAAATCAAATGGGAACTGGAAGACCTATCGCTTCGTCACCTGGAGCCCCAAAAATATCAGGAAATAGCCCGGCTCGTCGCTGAGAGACGGGCTGACAGGGAAAATCACATTGTCGAAATCGTTGACACCTTGCGCAAGACATTGAAGGAGGGAGGCATCCCAGCCGAAGTGACGGGGCGGCCTAAACATATCTACAGTATCTACAAAAAGATGGAGCGCAAGGGAATTGATTTCGACCAAATCTACGATGTGCGAGGCGTACGCATCATCGTCAACGAAGTCAAAGACTGTTATGCGACCCTGGGAATTGTGCACAGTCTCTGTTCACCTATCCCTGGCGAGTTTGACGATTTCATCGCCACTCCCAAGGACAACATGTATCAGTCGCTCCACACCGCTGTGGTCGCCCCTGGGGGCAAGCCCCTGGAAGTGCAGATCCGTACTCACGCGATGCACCGCACGGCTGAACTGGGCATCGCCGCCCACTGGCGCTACAAGGAACAGCAGGCCAAGCGTGATGTGGCTTTTGAAAACAAGATAGCCTGGCTGCGCTCGTTGGTGGATTGGCGTCAAGAGGTGGCCGATGCCGGCGAGTTCGTTGATTCAGTCAAGCGTGACGTCTTCCAGGACCGTGTCTACGTTTTCTCCCCAAAGGGGGCGGTTTTCGATCTGCCAGCCAGTTCTACGCCCATTGACTTTGCCTATAGTGTTCACACTGAAATTGGCCACCGTTGTCGGGGGGCCAAAGTGAACGGTCGCCTTGTCGCTCTGAGCTATCAATTGCAGAGCGGCGATCAGGTCGAGATTCTAACGACCAAGCGGGGTGGCCCCAGCCGCGACTGGCTCAATCCCGTTCTGAACTATACCCAAACCGCCCGCGCCCGCCAGAAGATCCGGCAATGGTTCAGACGACAGAACAGAACAGAAAACATCGCCAGGGGACGTGAACAACTGGAAAAGGAATTAAAACGGCTCGGCGTCAATCACGATGAAAGCTATGAGAGTATAGCCGGGCTTTTTGGGTTCGGCAAGGTGGATGACTTCCTGGCGGCTATCGGTTACGGGGACATAAATGCCCAACAGATTGCTACCAAAGTCCTGCAAGTCGAGCGCGAGGAGCGTGAAGAGGAGCTAAAACTGCCAGAGTTTGCCCCGCCACCCCTTCCCACGCCGGGTATTAGGGTGAAGGGGGTGGGCAACCTGCTGACCAGACTGGCGCGCTGCTGCAACCCTCTCCCCGGTGACGACATCATTGGCTACGTCACTCGTGGACAGGGGGTGACCATTCATCGCAAGGATTGCCTCAACATGCTGCGTCGAGAGGACACAGAGCGTTTCATCGAGGTTGATTGGGGGCAGGGCGTCCAACAGACCTATCCGGTGGTGATCAGAGTGATAGCCTATGATCGGGAAGGTCTGCTGCGTGACATCGCTGGCGTGGTGGCTGATGAGGACATCAGCATGAGTGCCGCCAACGTGGTCACCCGCAAGAAAGAGAACATGGCCACCATCACCGCTACCCTTGAAATCACCGACATCGCCCAGTTAAGCCGCGTCCTGGCCAAGATTGACCAATTGCCCAACGTCCTCGAGGCCAAACGCCAGGCCGGGTAAAGTCCCAGGCGTTTCCAGCCCGGTTTCTGTCGGGAAACGCTCGTAGCGGCCCTTCAGCGGCCGGTAGGATGGCTGAAGTCATTACTACGAACGAGTTTCCCGACGAGTTTAGTGTATGGCCTCCGTCAGTTCGAGCAGTACTTTTTTAACACTGGCCTTGTCAGTAGCCACGCAGGGCAATAGCTTCTCAACTTTGAGAGCCTTTTGTATTTCCTCCGGTGAAAGGGCCCCCTGCAGATCCTGCTTATTAGCCACTACCAGGTAGGGGGCGGCCACGTACTGCTGGAACAGCTTGAGCATGCGCTCTACCTCATCAAAGCTCTCGGGGGTAGTGCTGTCGGCCAGGACTATGAAGCCCTGCATCTCCTTGGAGAGCACCTCCCACATGAAGTCGAAGCGCGGTTGGCCTGGTGTGCCGAAAAGGTGCAATAACTTGTCACCCAAAATTACCCGTCCAAAATCCATAGCCACTGTAGTCTCTTCCTTGACCGCTACAAGGGGGTTGGTTATCTTGCGCTCAGTGGATACGACCTCAATATCACTGATAGTTCTGATGAACTCTGTCTTACCAGCGTTAAAAGGGCCAGTGACGACGATTTTCAAAGCCTTCATGAGTTTCACCTCTCCTGTTCTTTAGATGCCCTTCTTGGGGGCAGTCTGACTCTTTTACTTTGGACCCCGTCTGGCGAGATCTCCTCTGGCTTACGGTGGCAATGATTGAAACCCGCACCGACATGAGCCCTTCCCCAATGGCTGCCCCTTTAATTATAGCAGCGACGGCCCAGAATGGCAAGCCGGGCTATCCGGCATCACACTTTTGGGATAAGAGTTCCTAGGAGTATAACAATGAAGCGGAGAGTTGATCTAATAGTCCACAGCGCTCGCCAGCTTCTCACCCTTGGCGAGGCTGAAGTCTCTTCTACCCTCTCTATCTCACCCTCCCGTCCCAGGCAGGGTGAGGCTATGAATGAGCTGGGTCTCATCGAAGATGGAGCCGTGGCCGTAAGCCATGGGTTCATCACTTTGGCTGGCACAACCAAGGAGGTGCTGGCTCAGACTGAAGCGGATGAGATGATTGATGCCTCGAACAGGGTGGTCATGCCCGGTTTCGTTGACCCTCACACCCACCTGGTCTTCGCCGGCTCCCGCGAGGACGAGTTCGAATCGCGCATCAGGGGGGCTACCTACATGGAAATCATGGCTGCCGGTGGGGGGATCATGAGCACGGTGCGGGCTACGCGGGCGGCTACGCTGCCCCAATTGATAGCCCAAGGCCGAGAGCGCCTCGACAGGATGTTGGCTCACGGCACCACCACAGCCGAGGCCAAGTCCGGCTATGGCCTGAATGTAGACGATGAACTCAAGATGCTCGAAGCCATCCGCCAGTTGGACGCTACCCATCCTGTTGACTTGGTGCCCACCTTTTTGGGAGCCCATGCGGTGCCTGTAGAATTTAAAGGCCGGGCTGATGAATATGTGGAGATGGTCGTCAATGAGATGTTGCCCTTAGCTGAAAGGAAACTGCGGGGGGACGCCTCAGACGCCCTGGCTCCTTCGGTGCCCTTCTTTTGCGATGTTTTCTGTGAAGAGGGAGCCTTTTCGGTCAGCCAGTCGCGCCGCATTCTGGAGCGAGCCAGAGAGTTAGGCTTTGGACTCAAGGTCCACGCTGACGAGTTCAAGCCTCTGGGTGGCACTAGGCTGGCCGTGAAACTGGGAGCGGTCTCAGCCGATCACCTGGTCTGCACCACTGTTGAGGAGATCGAAGCCCTGGCAGGATCCGATACCATCGCCGTGTCTCTGCCAGGCACGCCTTTTGGCTTGGGCCACCATGAGTACACCCCTGCCCGCCAGATCGTTGAAGCCGGTGGAGCTTTGGCCCTGGCTAGCGATCTCAACCCCGGCACCTGCTACTGTGAGTCCATGCAATTCATCATTGCTCTGGCCTGTCGCTATATGCACCTGACCCCCGGCGAGGCCATTACTGCGGCCACCCTTAATGCCGCTCATGCCGTCGGTCTGGGCCATAAGGTAGGCAGTCTGGAAACTGGCAAGAAGGCCGATATCATTGTCCTAGACATCCCCAACTACCGACACCTGGGCTACCACTTTGGGGTCAACCTGGTAGAAAGAGTGGTTAAGAGCGGTCAGGTTCTGCCCCGCAACAGTGGTCAGTGAGCTGAGGCCCCTTTTGCTGGGGCTTGGGACCCAACCTGGGATTGCGCGAGTGGTGCAACAGCGGTAGAAGCCGCCCAGCACAGGAGAATGGGGCATTGTTGCCCCACAGAGGGCGGCTTCTCTCATGTAATCTTAATCTACGGACAAACGGCTCAGATTACTTGATCTCGACCACAGCTCCTTCGGTTTCCAGCTTTGCTTTGGTGGCCTCGGCCTCTTCCTTGGGAACGCCTTTCACCACCGGGGTTGGCGCGCTATCAACCAGTTCCTTGGATTCCTTAAGACCCAGGCTGGTGAGCTCACGCACCGCTTTGATGACCTGGATTTTCTTGGGGCCGATTTCTTTCAAGATGACATCGAATTCGGTCTTCTCCTCCTCGGCCGGGCCGGCAGCCGCAGCGGCTGCTGGCATACCCGCCGGGACAGCCATCATCGGCGCGGCCGCGCTGACGCCAAAGGCCTCCTCGCAAGCCTTGACAAAGTCAGAAAGCCCAAGGACCGTCATGCCTTTTACCATCTCAAGCATAATCGCCGATTTGTCCTCTTCGGGCAACCCTCCGACGGCGGCAATGATATCGCCTTTGCTCATCTCTTTGGCTTTTTGAGCCTTGGTGGTTTTCTTCGCCTTTGTCTCTTTGGTCTTTTTCTCTTCGGCTTTGCTCGTTTCTTTGGCTTTTTGAGCCTTGGTGGTTTTCTTAGCTTTCTTCTCTTCAGCCATTTGATCCTCCTATTTCAGTTTATTGATACTTTTTAGGCGCTGCCCGCTTCCAGTTGGTCGGCGCGAGCCTTCAGCACAGTGACCAAACCGCGCAGGGTGCCACTCAACACATTGACCAGACCAGCTATGGGAGACTGTATGCCACTTAGCAATTGAGCCAGCAAAACGTCGCGAGGTGGCAAATTGGCCAAAGACGATACGGCCTGCACATCCATCACCCTTTCGCCCAGAATGCCTCCCTTGATGGTCAACACTTTGGATTCCTTGGAGTATTCGGTCAAGACCTTGGCCGGGGCGACTACATCTTCGTAGCAGAATCCGATAGCTGTCGGCCCTTGTAGAAGCTCCTCAGGCACAGGCAGCCCGGCTTCCCTCAATGCCAGCTTGACCAACCTGTTCTTGACTACGTGATAACCGCTTCCCGCCTCTCGCATCTTGTTGCGCAATCGGTTCAGCTCAGCGACCGGCAGGCCGCGATAGTCGGTCAGGATTGCCGCCTGGCTACGGGAGAATTCCTCGGCATAGCTCTTCACTAGTTCCTGCTTCTTTTCCTTTGATATAGCCAAACTCATTCACCTCCTTGTTTTGGGCTTGCGCAGCAAAGCCTGGGGAGCTTAACGGAAGAACCAAAAAGTCTTCGGGTCTGCCGACACGAAGACTTTCCTGAAGAAGGGAAATGAACCCTTCTCCTGTGACAATCTTCACCTCGGCAGGCTACGCATTAAATGCCCAAGATTTGTTGTTGTGGGCACACCTGCTGTCTTTGGCTCCAGATAGATTTTCGCCTGTACCGCCTGTGCCGTCCGCACCGCAATAGTGGTGCAATAGTGGCGCAACAGTGATAATTGGGCTTCAGGCTGTTTTCAACGCTTGCGCCTCAGCTATGTCCACTTTGATACCTGGCCCCATGGTTGTGGTCAAGGTGATTTTCCTGATATATTGTCCCTTGACACCGGCCGGTCTGGCTTTGAGGATAGCTTCCATCAAAGCCGCCAGGTTATCCATTAGGTTCTCTTGGGGAAAGCCGGCTTTGCCGATAGGAACGTGTAGGTTGGCCGTCTTGTCGAGCCTGAACTCGACGCGACCAGAGCGCAGCTCGCCGATCAGGCGAGGCAAGTCCTCAGCAGGCACTATGGTGCCTGCCTTGGGGCTGGGCATCAGGCCTCTGGGTCCCAGGATTTTGCCTAGCCGACCTACCTTGCCCATCACCTGAGGGACAGCGACGGCCACCTCGAAATCCAGCCATCCCTCCTGGATTTGTTGAATCAAGTCATCGCTGCCTACGTAATCGGCTCCAGCCTCCTGAGCGATTTTCTCCGCCTCTCCCTCGGCGAAAACGAGGACGCGCACCTTTTTCCCCGTGCCGTGGGGCAACAAGACTATACTCCTCACCTGCTGATCGGCCTTTCGAGGATCTACCCCCAGGCGCAGATGCGCCTCCACCGTGGCATCAAAGTTGGTGAAAGAGGTTTTCTTGGTCAACTCGACGGCTTCCTCAGGTGGATAGGTCCTGGTGCGGTCCACCAACTTGGCCGATTCTAGATATTTCTTTCCATGCTTTGGCATCTCATCCTCCTTGGTGGTAATAGCGGGGTTTTACCCTCCCACAAACATAGCCGCGCTACGCGCCTGTACTGCCTGTACCGCCTGTACCGCAACAGTGGTGCAACAGTGGTGCAACAGTGGCAATAGACTAATCCACAACTTCGATCCCCAGACTGCGGGCGCTGCCTTCGATCATACGTTCTGCCCCGTCAATGTCCAGAGCGTTAAGATCCTTCATTTTCAATTCAGCGATTTCACGCACTTGCTGGCGGGTGACCTGGCCAACGACCTCCCGACCCGGTTCACCGGACCCCTTTTCTACACCGGCCGCTTTCTTCAGCAGGTCGGTAGCTGGTGGGGTTTTGGTGATAAAGTTGAAGGACTGATCTTGATAGACGGTGATCTCGACGGGGATGACGGTACCAACCTGGCTGGCCGTACGGGCGTTATATTCCTTGCAGAAAGCCATGATGTTAACGCCGTGCTGACCCAACGCTGGCCCGACTGGTGGGGCAGGGTTGGCTTTGCCAGCCGGTATCTGTAGCTTGATAATAGCTTTAATCTTCTTGGTCATCTGGCGGGTTCTCCCTATCTCACATTTTCTCCACTTGCAGGAAGTCCAATTCCACGGGCGTCTCGCGACCGAAGAAGGAAACCAAGATACGGACTTTGCCCTTTTCCATATTGATTTCATCCACGGTGCCCATGAAATCCTCGAAAGGTCCCTCAATAATCCTGACCTTTTGCCCTGGCCCGAAGCCGACCTTGACCCTGGGGGCTTCTGCCTCCATGCGCTTCATGATCTTTTCAACTTCTGCGGGGCGCAAAGGGACGGGCCTGGTTCCCGAGCCGACGAAACCGGTGACCCCTGGCGTATTTCGGACCACGTACCATGAATCATCGTTCATGATCATCTGGACCAGAATGTAGCCGGGGAACACCCGCCGCTCAGTGGTCCGTCGCTGTCCATCTTTTAGCTCGACCTCTTCCTCGGTGGGGACAATAACCTGGAAAATCTGGTCCTGCATACCCATGGACTCAATGCGGTGCTCAAGGTTCTTCTTGACTTTGCTTTCGTAGCCGGAGTAGCTGTGAACCACATACCAGGCTCGATCATCGTCTATCTCCGGCTCTTCTGGCATTTCCTCTGGCGACTCTTCTAATTCAGCCTGGAGTTTCCCCTCCGCTTCATCGTCCACAGGTTCACCCTCTTGGGCTTCTGGTTGCAGGGGACTAGAAAGGTCAGGGGAGGAGGCCACATCCTTGGCTTGGGGTCCCTCTTGGGGCTTCTCTCCGCCTTCCTCTTGCGATATCTCTTGCAACTCAGCCTCGGGCTCAACACCCTGGGGTTCCCTTAACAGAGTTGCCAAAGGCTCTTCTTTTTGGATTTCCTCGGGTTGCTCTTTCTTTGTTTCCATAAAACAAGAACTTCTATGCCCCTTTTGAGCCAACTGAAAGGGGAAACGCAGCGTGCTCCTGGCTATGACCTTCTTGCAGGTTCATCAGGCCAGGAAGATTCCATAAGCTTTCTCAGCGGCGAATAATCAGCTCAAATAGCAGAGTGAAAATGAAGTCAAGGGTGCCAAGGAGAATGGTCATGAAAGCTGTGACAGCCATAACAATCAAGGTCAAATTGGTCGCTTCCTGACGGCTGGGCCAATTGACTTTCTTCAGTTCGGCTCGCGTTTCCTTCAAGTATTTGATAACAACGTTTTCCTTTTTTTTAGCAGTTGCTTTTGCCACTGGACCTCTCTCCTGAATAACCTGAATCCCTCTGGCTTACTGATTCGTATAGTCAAGACACCGTCTCATTACAAGACTCACGAGACGGCGTCTTGACAACCACCCATCTGGCAGGCCAGGCAGGACTTGAACCCGCAACCTACGGTTTTGGAGACCGTTGCTCTGCCAAATTGAGCTACTGGCCTGTACTGTATAGCCGACAGCAGATGGCTTGTAGCCGATGGCTGATAGCAAATGGTCCATCAGGCAGAGATAGTGTTTACCTCTCGACTATCAGCTATCGGCCAGCCACCATCGGCTGTCTGCCATCCACCACCAGCTACTTTGTCTCTCTATGTAAGGTATGAGTACGACACCGGGGGCAGTACTTATTCAGTTCCAAGCGCCCAGGATCATTTCTTCTGTTCTTCTGGGTAGTGTAATTGCGCTCCTTGCACTCGGTACAGGCAAGGGTTGTTACAATGCGTATTGCCTTCTTAGCCATAACCAGTATTCAGGTGGTTGGGTGGTGAGACGACAATCCACTCACCCAACAACTCAACCACCCGCCCTCCTATCCTGCGACCTTGGTGATCACTCCGGCGCCTACCGTCCGCCCTCCCTCGCGAATGGCAAACCGTGACCCACTCTCTAACGCCACCGGCACAATCAACTTCACCTTCATCGTCACGTTGTCCCCAGGCATCACCATCTCTATCCCTTCCGGTAACTCCACCACCCCCGTCACGTCCAGCGTCCGAATATAGAACTGCGGCCGATACCCGCTGAAGAACGGCGTGTGCCTGCCCCCCTCTTCCTTCTTCAGCACATACACCTCTCCCAGAAACTCCTTGTGGGGCTTGATGCTCCCCGGCCGGGCCAACACCATCCCTCGCTCCACTTCCTGGCGATCGATCCCTCTCAACAAGACCCCCACATTGTCCCCCGCCTGAGCATAGTCCAGCGTCTTGCGAAACATCTCCAGACTGGTGGCCACCGTCCTGCGGACGTCGTCCCTCAAGCCGATGATCTCCACTTCCTCCATAGGCTTGATCATCCCTCGCTCCACACGCCCCGTGACCACCGTCCCCCGCCCTTTGATGCTGAACACATCCTCGACGGGCATCAGGAACGGCTTGTCCATCTCCCGCAGCGGCGTCGGGATGTATTCATCGACCACCCGACACAGCTCCCAGATACTCTCGTACTCCGGCGCCTGCGGATCTTCCGAGGGGGACTCCAGGGCGTTCCGCGCACTGCCCCGCACAATGGGGATCTCATCCCCAGGGAATCCATACCCATCCAGAAGCTCCCGCAACTCCAGCTCCACCAATTCCAATAGCTCCGGATCGTCCATCAGGTCCACCTTGTTGAGGAAGACCACCATACTGGGCACCTCCACCTGGCGGGCCAGGAGGATGTGCTCCCGCGTCTGGGGCATGGGACCATCATCAGCGGCCACCACCAGGATGGCTCCGTCCATCTGGGCCGCCCCGGTGATCATGTTCTTGATGTAGTCTACGTGTCCCGGACAGTCCACGTGGGCATAGTGGCGCTTTCCGGTCTCGTACTCCACGTGAGAGATGGAAATGGTCAGGCCTCGGGCCTTCTCCTCGGGGGCGTTATCGATGCTATCGAAGGGACGGAAATCAGCCAGGCCCTTGTAGGAGAGGACCTTGGTCATGGCTGCGGTCAGGGTCGTCTTGCCATGATCCACGTGTCCGATGGTGCCCACGTTGACGTGAGGCTTTGTCCGCTCAAAATGTGCTTTGCTCATTTACGCTTCTCTCCTTTCCGATCAAATCCAAGAGGGACAAGATCACTCCTTTCGTTCAAAACTGATGATGTCCTCAGACTCATCAAAGCAGATTTTAAACTCTTCGAAAAAGCTCCTGCGCTCAAGTATATTGAAGTCTATTCCTAAACCACTTTCCCATCGACTACAGCCACGCATTTGCCCGCGTATTCGTTAACAAATGCTCGGTGATCCACAGATCGCTGGGCGTCATATGGGGGAATCTCTGTCTCTCTATTTGCCTGCCCATGATCGCCTTCTTCTCCTATCCGCGTTTCATTCCGCCGAAGACAATAGAGATATCGCTATGACTCGCATCCTAGCGTCGGCCACCGAGAGCGATCCTCTCCGCCACCTCTTCCGACACCTCAGCGTAGTGATCGAATTCCATAGTGAAGGTGCCGCGCCCCTGGGTCATGGAGCGCAGGTCAGTGGCGTAACCGAACATCTCAGCCAAGGGGACGCTGGCCCGCACCGCTTGAATACCACCGCTGCGCGGTTCCATACCCTCGATCTGGGCTTGGCGGGCGCTCAGGTCGCTGATGATATCGCCGGTAAAATCCTCCGGGGCCACCACCTCAACCTCCATGATGGGCTCGAGGAGGATCGGCCCTGCTTGCTGTACGCCCTTCCTTAAGGCCATCGAACCGGCTACCTTGAAGGCCATCTCTGAGGAATCGACCTCGTGGTAGGAACCGTCCACCAGGGTGACCTTGATATCAACCATAGGATATCCGGCCAAGACCCCGCTCTCCATAGCCTCCCGGACCCCTCGCTCCACAGCGGAAATGAACTCTTTAGGGATGACCCCCCCCTTGGTCTTATCCTCGAATTCGAAGCCCCCTCCCTTGGGCAACGGCTCCAGTTCCAGCCAGACGTGGCCATACAATCCTTTTCCCCCTGTCTGGCGGACAAAACGGCCCTCGGCCTTCACTGCTTG